>CANJIU010000003.1 GCA_947474365.1 Opitutia bacterium | reverse complement strand
GTTTCGCTCCGATCAATTTACGAACCATCGTCATGTTTTCGGGTTGGGCCAGCCGTTGCTTGATGGGAATTGTAAGCTTCATCCCTGTTGGCTTAGCCGAGCTCGCACCGAAAGTCCCGTCATTTCTTGTGGGCCATGCGCAGCGCTAGCGGGCCCCGCCGAGCGACTCCGCCTGCCGCGTGAGCTGTTTTTCCAAACTGCCGCACACCAGCTCGCACAATTTGTAGATCGACGGATCGGCGATGGCGTAAAACACCTGCAGACCTTCCTTCCGCCGCGTGAGGATGTGCGCCTGAGTCAGAGTCTGCAGGTGGCGCGAGACGTTCGCCTGGGTGCCGCCGACCGCCTCCACAAGCGAGCCCACACTCATCTCACCGGCAAAAAGCGCCTGGATCAGCCGCAGTCGCATCGGCTCCGCCAGCACGGCGAAACGCCGCGCCACCAGTTCGAGGGCTTGGTCCGACAGGGGGAGCTTCTTGGCCATGCGCGGATCGAGACAGATGCTTGACATGCTTTCAACTATATGCGTATATGCGCATATTAAGCAACCCTAACTTCTCTTCCCATGAAAATCGAATCACTCATCCGCATCATGGCCGGCACCGTGGTCCTCACCGGCGTCGCCCTCGCCCACTTCGTGAGTCCGTGGTGGCTGCTGCTTCCGACCTTCGCCGCCGTCAACCTCATCCAGTCGGCGTTTACCGGCTTCTGCCCCCCGAGCATCCTGCTCTCCAAACTCGGCTGGCTGGACGATCAGGGCATCATTCACTGGGGCGGTCGCAGCCATCAGAACTGAACCGCACGTGAATGCCTCCATCGCCCTTCTGGCCGGCCTCGTCGCGGTCGCGCTCACCAGTTCCTGCCGTCGGGAGCCCGCTACTGCAGCGGAGGTGGCATTGCCGACCGTGCGCGTCCAGGTCGCGGCGGTGCAGCGCGTTTCGCTCCCGGTAATCTTCGAAACCACCGGCACGGTCCGGGCCGTGCAACGTGCCACCGTCGCGGCCCGGCTCTCCGGCACCATTGCCACCCTGTCCCTCCGGCTGGGCGACACCGTCCGCGCGGGAGATGTCCTGCTGACGATTTCCGCGGCGGACGTCTCGGCGCGGGTGGTCCAGGTCCGCGCTCAACTCGCGCAGGTGGAACGCGAGCTCACCCGTGAACGCGGGCTGCTCGCGACGGGGGCCGGCACCAAGGACAATGTTAAGCTGCTGGAGGATCGTCTCGCCCAGACCCAGGCGTCGCTCCGCGAGGCCGAAACCCTTCTCGACTACGCCACGGTGCGGGCGCCGTTCAACGGCACCATCGCTCGAAAACACGTCGAGGCCGGAGACTTCGCCTCCGCCGGAGCACCTCTCGTCCAAATCGACGGCCGCGACGCTTTCGAAATCGAGGTCGGTCTGCCAGAATCTCTCGCCGCCCCCCTGGCCGTGGGGAACACCCTCCAGGTGGAGACGATGCCGGGCGGACTTCGTTTCCACGCCACCATCGCAGAAATTTCATCCGCCTCCGACTCAGTCGCCCGCAGTCGCACGGCGAAACTCACCGTTCCCACCGGCACGCAGGTGAGTCCGGGGCAGTTTTCCCGGGTTTTCCTCCCGGGCGGTTCGACGGCGGCCCTGCTCGTTCCCTCCGGGGCGGTGGTCCGTTTCGGCCAGATGGAACGGGTTTTCGCCGTCGGCGATCGGAACCGCGCGAGCCTCCGACTCGTCCGGACCGGCGCCACCCGCGGCGACCAGATGGAAATCGTCTCCGGCCTTGATGCCGCCGACCGCGTGGTCATCGCACCGCCCGCGTCCCTGCACGACGGACAGCCCATCGAAATCGCACCGTGAAAACCGGCACGTCCACTCCGGCCGATCCCGGCCCGCGTCCCGGCCTCGCCGGACGCATCGCAGGATATTTCGTCGATTCCAAGCTCACGCCGATCGCGGTCATCGCCTCGATTTTGCTCGGCCTCTTCGCCGTGTTCATGCTCCCGCGGGAAGAGGAGCCGCAGATTCAGGTGCCGATGGTCGATGTGATGGTGGGGATGCCGGGCGCGACCGCCCGCGAGGTGGAAAACCGCGTGACGCGGCCGATGGAAAAGCTCCTCTGGGAAATTCCCGGAGTGGAATATCTCTATTCCTCATCCAGCCCTGCCGCCTCCCTTGTCATCGTGCGCTTCAAGGTCGGCACCGATATCGAGGCCGCCCTCGTCCGCCTCAACCAGAAACTCCAGGCGAACTTCGATCGCATCCCCGCCGGGGTCACTCCGCCGCTCGTGAAGCCGCGCACGATTGACGACGTCCCGGTGCTCGCCATCACGCTGCACAGCGCCGTGCGCGATCATCTTGAGCTGCGCCGGCTCGCGGCCCAGATCGACGACGCCGTGAAGTCGATCCCGCAGGTCGCGGAAACCAACCTCATCGGTGGCACGCGGCGCGCCGTCCGCGTGGCGCTCGATCCCGCGGCGCTCGCCGCCCGCAACCTCAGCGCCGCCCAGCTCATTCCCCTTCTCCAACAGGCAAATCGCCCCCTGCACGCCGGTTCGCGCCCGTTCGCCAACTCCGAGGTCTTGCTCGAGACCGGGGCGTTTCTGCGGGACACCGCCGAGATCGGCTCCGTCGTGGTCGGTGTCTTCGAACAACGTCCCATCTACCTGCGCGAGGTCGCGACCATTTCCGACACGGCCGAGGAGCCGGCGAACTACGTCCTGCACGGCAGTGCCAGCACGCCTGGAGTGGAGGCCGCCGTCACCCTCAGCCTCGCCAAACGCCCCGGCGCCAACGCCATCGATGTCGTCAACACCGTGCTCGCCAAGGTGGAAGCGCTGCGCGGCACGCTGCTGCCGGCGGATGTCGGTCTCACGATTTCACGCGATTACGGCCACACGGCCGCCGAAAAGAGCAACGAACTTCTCCTGCACATGGGCATCGCGGTCTTCGGTGTCGCGGTGCTCATCCTGCTCTTCCTCGGCTGGCGCGAATCGCTCGTCGTGCTGCTGGCAATTCCCTCGACCCTCGCCCTCACGCTCCTCGTTTTCTATCTCTACGGTTACACGCTCAATCGCATCACGCTCTTCGCCCTGATCTTCTCGATCGGCATCCTCGTGGACGACGCGATTGTCGTTGTGGAGAATATCGTCCGCCACACGCGCCTTCCCGGAGCGGAGAAAAAGGCCATCGGTCAGATCGCACTCGAAGCGGTCGACGAAGTCGGCAACCCCACCATCCTCGCCACCTGGGCCGTAATCGCGGCGATTCTGCCGATGGCGTTCGTCGGTGGCCTCATGGGCCCGTACATGCGGCCGATCCCCATCGGCTCGACGGCGGCGATGCTTTTCTCCATCGCGATCGCGTTCACCATCACGCCGTGGGCCGCGATCCGGGTGCTGCGCCGCCACGCCACTCCCAGTCATCCAATGGATGATAAACACTCCGCGCCCCCCGGCGACTGGTTCACCCGCCTGTATTACCGCGTGATGGCGCCGCTGCTCGACCGGGCGCGCTGGCGCTGGACGTTCCTCGGGACGATTGGAATCCTGCTGCTCGCCGCCATCGCCTTCGTGCTCACCGGTGCGGTCACGATCAAGATGCTGCCCTTCGACAACAAGTCCGAGTTCCAAATCGTTCTCAAAACCCCGGAGGGCACCACGCTCGAGCAAACCACCCGGATCGCGCGCGAGATGGCGGAATCGATCCGCTCGGCCCCCGAGGTGCGCGACTTTCAAATCTACGCCGGCACCGCGGCGCCGTTTAATTTCAACGGTCTCGTCCGTCACTATTACCTGCGACGCGGACCCAACCTGGCCGACATCCAGGTCAATCTCGTCGGCAAAGCGGAGCGTCACGATCAAAGTCACGCCATCGCGAAACGGTTGCGTCCCGCCATCGCAGCGATCGCCAAAAAATATGGCGCAGCGGTGGCGGTCGCCGAGGTACCACCCGGGCCACCGGTGCTCCAATCGATCGTGGCTGAAATTTACGGCCCCGATGAGCAGCAGCGCCTCGCGCTCGCCCGCGAGGTGCGCGGCATCATGGAGGGAACGAAGGGCGTCGTGGACATCGACTGGTTTGTCGAGGCCGAACAACTGAAGATTCGCTACGCCGTCGATCGCGCGAAGGCCGCACTTGCCGGTGTCAGCGAGGGCGCCATCGCCCGCACGCTTGCGCTCGCCGCGCAGGGTCAGGCCATCGACCTGCTGCACGTGCCGACGGAGCGCGAAGACGTCGCGATCCTCTTTGAACTCCCGGCCGCCAAGCGTTCGCAGGCCGCCGCCCTGCTGGCCCTCCACGTGCGCTCCGACAATGACCCCGCGGCGCCACTCGTGCCGCTCTCCGAACTGGTGCGATTGGAGACGCTCACCGGCGATCACACCCTCTACCGGAAAAACTTGATGCCCGTCACTTACGTGACCGCCGATGTCGCGGGAGCGATCGAGAGCCCGGCGTATGCGATGTTCGGCATCGACCGTGCCATCCGGGCGCTTGATGCGCGAAAGTTCGGCGCGACCGAGGCGGCGCTGCCCATCTATCATCTCAACGTCCCGCTCGACGACCAGGCGCCCGCGCTCAAGTGGGACGGCGAATGGCATATCACGCTCGAGGTGTTTCGCGATCTCGGTCTCGCGTTTGCCGCGGTGCTTGTGCTCATCGCCATGCTCATGGTCGGGTGGTTTCGCAGTTACGTGACGCCGCTCGTCGTAATGGCCGCGATTCCGTTCTCGCTGATCGGCATCCTGCCCGCGCACTGGGCGCTGGGCGCCTTCTTCACGGCGACCTCAATGATCGGTTTCATGGCCGGCGCCGGCATCGTCGTCCGCAACTCGATCATCCTCGTCGATTTCATTGAACTCCGCCGCGCCCATGGCGAGTCCCTGCGCGACGCGGTGATCGAGGCAGGAGCGGTGCGATTCCGCCCGATGTTGCTTACCGCACTGGCGGTCGTCGTCGGCGCCAGCGTGATCCTGGCCGACCCGATTTTCCAAGGCCTCGCAATCAGTCTGATGTTCGGCGAAATCGCCTCCCTGCTCATCAGCCGCATGGCGGTACCGGTGCTGTACTTCATGACCAACCGCACCGCCGCCTCCCCATGAACCCCTTCAAGCTCGTCAAATCCATGTTCACTTCCGCCCCTCGCATCGCCGCGACCGACTGTCTGGACCGCGTCCGCAACGGTTCCGCCGTCCTCATCGACGTGCGCGAACCATCCGAATGGACCGCTGGCGTGGCCGAGCGCGCCGTGCTCCTGCCGCTAACCGATCTCACCGGTGGCCGCGCCCAATGGCAGCCATTTCTCGCCGCCCACGATGGTCGCGAGCTTCTGCTTTATTGCGCAGCCGGCGGGCGCTCGGCCATCGCGGCGCGGGTGCTGGCAGCGGAGGGTTTTCGCGCCGCCAATGCCGGAAGCCTCGCCGAGTGGGCCTCTGCCGGTTGGCCGATCGTCGAACCCTCGCGCTGAAGCTCCTGCCTCGCTCCATCCGTTTTTCCGCCCAGTAAACCACCGCCATACACACACATCATCATCATGACCGCCAACGTTGGTTCCATCGACCGCATCATCCGCATCATCGTCGGCCTCACGATTCTCGGCGCCGGCTTTTATTTTAAGAATTGGTGGGGACTGCTCGGCGTTGGACCGTTGCTCACCGCGTTCGTCGGTTTCTGCCCCGCCTATGTGCCTTTCGGCCTGAGCACCTGCGCCGTAAAACAAGACGGCGACAAGAAACCTTAGTCCGCGCGCCAATTCGTTCCGTCGTCGTGCGCAGCCGCTCCCGCGCTGGATGCCAGGTGATGGAACTGTTTCGCAAAGTGGCACACGAACAGGGTGCCGGCGTCCTCGTCGTCACCCACGATCATCGTTCGCTCGACGTCTTCGACCGGCACGTCGAAATGGAGGACGGCCTTCTGCTCGCCGCGCCTTCCGTCATCACCGCCGCCTGAAATTTCATCATGTCCCACGATCTCGCCGACTTCCAGACCGATGTCCTCGACCGCAGCCAGCGCACTCCCGTGCTCGTGGATTTCTGGGCCGCGTGGTGCGGTCCCTGCAAGATGCTCGGCCCCGTCCTGGAGAAGGTCGCCGCCGAGGCCGCCGGCCGCTGGGCGCTGGTGAAAATCGACACCGAGGCGCACCCCGATCTCGCCGCGCAGTTCCAAATTCGCGGCATTCCCAACTGCAAACTCTTCCATCGGGGAGCGGTGGTTGCGGAGTTCTCTGGCGCTCTCCCCGAACCGCAGCTGCGCACCTGGCTCGCCCAAAACCTGCCGACGCCGAAGCGCGAAACCATGGCCCGCGCCCGGGAGTTGCTCCATGCCGGCCGATCGGAGGAGGCGGCAACACTCCTGCGGGCACTCGCAACTGCCGAGCCCACCGACCACGAACTCGCCGTCCTCACCGCCCGGGCCCTCGTCTTTTCCGAGCCCGCTGCCGCACTCGCGCTCATCGAGCCGCTGCCGCCCAGCTCGCCCTGGATCGAAGGCGCAGCGATCGTCGAGACGCTCGCCACTGCGTTCCAGTCCGTCCGCGAAGTCCAACGCCTGCCCGACACCCCGCTGCGCACGCGTTATTTCTCCGCTCTCGCGCAACTCCGCCGCGAATCCTTCGATGCCGGCCTCACCGAGCTCATCACCGTCCTCGAAGCCAAACCCGGCTACGACAGCGGCCAGGCGAAGGCGGTGGTCGTCGCGATTTTCCGCCACCTCGGCCTGCGACACCCCATCACGGAAAAATTCTCCCGCGCGTTCAGCATGGCCGTGAACGTCTGACCAATTCCCTCATCAAAGACATGAAGTCCTTCTGGGACCAACGCTTCGCGGTCGGCGACTACGTCTTCGGCACCGAGCCCAACACGTTTCTCGCCTCTGTGGCCGAAAAAATCCTCGCCGGTCCCGTGCTCTGCCTCGCCGAGGGCGAAGGCCGCAACGCCGTGCACCTCGCCTGCCTCGGGCACCAAGTCACCGCCGTCGATCAGTCCGGCGTCGGACTCGCCAAGGCCGCGCGGCTCGCGGCAGACCGGGGAGTGACGCTCACCTCCGTGGTTTCCGACATCACGGATTTCGTAATCACGCCCGGAGCGTGGTCGGGAATCGTGGCGATCTTCGCGCACTTTCCGCCACCGCTGCGCCGCTCGGTCAACGCGCAGGTCGTCGCCGGACTGCAGCCGGGCGGGGTCTTTATCCTCGAAGCCTACACGCCCGCTCAACTCGCCTTCGGCACCGGCGGCCCCAAGGACCCGGCGCTATTGATGACTCTCGCCGCGCTCCGCGACGAACTGGCCGGCCTCGAACTGATCATCGCCCGCGAATGCGAACGCGACGTGATTGAAGGCACCGGCCACACCGGACGCGCCGCTGTGGTGCAGGTGCTCGCCCGAAAACCCGGGACCACCCTCAACAGCACGTAAATCGCGGCCGGCCTCCTTTCCTCGATCACCCAATTTCTCATGAACACCAACCTCGTCCTCACCCGCTCCACCACCCTGCCCTTGGAAACCGTCTGCCAGCGGCTGCCGGAAATCGCAACCCGGCTCAAATTCGGCGTGCTCGCCACGCACAACCTCCGGGAAAAAATGGAAAGCAAGGGCGTGCCGTTCCACCGCGAATGCCGCGTGATCGAGGTCTGCAATCCGCAACAGGCCCGCGACGTCCTGAGTCAGGCCATCGAAATTTCGACGGCGCTGCCCTGCCGGATCTCCGTATACGAAGAGGGCGGTCGCACCGTGCTCGCGACGATCAAACCCACCGCGCTGCTCACGATGTTCGGAGTCGCCGGCGCGGCCGGGGCGGCGCAGGAGGTCGAGGACACGATCGTGCGCATCATGGACGAGACCTGTCAGGGGTGATTCTGCTCCGGGCTTCTTCTATCAGAGGGTTTGCACACCCTTTAACCATTCACCATTGTTCCGTCCAATCCCATGAATCTCCGTACCGTCTTGTTTTCGCTCGCCGTGTTCACCCTCGCTTCTCAGGCCTTCGCTGCTGAGGCGCCGAAAATCGCGGCGAAGGACGCGGCCAAGCTCGTCGCCGAAGGCAAAGCCGTGCTCGTCGACTGTCGCGAGCCCGCGGAATATGCCGAGAACGGCGTCGCCAAGCCCGCCGTGCTGCTCCCCAAGAGCGACTTCGACGGCGATCAGAAGAAATGGAAAGAGTTCCTCGCCCAAAACAAGGGCAAGCAAATCATCCTGTATTGCCGCGGCGGAGGCCGGGCGGCCTCGGTGGCCAACGCCCTGAAGGAAAAGGGCGTCGACGCCGCCAATGCCGGCGGCCTCAAGGACTGGACGGCCGCCGGCCTGCCGACGCGCAAGGTCGAGGCAGCGAAATAACCGTTCCTGCCGCTAGTTGCCGCCCAAAAAAGCTCGGCGCGCCGCCGGAGAGCGCGTTGAGTCAGTCTGATGCCCGATCCGCTCGACTCTCCGCTGGTCCCGCCCGCTCTGCGTGACGCCCTGCGTCTCGCGCCGGACAACGCCCCGCTGCTCCTCCACGTCGCCGAAACCGTGCTGCGCAACGGCGGCTTCGCGGAAGGCGAGGTGCTCTACAAACGCGCGCTGGCGATCGAGCCGCGTAGCGTGGTCGCGAAACTCGGACTGGCGGCGGCTTTCTTCCAACAGGGAAAACACGGCGCGGCCCACGTGATCGTGGAGGATCTCGTCAAGGGCGCGAACCCGCCGGCGCGGGCGTTGTTGCTTCATGCGCGTCTGGCCCTCCACGCCGGCGAGCCTCGCCTCGCCTCGCAGCAATACCTCCGGGCCAGGGAAGCCGATGCCACGCTGGCCGACCCGGCGCTCGAAGCCGAACTCGCGCCGCACCTGCCCAAGCGTCCCGCCCCCACCCTGCCCAGGAACAAACCCGCCACGTCCGCACCGGAGCCCGCGGAAAACCTGTCGTTCGGCACGACCGACGACGCACGCGGCCCCGACGGCGATTCCCGCGAACGCCTTCCGACCGGCGACCTGCCCGCCGATTCGTTCGCGGAAGAGCCAGAACGCCCCACTCTCGCCTTTGCCGACGTCGGGGGCATGGAACGGGTGAAGGAAGAGGTGCGGATGAAAATCATTTTGCCCCTGCAGCAGCCGGAGCTCTTCAAGGCCTACGGCAAAAAGATCGGCGGCGGCATCCTGATGTACGGGCCGCCCGGCTGCGGAAAGACGTTTCTCGCCCGCGCCACCGCCGGCGAGGTCAAAGCGGGATTCCTCGCCGTCGGGATCAGTGACGTGCTCGACATGTGGATCGGGCAGAGCGAAAAAAATCTCCACTCGATCTTCGAGCAGGCGCGGTCGCACCGGCCGTGCGTGCTGTTTTTCGACGAGGTCGATGCCCTCGGCGCCAACCGCACCGACATGCTCAAGAGCGGCGGCCGCCAGATCATCAACCAGTTCCTCGCGGAACTCGACGGCGTCGCGGCGTCCAACGAGGGCGTGCTCATCCTCGCCGCCACCAACGCGCCCTGGCACCTCGACCCCGCGTTTCGCCGCCCCGGCCGGTTTGACCGCATCCTCTTCGTGCCACCGCCCGACGAGGCCGCGCGCGCCGCGATTCTACGCCTGTTGTTGAAGGGCAAACCCGTGGGCGAAATCGACGCTGAGGCCCTGGCCAAAAAAACCGACGGCTTCTCCGGCGCTGATCTCAAGGCCGTCGTCGATCTCGCGGTCGAGGACAAGCTCCGCGAGGCGATGCGCGCTGGAAAATTGCAGCCTCTAACGGTCCGCGATCTTCTGGAGGCAATCAAGCGGCACAAGCCGACGGTTCGCGATTGGTTTCAGACCGCGCGCAACCACGCTCTCTACGCGAACCAAAGCGGGCTGTACGACGAGATCCTCGCGTACCTGAAGATTTCGAAATGATCGCCACGCGCGACCCCTCCGGGCTCTCAGCTCTCAACTCTCAGCCCTCAGCGCCTGCCGCATGAGCGCGCACCTCGAACGCGCGCAGCTGCTCCTCGCCCAGTCGCGCGCCGGCGACGCGGAGCGTGAGTCGATGCTCGCCCTTTCGGTCCAGCCGGAGAATCCGCAGGCGCTGGCGCTGCTCGCGCTGAGCCGGATCGAGCAGGACAAACGCGATTCGGCCCTGGAGGCGGCGGAATCGGCGGTGGGACTCGCGCCCGACGTGCCCTATTTCCACTACGTGCACGCCGTCGTGCTGCACCGGTCGGATCGCGAGGAGGATGCATTTCGGGCCGTGCAGGAGGCGCTGCGGATCGATCCGACTGACGCGGACAATTTCTCGCTGTTGTCGTCGATCGAACTCGCACGACGACGCTGGCCCGCAGCGCTTGAGGCGGCGGAGCAGGCGCTCGCGCTCAACCCGGAGCATGTCGGCGCAAACAACCTGAGGGCGATGGCGTTGGTCCGCCTGGGACGGAAGGAAGAGGCGATGCAGACGGTCGACTTTGCGCTGAACCGCGCCCCGGACGACGCGTTCTCCCACGCGAATCAGGGATGGAATTGCCTGCACCGAAATGATCCGAAGCAGGCGCAGGTGCATTTCCGCGAGGCGCTGAGGCTGCAGCCAGATCTCGAGTACGCGCGGCAGGGCATGCTCGAAGCCTTGAAGGCACGGAATCCGATCTATCGCGGGATGCTGGCCTATTTCCTCTGGCTCGGCCGGCAGAGCGCGCGGTTTCAATGGGCGTTCATCATCGGCATTTATTTTGGCAGCCGAGCCGCTCGCACACTCGCCGAAGCCCAGCCGCAGCTCAACTGGCTGTGGTGGCCGCTGCTCGGATTGTTCTACGTCTTCGTCTATCTCTCGTGGACGTCCCAACCGATGTTCAACCTGATGCTGCGTTTCGATCGTTTCGGCCGGCACGTGCTATCTGACGATCAGCGAATCGGCGCGAATTGGTTCGGCGCGGTATTTCTGCTTTTGATCGGCAGCCTCGCCCTTTGGCTCGGTCTCGACAGCACCGTCGGACTTTTCGGCGCCGTCGTGTGTGCCGTGCTGTCGATTTGCGTGGCAGCCACGTTTGGCCGGACGGGTCGCAGCCGGGCGATTCTCGCCGGGTGCACGGCGTTGCTGGCGGCGCTCGCCATCGGCGGCGGCCTGATGATCGTCAACGGCAACAGCGGCGGCTCCGCCCTGATCAGCGCCTTCGCGATCGGCTTCATCGGCTTCCAGTTGCTCGCCAACGTGCTGACTCGCTGACGCCCGCCGCGAGCTATTTCATCCGCGCCGCCTGAAACAGCACGACGCAGTCGGAACCATCCTGCGTCGGCAGCCACTGCGGATCGAAGGCTGCGAACTCACGGTCAATAGCCGCACGCAGACCGCCAACCTCGATCACCACGATCCCGTGCGGCTGCAACCGCGAGCGCGCCTGCCGGAGCAGCTTGCGCACGATCGCGAGGCCGTCGCCGCCACCGTCGTGGGCCATCCGGGGTTCCGCGGCAAACTCCGGCGCCTGCGCATCGACGTGCGCACTGGGCTCGTAAGGCGGATTGCTCAGGATCACGTCGTATTTCGCCGCGGGCACCGCATCGAACACATCGCTCTCGAACAGCCGCACGCGTCGGCTGAGCCGGTGCTCACGAACGTTGATCGCCGCGACCTCGAGCGCCGGTGCTGAAAGGTCGACGGCATCCACCCGCGCCAGCGGAAACTGGCGGGCAAGCAAGAGGGCGAGGCAGCCCGAACCCGTGCAGACATCGGCCACCTGCCGGATTTTTTTCCCGGCCGGTAACCACATCTCCAGCTGCCCGGGGATGATTTCGAGAAAGTAACTGCGCGGAATGATCACGCGCTCGTCGACGTAGAAGCGGTGCTCTCCCAGCCAGGCCTCGCGGGTGAGGTAGGCCGCCGGCACACGGTCCAGCACCCGGCGCCGAAACACGTTCTCCACCCGATCACGTTCGGCAGCGGTCAGCTTGCGCGTCAGGACGCGGGCATCGCTTTCCAGCGGCAGATCGAGTGTGCGCAGGAGAAGATAAAGCGCCTCGTCATGCGCGTTGGTCGCGACCTGACCGAGGGCGGGCTTTTCGCGGGCGTAGAGTTTTTCCGCAAATTCCAGCCAGGCGCCGAATGTTCTCAGCACGCCGGTGGCCCACGTGGCGCGGGCGCGCGGGCGGGGCGCGCGCGGTTTCATCGGGCGAGCGCTTGCAGCAGGAAGTAGAACGGCGACACAATCAGCGCCACCGCCATGCTGATGGCGTAGCGCACCGGCGGAAGCTGGAAGGCGATCAGGAGCACGATTCCGCTCCAACGACTGATGTTGAAGTAGGCCTCCTCCGAGAGCACGCCCCAATGGCGCAGCAGCATGCCGCCGGGCAGCGGGGGAATGGGCAGGAGGTCCAGCACGATGAGCATCGCGGCGATTTGAATCAGCGTCGCCGAGATTTCGATCGTCCGATGATCGAGACGGTAGGCCAGTCCCCCGACGACTGCAGCCAGGAGCGCGATGACCACGCACATGCCAAACCCGGCGAACTGTGTGAACAGTTCACCCTGCCGGGGATGTTTGAAATAACTCGGGTTGGTCGGCACCGGCTTCGCCCAGGCCAGAAAAAAACCGATCGAGGTGAGCCGCGGCTGGAGGTAAAAAATGCAGATGAGCGGGAGCACCACGGTGCCCAGCAAATCGACGTGTGGCGGCGGATAGAGGGTGACCCGACCGTCGCTGCGGGGTGTGGGATCGCCGAGCCGGTCCGCGAGCCACGCCTGCGCATACGCCCGCAGCACCAGGACGGCGAAAAGGAGGAAGTAAAAAATGAGCCCGGCCCGCAGAGACTCGGGAGTGAAACCTAGATCCATGCCTCAGTTCTTTGCGGTTCCGTCGAGTTGGGCAACGAGCTTTTCTTTCTGCCCCTGCAGCTTTGCCTCATCCACCGTGCTGAGGAGCGCCCTGGCGTGGGCTACCTTGCCCAGCTTGAGGCAGATGTTGGCTGCATGCAGCCGCATCGTCTGCCGTTCGATCGGGGTCTCGGCCTTCTCCTCCAATGCACTCCACGCCTTGAGCGCCCCCTCCCAATCGGGTTTTTCGAGATCGTAGAACGACTCCGCATAGCGATACGTGAACTCGAATCGGCTCGGAGCCAGCTCCGCGGCCCGCCGGAACGCCTCGTGCATCGCGCCGTCGAGCGAGGCCCGCGTCCAGCCCCCACCTTCCCCTTTCAAAAACTGGTCGCGCGCCTCCACGAGCAACGTGCCGAGCTGGTAGTGGTAAAGCGGCTCGTTGGGCTCGAGCTTGATCGCCGCGATGAAATACGGCGCCGCCTGCAGGGGCTTGCCATCCTCCGCCAGCAGGTTGCCAAGTTGGTTCTTCACCAGCGGGATGTCGGAATCAAGTTCGTTGGCCTTGAGGAGCATCGCGGTCGCCTCCTTCCGCATGTCGACCTTGCTGAGCAGGTAGCCGTACGCTGCAAAGCCGGCGGCAAATTGCTGGTTGTTTCGCAGCAGCAGCTCGTACTCGTGGGTAATCGACTGCACCTGCTGGCGAAACGCCGCCTCCCCGAGTTTCTCGCCCTGCTTGGCGGCGTCCGCGAAGAGCGCGCGTTGCCGTTCCACGATGCTCTTGAGCGTGCGCTCGGCCATGTTCTCCGACTCGGCGGAGCGCAGCAGCGGGAGGATCATCAGCCCCGCAAAGAGAAGGACGGCGTGTTTCATGAAGGTCGAGTCCGACACTTTCATCCCGCCAAGGTGCCGGCGTAAACATTCATTCGCTCGCCTCGCAGAAATCCGACCAAGAGTTGCCCGCTTTCCCGTGCAAACTCGACCGCCGCCGTCGTCGGGGCCGAAATGGCCGCCACCGCCGGAATGCCGGCCATCAACGCTTTCTGCATCAGCTCGAACGACACCCGGCCACTGACGAGCAGGATTCTTCCGGTCAGCGGCAGCCGTTCCGCGAAAAACGCCTCGCCGATCACCTTGTCGAGCGCGTTGTGCCGGCCGACGTCCTCCCGCACCCCTTCCAGCCGGCCTTCGGCATCGAACAACGCGCTGGCGTGCAGTCCGCCGCTCGCGTCAAACGCCGCCTGGGCCGCCCGCAGTCGCTCCGGCAGCGCGGTCAACACCTCTCGTCGCGGTCGCAACTCCCTGGCGAGGGGCGCGCATTGGGCGCGGATCGTATCGATGCTCGCCTTGCTGCAAATCCCACAACTCGACGAGGTGAACACGTGCCGCGTCAGACTGTTGAGATCCACGCCGGCAGAGGGCGCCAACAGGACGTCGAGGACGTTCGCCCGATTGCCATCCTCCGTTGGAACCCCGCCTTCCACCGCCCGGGAGCACCGCACGATATCCAGCACGTCGTCCCTCCGGTGCACGATGCCCTCGGTCACGAGGAAACCAGCCGCCAGTTCGCGATCATGCCCCGGTGTGCGCATCACGACGGCCACGCTCCGACCGCCGACGCGGATCTCCAACGGCTCCTCCACCGCCACCGCATCGTCACCAACGGTTTTCCGCGCGCCTTCGAAGCGCGTGATCGGCGTGGCGCGCAGCGCCTTGGCGAGTGACATCCCGCCAACAAAGCGAATCAGGCTGGCACCGCCACGTTTTTTCGTAATGTGTGCAAATGCACACATCTCCTCTTCCTGCGTTGCCGGCGATTCCCGGCCGTGGCGCCAGCATCAACCCACCGAACCGCTTCGAACGCCTGCACCTGGAGCGGGATCCCGACTGCCCGGAGGAGGAGCGGCCGCACCCGCGCACGGAATTCTTCTTCGACGCCAGCGAGTCGATCCTCTCGAAGAACGACAGTCCCGACGTCCCGTTCACCTACGGCCTGAATCCCTACCGCGGCTGCGAGCACGGGTGCGCGTACTGCTTTGCGCGTCCGTTTCACGAGTATCTCGGTTTCTCCAGCGGCCTCGATTTCGAGACGAAGATCATGGTCAAGCTGCGCGCCCCGGCGTTGCTGCGTGAAGCCTTGCTGGCTCCGCGTTGGAAACCCGAGCCGATTACGTTCAGCGGCGCCACCGACTGCTACCAACCCGCCGAGCGGCGGTTCCGCATCACGCGGGGCTGCCTTGAGGTCTGCGCCGAGTTTCGCAACCCGATCGCCATCATCACCAAGAACGCACTCGTCACCCGCGACCGCGACATCCTCGCCACGCTCGCCCAACACCAGGCGGCGGTCGTCTATGTTTCCGTGACGTCGCTCGACGCGGACCTCGCAGGCAAACTCGAGCCCCGGGCCGCGCGTCCTGCGCATCGGCTGCGGACGATCCGTGAACTCGCCGATGCCGGCATTCCCGTTGGCGTGATGGTCGCCCCGATCATCCCTGGCCTCACCGATCACGAGATGCCCGACATCCTGGCCGCCGCCGCGGACGCCGGCGCGCGCGCCGCGGGCTACACGGTGATGCGGCTGCCGCACGCGGTGAAAGACGTGTTTCTTCAATGGCTCGACGATCACGCGCCGACGAAGAAGGACCGCATCCTGAGCCGTGTGCGCGAGATTCGCGGCGGTCAGCTCAACGTCAGCGCCTGGGGCGACCGGATGCGCGGCGAGGGAATATTCGCGGAGCAAATCCGCGAGTTGTTCACCGTCGCCGCCCGGCGGGCTGGGCTCAACCACGAGCGGACGACGCTCTCGACGGCGGCGTTTCGGCGGCCGGGCGAGCAGCTGACGCTGTTCTGAACCGCGTTGCCGTGCCGCACCTGACGGGAGCCACAATGGGCTTCCCTCAGATCAATCGCTGAACTTCCCTTCGGTCGTCACATCCCACCATGTGCGGCCGCTACGTCCTGAAACGAAAAGATCTCGAGGCGCTGATGTCCCAACTCGGCGTCAGCGATCCGCGCGAGTTCGTGAGCCGTTACAACATCGCGCCCAGCACGATGGTGCCGGCGGTACGGGTCACCGCCGACGCACGCCGCGAATCCGCCGGCCTCCAATGGGGCCTGATCCCGCGTTGGTCGAAGGATCCGCAGGGTGGCGCGCGGATGGCCAACGCCCGTTCCGAGGGCATCGCGACCAAACCCGCGTTCCGGGACACGTTTCGCCATCGCCGCTGCGTGATCCCCGCGAGCGGATTCTACGAGTGGCAGACGATTGGGCGGCTGAAATATCCGTGGCTTTTCCAGCTGCGCGACGAGAGCCCGTTCCTGCTGGCCGGAATCTGGGAGAAGTGGCAGGGCGACGGCCTCGCGCTCGAAACCTGTTCACTCATCACCACCACACCGATCGACGTGGTGCGGCCGTTGCACGACCGGAGTCCGGTGATCCTGCGCGGAGCCGACATCGACACCTGGCTCGATCCGGCGATCGTGGAACCGGCGCGTCTGGAACCGCTCCTCGCGCCGCTTCCTGACGGACTGCTGAAGGCCACTTCGGTTTCAACCCGGGTGAACAGCGTGCGCCATGAGGGCCCGGAGTGCCTGGAACCAGCGCCCGTCCCAAGCGCGGCGCCCCCAGATGGAGACGGGCCGCAGCTGTCGCTCGGCTTTGAGTAGCGCGAATCGTTTTTGAAACCTTGTGCGACCGCGACGGGTCTGCGATGAACCCGGCGTCTCCGCGTGAATCTCCTCGATCGCCACATCTTTACCAGCGTGCTGTTCACCTGCGCGGCGGCGGTCGGTCTTTTTGCGTTCGTCGTGGCCCTGCCCCACATCGTGCGCGAACTCCTCGGACCGCTCCTCGCGGGGCAGTTCAGCCTGGAGACCTTTGCGCGCCTCGTCGGACTCCTGTTCCCGTTCGCGATTTCGTTCGCTCTGCCGATGGGAGTTCTGACCGGGGTGCTGCTCACCCTGGGGCGCCTATCCGCGGACAGCGAAATCACCGCGATGCGAGCGGCGGGAATCAGCATCGCGCGGGTTTCGTTGCCGGTGTTCGTCTTGGGCACCGCGGGCGCGATCGCGGCGTTTTTCGTGAATTTCGAGACGATGCCCTGGGCGCGAGTGCAATATCACCGCGAATTCGCCAGCGCGGTGCGGGCCAATCCCCTCCGGATCATCGTGCCCAAAACGTACATTCGCGATTTTTCCCGTCGGGTGCTCTACGTCGGTGATAAGGAGGGTCCGGTACTGCGTGATATCTGGCTGTGGGAACTCGACGACCAGTCGCGCGTCCGGCGGCTTGTTCGCGCCGAGGCCGGCCGGCTCGACTACGACGAAGCCACCAACAGTCTTATCCCCACGCTGGTACGGGTAAAAATCGAAGAGCGCGATCCGGAGAACCCGGAGGATTTCAGCAAATCACCCAAGGCGGCCTCCGTGGAACGCGCCGAGGAAGTGCGCATCTCGCTCGACAATTATTTCGGCCGCAACCTCGACAAGATGAAACCCGAATGGCTGACCTACCGCCAACTCCGCCTTGAGCAGGCCAGGCTCGCGGCCCTGCCACCGCCGCCGCCCGACAAGGCGAAGGAGCGCGCACGAGAGCGGATGAAGCTGGATCTGATCGTGCAGGATAAATTCAACCTCTCGCTCGCGGTGTTTTCGTTTGCCCTGATCGGGGTGCCGCTGGGGATCAAGGTCTCGCGCCGGGAAACATCCGCCAACCTCGGTCTCGCGCTTCTCCTCGTGCTGAGCTTCTACTTGCTCACCGTGATGATCAAGTGGCTCGACCGGCATCCGGAATATCGGCCCGATCTCCTTCTCTGGCTGCCCAACGTGCTCTTCATCGCGATCGGCCTCTGGCTGTTTACGCGGATTGACCGGAAGTAGCCTGGGTCGCGACCAGACCGGAACGCCCGTCGATTTCCGCCAACACCTGATCGCAGATCGGAATCGCTTCGGGGTTCCGGAGCAATTCGCGGGCATAATCGTCGAGCCGGATGAACTCAACGCGCCGGCGCCGAAATGCAGCGAGCAGATCGCGAAACAGCGCCCGCCGTCCCATGCCTTCAATTTCCGCGTGAAGCGTGAAGACGTTCACCCGGTCCTCCCGCAGCAGCGAAAGATAGTGATCAACGATCTTGTCGTCCGGGAATTCCGGCCGGCCCATCAATTCGTCGAACGTCGGCAGCGTGCTCGGAATTTCCACCGTGGCAAAAACACGACCGTCGACCCGCGGAAGGAACGGCGCGGAACCGCGCGTATCGCTCGCGTAGAGCAGCCCGGCGCGATCGTAGACCTCGCGACTGCGGGCGTTGCTCTGCCAGCCGGCGGCCCCGGCGGTGCCGGCATCCGTGCCGAAGATCCGCCGAAACTCCGTGCGGGCCGCATCGAACTCCCGCGCAATCTCGTCGAGGGACATCGTCTGCACGTAGTCCTGCCAGCGATAGTGGTTGTGGCAGTGGATGCCCACCTCGAATCCGGCGGCGCGCACGGCGCGCATGATGTGGGCATTGCGACGGCCGATGTGCGGCGCCGGCAGCAACGTGCCGTTGAGCAAGGTGCGCACCCCGTAGATTTCCACCACGCTGGTGCGGCTCACCTTTTGAAAAAATCCAGGCCGGAGCACGCGGGTGATGGCGCGACCCGTCTGATCCGGGCCGAGGGAAAACAAAAAACACGCCGGCGCCCCAACCGACTGGCAGTCGGCGACCAGATTCGGCACGCCTTCCCGCGTGCCGCGGTCGGTGTCGACGTCAACTTTGAGCGCGAGACGGATGGCCATCGTGGGACAGACCGGGCGACTCTCGGCCGTCACTCCAGCCGGTAATCCTTGTGCGCAAGATGATAGTCGAGCGTCAGCTTGATCGCCTTCTTCAGGTTGACCTTGGGCGCCCACCCCAGCTGCTTCTTGGCATTGGCAATCGAGGGCACACGGCGCTGGATGTCCTGGTAATATTTGCCGAAGTACTTGCCCGACGGCACAACCACGGTCTTCGCCTTCGCCGCGTGATCGGCGTAGTCCGGATAATCCCGGAAGGCCGCGATGATCATCCGGGCGAGATCGGCCACGCTCACGTCATTCTTCGGATTGCCGATGTTAAAAATCTGCCGCGAGGCGCGACCGTCCTTGTTCTCGATGATCTTCAACAGCGCATCGACCCCGTCGTCGATGAACGTGAACGACCGGCTTTGCCGGCCGCCGTCGACGAGTTGGAGCGGTTTCTTGAAAATCACGTTGGAGATGAACTGGGTGAAGAGCCGCGAGCTGCCCTCCTTCGGCTCCATCACGTCGTCGAGCTTCGGTCCGATCCAATTGAACGGCCGGAAAAGGGTGTAATCGAGTCCGTCGCGCACGCCGTAGGCGTAAATCACGCGGTCGAGCAATTGCTTGGAACACGCGTAAATCCACCGCTGCCGCTCGATCGGCCCGTAGACCAGGCTCGTGGTGGCCTCATCGAGCTTGCTGTCGGTGCTCATGCCGTAGACCTCGGAGGTCGACGGGAAGATCACCCGCTTCTTGTACTTCGCGCATTTTCGCACGATCTCGAGGTTGGCCTCGAAATCGAGTTCGAAGACGCGCAACGGATCCTTCACGTACTGGATCGGGTTGGCGATCGCGACCAGCGGGATCACTGCGTCGCATTTCTTGACGTGATATTCGATCCACTCGCGGTTGATCGTGATGTCGCCCTCGACGAACTTGAAGCGCGTGTCACCCAGGCTGTCCTCGAGCTTGTGGTCGCCGATGTCCATGCCGTAGACCTCCCAGTCTTTCTGCGTGAGGATGGCGCGGGTGAGCGAGCTGCCGATGAAACCGTTGGCACCGAGAATGAGAACGCGAAGAGGCATAAGGGGAGGAAATCGTGAATGCGCGAAATTGGGAAACGTAAACTCAAAGCATCTGTCCGACCCGCAATGCCGGCGCCGGGGCAACGCGCCACTCGGTCTTGGTGAGTTCGATTGCACCATCGCCCGTCGCGACCACGAGGGGATCGACCGACAGGACCTCGCCGGGAGCACCGCGGCGTCCGCGGGTCGCGGGGGAATCGGGCTCCGCCCACCAGACCATCAGCCGAGCGGCTTCAACGTCCGAAAACGCACCCGGATACGGATCCGTGACCGCGCGGACGAGGTTAAAAATCTGCCGCGCCGTGCCGGACCAGGCGATCCGCCCGTCCTCTGGTTTCCGTCCACCGAAATACGTCGCCTGCGACTCGTCCTGCGGGGTCTCGCGCGCGGTGCCGGCGAGCAGGGCGTCGATCTGCCGCGCAAGCACATGGCGGGCGCAGGGCAGCACCTGGCGAAAAGCCTCCTCGGCGGTGGCTCGCGGGCCAATGTCCACGCCTTCCTGATCAACCACGGCGCCGGCATCGGCGGACTTTACCATGCGGTGGAGGGTCATGCCGATGCGCGGTTCGCCGTGCAGCACCGCCCAGTTGATGGGCGCGCGGCCGCGATATTTTGGCAGCAGAGAGCCGTGCATGTTCCACGCGCCCAGCCGCGGCAGCGCGAGAATCTTCGTCCCGATCATGTGACGGTAGTAGACGGAAAGAATGAGATCGGGCCGGAGCGCGGCAATTTTCTCCCGCCATTCCGGAGTGTTCACCGACTCGGGAGTGAAAACAGGAATGCCTCGCTCGCGGGCCGCGACCGCCGGTGTTTTAAACCAAATTTTCTCGTGGGGATTGTCCTCGTGGCTGATAAGTGCGACCACGTGGTCGCCCCGCTCCAGAAGGAGCGAGAGACAATCGTGGCCCACCTGGCTGTAGCCGAAAAAAAGAATGCGAGGAGGCATGGGAAGATCGTGACTGAGTCGTTCCATCCCGGAACGACTCAGTCGCCCTGAGTTGGCCGAATCGTCCGTCGGAATGCGAGCGCCGAAACCTCGCGACCGGCCGCATTATCTGGTCGGTTTTGAGTCCGGCTTTTTTTGGCGCCGATAGGTGTCGCGAAAATAGACGACCGTGACGGGATCCTTCATCTCTATCATCCCAAAATTATCGGTCACCAGCACGAGGAGGCCGCCGGATTCCGCTGCTCGCGCATGCAGTTTCGT
This sequence comes from Opitutia bacterium, assembly GCA_947474365.1. Lineage (GTDB taxonomy): Bacteria > Verrucomicrobiota > Verrucomicrobiia > Opitutales > Opitutaceae > ER46. The sequence continues at coordinate 148,921 of CANJIU010000003.1, read as the reverse complement.
TTCCTCGGTGATCGATCGGCCCGCTCCCCGCACGATCCAGCGCACGCTCCCGTCGGGGGAGATCGTCAATCCCCGATCGCCCTCACCCGCTCCCGTCTCAAAGTCACCGGCAAATTCCGTCAAAACGCGCGCGGCCTGCTCAGGCGCCAGAAGCCGGTGTTCGGGAAACAACTCACGAGGAGGTGGCGGCGGCGGGCGGGTCAGGTACCAGGCGGTGACGCCGTTTGAACCGGCGACTGCGAGGGCAAGAATCAGGAGTTTCCAGCGGCGCGGCAGGCTGGCGGTTGTCGCGTTTCCCACCTGCCCAAGCGGCAATTCCCCGGCTTCCTCGAGCCCCATGATCATTGCGACGATTTGCTTTGGCGAAAGTTTCGCTCCGGCGGTCCGCGTCGACCAACTGCTCACGAGGATCTCGCCATTCCGCGCCTGAACCAGGAACCGTCCCTGCGGGCCGACGATGCGCAGTTCAGGCTCCGCCGGATACTGCACGATCGGCGCCAGCACGGTGAGCCGTTCGATCAGTCCATGCAGCTGATCAAGGGTGACGCCCGAGCGGTCAAAGTCAGAAAACTCCGCCCCGGCTCGCTTCAGATCCGGAGCAAGTTGGTGAAAAGTCACCGCGAACACAGTCTCGTCGCTCATGGCTGGACAATGAACAGCGGGATATTTCCCGACCCCAAGTGAAACGAGCCACCGTACCAGTCGAACGTTGAGTCGATTGCCTGCTCAAGTTCCTGCAGTTGCGTCAGGTCGAAGACCAGCGGCGCCGCAGCGGTGGCGGTGATCGAAATCGCCGCACGATAGCGCACGCCAAAATGAACCCGGTTGCTCTCCCAATTGTATTTCCCGCCCATGGGTGTGGTGCGCCGCCACGTGGTGACATTGAGCCGCCCAGCCATCACCGCCGGGAACACTCCCGCCCCGGAATCCGCCGGCCACGTGCCGGCTTCCTGCGCGTATCCGTCAAACGCAGCGGCAAACGTCCGGAAATCTCCAACGATCACCGCGGTCTTGGCCCGGCGCTTCACCCGATCGATCGCCGGAACCGACACCATCGCGAGGACGCTGATGATGAGCACCACCACCATGACCTCAACGATCGTGAAGCCGCGGAGGGTAAGGCATCGCCGTGTTGGGGATTGGGTAGGTCGTAGCACAGGACAAATGGCACTATCCGAATCCGGACCGCCCTTTCAATTCCACTCTCGTGCGGACCTTACGATTGTCAGATCGGTACAACTACGCGGGGACCGGCAACGCGCTCACGTCAGCGCAAGATGGACATCCGGTTCGGCTGGGCCTTCTATTCTTCCCACCTTTTTTCCCTTATGACCAAATCCCCCGGGTCCATTTGTCCTGGTGCGCAATTCAAAGGTGGTGCTCGAACCACGGGTTTCGTTCGTTTCGCCCTCGGCCTCCTGGTGACGATCGCCCATTTGGGTGCAAAGTCCCCCATCCAACTGGCGCAGGACCCGACGCTCTCCCCCGACGGCAAGACGCTCGCGTTTTCCTGGCGTGGCGACATCTGGAGTGTATCCAGCGCCGGTGGCACCGCCAAGATGCTCACCCAGCATCCGGGCCGCGATACGGCGCCAGCTTTTTCCCCTGACGGGACGCGCATCGCCTTTCTCAGCGATCGGCAGGCCGGGCCGCAGATCTTCCTGATGCCTGCATCGGGCGGCGTTCCGGAGCAACTCACCTCCCATAGCGAAGGCTACACACTGGAAGGCTGGTATCCCGATGGTTCCGCGCTGCTCGTGAACACCGAGCGGGATTTTTCGTATTACCTGCGGTCGGGCCAGCGTTTCTTTCAGGTGAAAGCGGGGATGCCGGCCAGCGAGCAATTGTTGTTTGACGACTACGGCCGGCAGGGCGACCTGGCCCCGGATGGAAAACGCCTGCTCTTCGTCCGCGAAGGTGAACCGTCATTTCGCAAGGGATACCGCGGTTCGCAGGCGAGCCAGATTTGGTTGTACGACGCCGGCACCGGGGCATTCACCCAGCTTGTCGCCGAAACGACCAGCGCGCGTTCGCCCCGCTGGCGACCCGACGGCAAGGGATTCTATTTCGTGAGCTCACGCAGCGGCTCATTCAACCTCTGGGAGTATGAGCTGGCGGGCGGAAAAAAGAGCCAACTGACCAAATTCAACGATGATGCCGTGAGCACGCCGTGTCTCTCGCGCGACGGAAAAACCATCGTCTTCCGGCATCTGTTCGACTTCTACCGGCTGCAAGTCGGCCGAGACCCGTCTCCGACGAAACTGGAAATCTGGGACGAGTCCGAGACCGCGGCACCGCGGACGGACCGGCGGATCCTGGCCACGGCAACCGAGGTGACGTTTTCCGACGACGGACTGGAAGTGGCGTTCATCGCCGGCGGCGATCTGTGGGTCATGGACACCGTGCTGCGCGAGCCATGCCAGATCACCCACACCCCGGAGGAGGAACGCGACCCGGTATTCTCTCCCGACGGGCACGCGATCATCTTCGCCAGCGACCAGGGCGGGCAGAGCGATCTGTGGCAGGCGGAACGGATACGACCGGAGGATTATTGGTGGCGCAACGACCACTTCAAACTCACACGGCTGACCAACGACGCGGACGTGGAACAGGACCTACATTGGAGTCCGGATGGCCGGCGGCTCGCCTTCATCAAGGGCAACGGCGACCTCTGGACGATGGAACCCGGCAAGGACAGCGCCAAACTTGTCCTGAAATCCTGGAATAAACCCCAGTACCAGTGGTCGCCCGACGGCAAGTGGTTCGTTGCCGCGATGGAGGACGCCGAATTCAACAGCGATATCTGGCTCCTGCCGTCCGACGGTTCCGGCACACCAGTGAACATTTCCCGGCATCCCGACAACGAGTCCAATCCCACCTGGTCCCCGGACGGCCGCGCGATCGCCTTTACCGGCCGCCGAGTCGAAAAAGAAGTCGACATCTATTACGTGTGGCTGCGGGCCGAGGATGAGGCACGGGACAAACGCGACCGGACCTTGGAGAAAGCGATCGAGAAGATGACGAAGTCCCGGAAGAAGGAACCGGCCCGATCAGACAAGAAAGGGCCCGGAACCGCCACCACGGCCAAGGAAGACTCCGCGCCAGCGACCACCGAAAGCGCAGATGCCACCACCGAAGCCAAGCCCCCGGTCGCCCGGCGGACGAAAAAATTGCCCGAGGTGAAGATCGACTTCGATCGGATCCACGAACGCGTCCACCGGATCTCGATCCCAAACTCCACCGAGCGCGATCTACTCTGGTCGCCGGATTCGAAGAAAATCGCCTTCACCGCGACGGTCGACGGCCGGCGCGGCACGTACACGGTGGATTTCCCCGAGGACTTGAAACCCAAGCTCCTCTGCACCGAGACGGGCGTCCAAGGCCGCTGGCTTGAGACCGGCAATCAAATCGTCTGGCGCATGGGAGGTTCACGGGGGCCCGCGCAAGGAGATGCGACCCGGCCCCGTACGGTTCCAGTGGCTACGCCGCGAGTCACACCACCCGCCGCACCACCGACAACGCCGCCGGCTACACCCGTCCCGACCCCACCCGATCCGTCGGGAGCAGGATCAGAAAACACCGGGGGCGTTCCCGCCAGCGTGTCGGACACCGGCCGCGTCACGAGCTACACGTTCCGCGCGACGCACGAGATCGACCTCGCGGCCAAACACCGCGCGGCCTTCGACCAGGCATGGCGCACGATGCGGGACTCCTGGTATGACGAGCAACTCGGCAACCGGAACTGGGACGAAATCCGGCGAAAGTACCTCGACGCCGCCACCACTCCCGACCCCATCACCCTCGGCGCCGTGATCAATCTCATGTTGGGCGAACTCAACGGTTCACACCTTGGGTTCAGCCTGCGTTCCGCCGCCACAGTTTCCGCAGGCGGATGGAGTCCGGTCACCGCGCACCTGGGGGTGCGGTGGGATCCCACGCACCGCGGGCCGGGGCTCAAGGTGCGTGATGTCATTCCGGACGGGCCGGCTGATCGCAAAGGAAAAGGACTCGTCGCCGGCGAGACCGTGCTTTTGGTCGATGACGTCGCGGTCGATCCGACCACCGATCTCGCCCCGCTTCTGAACGGCCTCTCCGGCCGCGACGTCCGGCTCCGGGTCGCCAACGCGGGGGGCGCAGTACGTGACATGACGGTTCGCACGACGCGGTATGTGACCGTCCGATCGTTGCTTTATACAAAATGGGTCCGTGACAACCGCGCCGCAGTCGAGGCGCAGTCCAACGGGAAGCTCGGCTATCTGCACGTCCGGGCGATGAACGAGGAGAGCTTCCTGCAATTCGAACAAGATTTGTATGCCGCCGGAGTCGGCAAAGAAGGGCTGATCATCGACGTGCGCGACAACGGCGGCGGCTCCACGGCGGACCATCTGCTCACGGCGCTGACGCAACCGGTCCACGCCATCACCGTACCTCGCGGCGGCGGCCCCGGTTATCCGCAGGACCGCAAGGTCTACGCCACCTGGTCCAAACCGATCGTCGTGATCTGCAATCAGAACAGTTTCAGCAACGCCGAGATCTTCAGTCACGCGATCAAGACGCTCAAACGCGGCCAATTGGTCGGAGTGCCGACCGCCGGCGGAGTCGTCAGTACTGGGGCGAGGTACATCATGGACGTGGGCACCCTGCGCCTGCCCGCCCGGGGCTGGTTCCTCAAGGACACCGGCGAAGACATGGAGATGAACGGGGCAGTCCCCGATCACATCGTCTGGCCCAAGCCGGGGAAAACCGCGGCGGCCGATGACGTGCAGCTGGCCAAAGCGGTCGAGGTGCTGAGCCGCGACGTGGAGGGGGAAAAAAAGCGCCCGACGCCGGTGTTGCGCAAGTCCACCGACCGGCCCGAAGCGACCAAGCGTCCCGTCGCGGACAAAAAGCCCTAACCTTTTGTCTCCAAAATCGACCGCACGTGATAGCGCTGGCGGGCGCGCACCACCTGATAGGTGCGGCCGACGTATTCGCCGATGAGACCGATGCCGACCATCGTCACGCTGATCAGAAAGAACAGAATGCCGAAGAGGGTGAACAACCCCTCGGCCTCCGCGCCCAAAAAAATCCGTCGATAGGCGATGATGAGGACCAGGAGGAAACTCCCCGCGGAACAGGCCATCGCGAACATCGTGAAGTACTGGAGCGGCGCCAGGGAGAATCCGGTGATCAGATCGAAATTGAGCCGGATGAGCTGGTAGAAAGAGTAGTTCGACGCGCCCGCGTGCCGCTCCTCGTGCTTCACGCCGACCTCGGCCGGGTTACCGGAAAAACTGTAGGCCAGCGCCGGGATGAAGGTGTTAATCGCCCCGCTCTGCACGATGGCGTCGATGATGGGACGGCGATACGCGCGCAGCATGCAGCCCTGATCGGTCATCTCGATGTTCGTCGTATGCTCGCGCACGTAGTTAATCAACCGCGAGGCGTAGGTGCGAAAAAACGAGTCCTGCCGGTTAAGACGGTAGCCGCCCACGTAGTCGTGGCCGGCGTCGATTTTCGCCAGCAGGTTGGGAATCTCCTCGGGCGGGTTCTGGAGATCCGCGTCGAGCGTCACGATGATCTCGCCGCGCACGCGCTCGAAAGCGGCCATGATCGCCATGTGCTGTCCGTAGTTGGCGTTGAAATCGATCACGCGGGTGACGTCGGGCCGGGCGGCGTGTTGCGCCCGTAGCAACTCAATCGAGCGATCGGCGCTGCCGTCGTTGGTGAAAATCACCTCATAACGGCGACCGAGCGCATCGAGCACGGGATAAAGCCGCGCAAAGAGCACGGGCAAGTTCAGCTCCTCGTTATAAACCGGGATGACGACCGAAACCCGGACAAGATCGGCGGGCGACGCGCTCATGATTGGCAGTGAGCCTGAAGGATGGCCGTGAGATTCTCAACCACACGGGCGACATCGCCGCGCGTCATCGCCGGAAACAACGGCAGCGTGAGAATATTCCGGCAGACGCGTTCGGCGATGGGCACGTCGCCTTCCTTCCAGCCCAGCCGACGGTAGACCGCGAAGAGGTGAATCGCCGGGTAGTGCACGCCCGAGCCGATGCCGGCCGCATGCAGTTTCGCCATGACGTCGGCCCGGCGAAGGGTGAGACGTTCTTCCGGCAGCACAACTTGGAACATGTGCCAGTTCGTCTGCGAAAAATCCGCGGGAGGCAGTTGCAAGCCCAGTTCCAGCACGGCAGGCACCTCAAGCAATTCGAAATACGCGCGGACGAGCTCGCGACGCTTCGCGTTGAATTCCTCAAGATGCGGCAATTGCCCGAGCCCCACCCGCGCCGCCACGTCGGTGAGATTGAATTTTCCCCCGACCAGCTCGACCTCCATCCCGTCAAAACCGGAACGGACGACACCCTGCAGGCGATACTGCTCGGCCAGTTTGGCCTCGCGTTCGTCGTTCATCACCAACGCACCGCCCTCGATCGTCGTGATGTTTTTGTTCGGATGAAAACTGAATGAAACGAAGTCGCCGCACGCGCCGATCCGCCGTCCCTTCCAGGTGCTGCCGAACGACTGCGCGGCGTCCTCGATCACGCGGAGTCCGTGTTTTTTCGCGATGGCGTAGAGCCGGTCGCGATCGACCGGTAGGCCCGCCAAATCGACCGGCAGGATCGCCCGCGTCGCTGGCGTGATGGCGGCCTCAACTCGCTCCAGGTCGATGTTCCGGCTCACGGGATCGATGTCGACAAAGACCGGCCGGGCGCCGACCTCGAGGATGACGTTGCTGGTCGCGACCCACGAGAGCGGCGTCGTGATGACCTCGTGCCCCGGGCCAATTCCGGCGATGCGGAGCGCGATCTCCATCGTGCAGGTGCCGGAGTTGAACACGCGCACGGGCCGTCCGCCGCACGCCGCGGAGAGCTTGGACTCCAGTTCCTTCACGTTCGGACCCGACGTGATCCAGCCGGAGCGGAGCACTTCCCCGACTCCGGCAATCGTCGCATCATCGATCGTGGGCCGCGTGAGCGGAAGGTAAGGAGAGGACATTTCAGGGCTGGTTGCTGAGCAAATTGTGGTCGGTCGTCTCGGCGATCAAATGATAACGGAACGTCCCATCGGCGAAGATGGAATTCGGTCGCCGCTGATCGCGTTTGCGCAAGACCAGCCAGACGCGACCCGGGCCGGTCCATTGCCGACGGAGCTCGGCATCATCGATGAAACGCGCCGCCCGCTCGGCCGGTTCGAGGAACTGCACCTCCAACTCGTCGGTGTAACTCACGACCCCGACGGAGCGGCCACTGTAGTAGACGAAATCGTGAAAAAACGCCCAGTAGTGGTAAACTCGATCCTCCGGCCGCATCCGTTCGCGCGCGACCTCCGCCAGACTTCGGGTGCTGGGCCGGTCAAGACTGGGCGAAGCGAGCAGCAGGACGACGATGAATCCGACGATCGTCGCCGCCATCGTCGCCACGCCCGCCGCCACACCTTTGTTTCGCGTGAACCAGTGGGCGCAGACACCTCCAAGCATGAGTTGCGCGGCCATCACAAACGCGTAGGGCTTCAACGCGGCCGCGACGACGGGATCTGAGATTACACCCGGCTTCATCACCGCGATGATGAGCGCCACACCCAACAGGCCGCAGAAGAAGACAAAAAAACCGAGCCCGAAGCGAAGCCTGGCCCCGGCCTTTTCGCGCCAGCGTTGCGCCAGCCAACGCCCGGTCAGCACGGCCAGCGGCGGAAAGATGGGCAGGATGTAGGGGATGAGCTTTGACTGCGACTTGGAGAAAAACAGGAAAATGAAAACGATCCAGGTGACCAGAAACCAGGCGTCGGCGTTCTCCTTCCGGCGCGCCCACCCTCCGGCCACCGCCTCGCGAATCGCTCCGCCGACAAATCCAATCCAGGGAAAAAAGCCGAGCAAAACGACGGGGACAAAATACCAGAAGGGTGCCGCGCGATTGTGGGTCGTCGTGGTGAACCGTTCCCAGTGTTCATGGACAAAGTAGAACTGCGCCCAGCCAGGGTTGCGTTGCGCGGCTAGCAGGTGCCACGGCGCCGCGATTGCCAGAAACAACAGGATCCCGCTCGGCAGATGAAGCGGCCGCAAGCGGCGCCATTCGTTGAAGATGAGGAGCCAAAAAAACATGACGCCGCCGGAGACCATGAAACCGATCAGTCCCTTGGCGAGGGTCGCGAGCGCAGCGCTCGCATAAAGCCCGTAGAAAAACCAGCGCCGCCGCGGCCCGGGCGGTTCGCGCACCCCGAGGATGAAGCAAAACAGCGTCGCGCTCATCAGGACCGACAACGCCATGTCGAGCAGCAGAATCCGCGACAGCACGAAGTACAGCAACGACGTCCCCAGGATGACGGCCGAAGCTAGGCCGGTTTCGCGATCGAACAGCCGCCGCCCCGCCGCATAGGTCAGCAGCAGGCCGCCCAATCCGAACAACGCCGGCGTCAGGCGGGCGGCCGCCTCACCGGGTCCGAACAGCAACCGGGAAATTCCAACCGTCCAATAAACCAGCGGCGGCTTTTCGAAATACGGGACGTCGTTGAGCCGGGGAGTAACCCAGTCGCCCCGCGCAAGCATCTCGCGCGGAATATCCGCATAGCGGCTTTCGTCGGGATTGGCCAGCGGCAGCCGACCCAGCATCAGAAAATAGAGGGCTCCGAATGAGACCAGCAGCCACAAGAGATCGCGCCGCCAGGGCGCGGGCGGTCGGGTGGCTTCGGTGTTTGACGGCGTCATGCGGCGGCTTCGGCTCAGATTCGACCCCTCTCCCCGGACAGATGCGATTTTTTTCGTGCAGGCGGCGCCTCTTCGCCGCCAGTGTTCCGACGGCATGGCCACGGCAAAAAAATTCACGTTCATCTGCGGAGCCGACGACTTTCTCGTCGGGCGCGCCGGCAAGGAGCGCTTTGCCGCGCTGGCCGCGGAGGTGACGGATGAGTTTTCCCGGGAGACGCTGAATGGATTTGCCGCGAATGTTGCCGAGGTAGAGGGCGCGGTAAACCAGTTCCGCGACTCCGTGCAGACTGTATCGATGTTCGGCGGCAAACGCGTCGTCTGGCTCAAGGACGTCAATTTCCTGGCCGACACCGTCACGGGTCGCGCCGAGAGCACGTTGAAACTCGTTGAGGACCTGCAACAGATTCTCGAGGGCGTGAATCCCGACGAGACCTCGATCCTCATCACCGCGGCGCCCGTGGATCGGAGACGCTCGTTTCCCAAGTGGTGCGAAAAGAACGCGGATTTTCTGCTCATCGGCGGGGACGGCGACAACGCCAGCGAAGCACTGGCAGGCGTGGCCCTTGCCGAGGCCAAGTCGCTCGGCGCGAGCTTTGCCCCGGGCGCGGTCGAGATGATGCTCGCGAAAGTGGGCGCTAACACCCGCCTGATCGTCGAGGAGACGCGCAAGCTTGCCACGTACGCCGGCGACGGCGCCCGGATCGAGGAGGAACACGTCGCGGAGCTCACCCCCAACGTCGCCGAGGGAGATTTTTTCGAGGCGGCCGAGGCATTTTTCAGCGGCAACCTGAAGTGGACACTTGAGGCGTTGCAGCGGCATTTCTTCACCGGCGGCGATGCGCGGCCGGTGATTTCCGCGCTGCAGAACCGCAACCGGATCCTGCTTCAGGTGCGGGCGCTCGTCGACGCCGGCGACGTGCGGGTGGGACCCCGTGGACTCGACGGGATGCCAAAGGCCTCGGCCCGCCACGCCGCGCGGTTCATCGGCGCAACCGAGAAAAGCTCGTTCAACCTCTTCTCCCAAAACGCCTGGTACGTCGGCAAACTGGCCGGCAGCGCCAAGCTCCCGACCTTGCGCCGGCTGATCGACAACCAGCAGGAGTTCATCGTCGCGTTTGAGGAAATCATCCGCCGCCCCGATGAGCAGGAGGAAGTCCTCCGCGAACTGGCGGTCCGCTGCCTGGCCGCCTAGTTAACGCACCGCCCCGAACACGACCGCCGCGGCCTCGCGCCAAAAACACTCCGGCTCTACGAAGCCGGCTGACGCCAGCATCCCCAGCTCGGTGATGAGCGGCGGGTAAAAATCTTCGTGCGCCCAGCTCGCAAAGTGAGTCAGGGCTTGCGGACGATCGATGCCGTGCGGCGCCATCGAGCGGGCCCAGAGTTCGAACGCATGATCGCGTAAAACCGGCCCGGCGCAGACCGCCGTGTCGGCGTTGACGAAAATTCCACCGGGCCGCAGCGCCGCGAAGATGTTCCGATAGATCCCGGCCTTGACCGACAAGTCCTTCACGTGGTGCAACGCGATGCACGCTGCGACCGCATCGCACGGGGGCAGCGGGTCAGTGAAGGATCGCTGCACGTAGCGCACCCGGTCGCCAAACGCGGCGCAACGCTCGCGGGCGGTTCCGAGCATTTCCGGATCCGTGTCCCAGATTTCGATCTCAGCGGCGGGAAACCGCTCCGCGATCGCTGCGGCCAACGCACCCGTGCCACCACCAAGATCCAGCACTCGCCCTCCGCCCTCTGGCAGCGCCAACGCGAGCAATTCGAGCTGCACGGGTCGCATCGCGGGATAAGCCGGAACGAGGCGGCGGATCAGCTCATCGTATTCGGCCACGCGCAGCTTGAGATGGGAGGAAACGGAATGCGCCATTGCGGGAGACCATCAGGTCGTCGGGCTGGCGCACGTTTTTTCCGTTCGCCATCATGGGAGGGGCCCGCTTTACCAACGACTCTTTGCCGTGAACGAATCGCCCTCCTCCGCCCCCGCGCCCATCATCCCCAACGTCCTGGCCGAACGCTACGCGTCGGGCGCGATGAAGGACATCTGGTCCCAACACGGCCGCGTCGCGCTGGAGCGCGACTTCTGGATCGCGGTGATGAAGGCCCAGCGCGACCTCGGCGTGCCGATTCCGGCGGATGCGATCAAGGACTACGAGAAGGTGAAGTCGCAGATCGACCTCGTCTCAATCGCCAAGCGCGAGCGGGTCACGCTTCACGATGTGAAGGCGCGGATCGAGGAATTCTCCGATCTCGCCAAACGGCAGTTCATCCATCTCGGGCTCACCAGCCGCGACCTGACCGAGAACGTCGAGCAGCTGCAGATTTTCCGTTCACTGAAACTGGTGCAGTTCAAGGTCGCCGCCGCCCTGCTCGCCCTCGCCCAGCAGGCAGAGGCGCACCGCGACCTGATGATCACCGGGCGCACACACAATGTCCCGGCCCAACCGACCACGCTCGGCAAACGCCTCGCGATGTTCGGTCAGGAACTGCTGATTGCGTTTGCGCGGATCGAGGACCTGCTCGCCCGCTATCCCGTGCGCGGACTCAAGGGCGCGGTCGGGACGCAGCTCGATCAACTTACCCTGCTCGGCGGCGATTCCGGCAAGGTTGATCAGCTGGAAACCAGGGTGATCAAGCACCTCGGATTTCACGCCTCGCTGAGCACGGTCGGACAGGTTTATCCACGCGGACTTGATTTCGACGTCACGAGCGCGCTCCACCAACTCGGAGCGGCCGCGGCCAGCTGCGCCACCACGCTCCGGCTCATGGCCGGCGCCGGGCTGCTGACGGAAGGGTTTCAGGACGGCCAGGTCGGCTCCTCGGCGATGCCGCACAAGGTCAACGCGCGCAATTGCGAGCGGATCTGCGGTTTCTCCACCATTCTGGGAGGGTATGTGGCGATGACCGGAGCGCTGGCCGGTCACCAATGGAACGAGGGCGACGTGTCCTGCTCCGTGGTGCGGCGGGTCGCACTCCCGGATGCGTTTTTCGCCATCGACGGTTCGCTGGAGACATTTCTCACCGTATTGCGACAGATGGAGGTTTTCCCGGCCGCCGTGGCCGCGGAAAACGAGCGCAACCTGCCGTTCCTCGCCACCACGACGATACTGATGGAAGCCGTGAAGCACGGGGCCGGACGGGAAACCGCACACGAAGCCATCAAGGAGCACGCCTTGGCGGCCGCCAAAGCGCTCCGTTCGGGCGATGGCGACGCAGATTTGCTCTCCCGACTCGCCGGCGACCGCCGGCTCGGCCTCGGAAAAAAGGCGCTGCAGGCGATTCTGTCGGAAAACGCCCGCTTTGTCGGGGCGGCGCCCCATCAGGTCGACGCTTTCCTCGCCGAAGTGAAGCCGTTGGCGAAAAAGCACCGCGGGGCCGCGGACTACAAGCCGGGACGACTCCTGTGAGGGGTGCCCCTGACACAGAAAACACCCGCTCTTTCGCCCTGAAAACGCCGTCCGGGAAATTTGAGTTTGCCACCGCCATGCACGGCGCGCTTTCTTGGACCTTCACGTTCTCTCAAACCTTTACCACACCACTGTCATGGCTGAACTCGTAGGAAATGTCTTGGTAGGCCAGTCCGGCGGCCCCACCTCCGTCATCAACGCCAGCGTCGCAGGCATCATCTCTGAAGCGCTGAATCACGAGTGCATCGAGGAAGTCTACGGTGCCCTCAACGGTGTGCTGGGCATCCTCCACGAGGACCTGATCGACCTCGCCTCGGAGTCGCAACAGCAGATTCGCGCGTTGCGCTACACCCCCGGTGCGGCCCTTGGCACCTGCCGCTACAAGCTCAAGAAGCAGGCTGACTTCGAGCGCGTGCTCGAAGTCTTCAAGGCGCACAACATCCGCTATTTCTTCTACATCGGCGGAAACGACTCCCAGGACACGGCCGACAAGATCTCCAAGCTCGCCCAGCAGCAGGGCTACGAGCTCCGCGTCATCGGTGTTCCGAAGACAATCGACAACGACCTTCCGGTCACCGACCACTGCCCGGGCTATGCCAGCGCGATCAAGTACATCGCGACGAGCGTCCGTGAGCTCGCCTGCGACAACGAGGCGATGGGTCAGGGCGATCTCGTCTCGATCGTCGAGGTCATGGGCCGCAGCGCCGGCTGGCTCGCCGCGGGCGCCGCGCTCGCGAAACGCCGGGATCACCCGCACGATCCTCCCCACCTGATTCTCCTCCCCGAAATCCCGTTCAACCAGGAAAAGGTCATCGAGGACATCAAGCGCGTCCTGAAACGCGAAAAATTCTGCCAGATCGTCGTGGCGGAAGGCTTGGTCGACAACGACGGTAATTATGTCGCCGCTGACGCGCAGACGGATGCCTTCGGCCATGCCCAACTCGGTGGCGCCGGTGATGCCCTCGCCGAAATTCTTGGTCAAAACCTCCCCGGCGTGAAGATTCGCGTCGCGAAGCCCGGCTTGCTCCAGCGTTGCGCCGCCCACTCCGCCTCCAAGACGGATTCGGACGAGGCCTACCTCGCCGGCCAGGCTGCGGTCGAGGCGGCCATCGACGGTCAGACCGACAAGATGGTCACCCTGATGCGGGGCGACGGCGACCACTATACCTCGGAAACCGGCCTCGCGCCGCTCGCCGACGTGGCGAATTCCGTGAAGAAACTTCCCCGCGAGTGGATCAACGAAGACGGCGTGAGCATGAACTTCCAGTTCCTCCGTTATGCCCAGCCACTGATCCAGGGCGAACTCGTCATTCCGCATGACACCGGCGTGCCCGTGTTTGCCCGGCTCGATCGGAAGCGCGTCGACAAGGTCCTCGCCGCTTACGAAGTCTGAGATTTTCGCTCCGCGAAAACCTATCAGGCCGGTCGCAAGACCGGCCTTTTTTGTGGGCTCAGGGCTCCGTGCAAAACGTCAGAAGCCGGTCGTGGACCGCGGTCGCCGCAATGGGTTCATCGGCCTTTCCGACGCCGATCAGCACGGGCCACTCGGCGGAGTCCTTCGGGCACGTTCCATGTGATCCCTTCACGAGCGACGCATCGAGGGGAATCACATCCATGAGGATGCGTAAACCCAGCTTCTTGCGCAGCAGCTTGCCGAGGATTTTCAGCTTCGGTAGCGTCAGCGCTGGGTCCACGAACAGCTCGACCGGATCGTAGCCGTATTTCCGGTGAATATCGACGCAGCGGGCAAAGTCCGGCGCTTTCCGGTCATCGTCCCAATAGTAATACGTGAACCACGCGTCCTCGGCTGAAAACGCGACGAGATCACCGGAACGGCGATGGTCGAGACCCGCGGCGCGCTGTCCTGCGGCATCGAGCACCCGCGCAACGCCGTCGGTGGCCTCAAGGACGGCCCGCACCTCGGAAAGCAGCCCGGGATCATTCACGTAAACGTGGGCGACCTGATGATCTGCAATCGCGAAAACCTTGCTCGCTCCACAGTCGAGCAGTTCCAGCCCCAGTTCATCCTTCACGGTGATCCAGCCCTTCGCGCGGAAAATCCGATTGAGTGCGATCGACCGCCGCACCGTCGTGATGCCGTATTCCGACAGCACGACCGTGCGGACGTTGCGTTGCGCATAAAAGTCGAGCAACCCACCCGCCACGCGATCGATCGCGCGGCAATCCTCTGCTAATCGTGGATCATCCGGGCCGAGCCGCTGCAGGTTGTAGTCCAGATGCGGGAGATAAACGAGCGAGAGATCCGGCCGATGCCGCTCCTCGATCCACTCCGCGGAACGGGCAATCCACTCCGACGACGCGATGCCGGCCGTGGGCCCCCAAAACGCCGGAAAAGGAAACGGGCCGAGCTCGCGCTTGATCTCGTCGCGAATCGCCAGCGGATGGGTGTAGACGTCGAAGACCTTGCGCCCATCCGCCGGGTACATCGGTCGCGGCGTGATCGACCAGTCGGCCGTCGAGTACATGTTGTACCACCAAAAGAGCTTTGCGCAGGTGAATCCCGGGCGCACCCGGCGGCATTTTTCCCAGAGCTTCTCCCCGTGCACGACGTGATTCGACTGCTTCCAAAAATGGTGCTCGGCCAGTTCGCGGTCATACCAACCGTTGGCCACGGCACCATGACCCGCCGGCGTGAGGCCGGTGAGATAGGTGCTCTGCGCCGTGCAGGTGACGGCCGGCAGCACCGGTTTGACGCGAATCAGTCCGCCCGCCTGCACCGCTTGCTGCAGACGCGGCGTGTGCGGCCCGATCAGGCGCGGCGTGAGGCCGACGACATTGAGAATCGCGGTGCGGGAGGCCATCAGAGCGGAGAGTCGAACACCCAACCCGTAAAATCGGCGCACGGAAACCTTGCCCCGTAGAACGCGCCGGGAACCGCTCGCAGCTTTGGACTCTTCGCTCTCAGCTGCATTGCCCCCTCAGCCATAGCGCGCCCGCAGCTCGTCGAACGCCGCCTTCACTACGGGTCCGTCCATCTCATGAACGTCGAGGCGGTCGCCCGGGGCGCGAATCATCGGGATGGTCAGCCTGCCCCCAAGGTGTTCGCGGAATTCTTCCAAGCCATCGAGCATGTCCTGCCGCCCGCTCGGTCCGCGAATCTCCTTGATGGGAGCAAACAGTGCAAAGCCGAGGCGCTGGATGAGGGCGAGAATGCGCTCCGCGATCGGTTCGGGCAAAAGCCCAACGCGACGCGCATAAATCAAATCGATGGCCATGCCGACCGCGACCGCCTCACCGTGGCTGACGCGGAATTCCGACAGCTGCTCCAGTTTGTGCGCCGCCCAATGGCCGAAATCGAGCGGGCGAGCCGAGCCGCGTTCGAAAGGATCGCCGCCCGTGGCAATGTGTTCCATGTGCTGACGCGCGCTTTCGCGCACCACCGCTTCGTAAGGCTCGGGTTCAAACCTCGCGAGTGCGTCCACCCGCGCCGCGATGAATTCGAAAAAGGCGGCGTCGCGAATCAACGCCACCTTGACCGCCTCGATCAATCCCGCTCGCCGGTCGCGAGGCGGCAGACTGTGCAGGAAGGCGAAATCATTGACCACTGCGTGTGGCACCACAAAGGAGCCGAGCCAGTTCTTCTTGGAAAAATAGTTCACTCCGTTCTTCACCCCCAGGCCGCCGTCGGCCTGGCTGAGGCTGGTGGTGGGCAGGCGGACGATCGGGATGCCGCGATGCGCGGTCGCGGCACCGAAACCCACCATGTCGAGCACCGCGCCACCGCCCAAAACCACGACAAACGAATGTCGGCAGAGCTTCGCGGTATTGATCGTCGCCCACACCCGTTCGAGCTGGTGAAAGTCGTTCTTCACGCTTTCGCCTCCCTGCAACGCCACCGGCTCCGCCTCAAGGCGCACACGGTCAGGGCGCGCCGCGAACCAGCGCGTGATTTTCTCCGCGAGATCCGGAAAAGCAGGGGCAAGGCCGGCGTCCCAAAACACCACCGCCCGTGCCGTTCCGCCCGGTTCGCGCGGCGTGAGCAAATCGGCGAGCGTGTCGTTGCCCGGAGCGAAGACATCGCGAGTGAAGATCACGCGGTGCTCGTGACGCAGGGTGATGGGGAAGGAAACGATGGACGAAGGCTCTGCCATGGACAGGACGCAGATTTAGCCCGCATCCCCGGTGGAACCGCAAGGATGCATTCGTAAACCGTGCGTTGCCTGGTTAGGGTCAAGGGACCAGGGGAATGTCGCGCCGGACCCGACGGAGCGCACCAGGAGTTCGTATGTCCCTTGCAGTCGCGACGTCGCTCAGGTGTGTGCTCCCCGTGCACGAGACCGGGTTGTAACTATCCGTGGGAAGCCGTGGGGCCCAACCTTGACGCACATTTTGGTATCGCCATGATACCATAAATGCCGCGCAAAGTTCGCCAGTTGATTGCCGACTTGGAACGTGCGGGATTCGTCGATCGCGGCGGCAAGGGCAGTCACCGCAACTACGTTCATCCCAATGGCCCCCGGGTCACCATCTCAGGGAAAGCCGGGGCCGACGCCCAACCTTACCAAGAAAAACAAGTCCGCCAGCGCATTGAAGAAGCCCAAAAATGAAACCGACGCCCCGCCAGATTCAAACCCAAGCCCGCCGTTACCTGAAAGTCGTTGAGTGGAGCGACGACGATGGCGTCTACATCGGCAGCGCGCCCCCCATCATCGGGCAATGCTGCCACGCCGACACTGAAGCCGAGGTGTTGGAGCAACTGCGCGTCATCGTCGAAGAATGGGTGGAAGTGTTCCTCCGCGACGGCCGGCCGCTGCCCGCACCGTCGACGGGAAAGAAGTACAGCGGAAAGTTCTTGGTACGGGTTGCGCCGGAGATCCACCAGAAAGCCGCCCTCAAGGCCCAAGCTCGTGGCGAAAGCCTCAATCAATTCGTGGCGGACGCCATCGCGAGCGCGTAAAGGCATCGACCGTCTGCGGACGTGCCACGAGCGAAGGGGATTTGCTGATAACTGAGTCGCTTCACCGCGCCGCCGGCGGACGCAGCCTTGCCATCTATCGGCTGAAAGGTCGCTCAGGTCGCCGCAGCCAGGCGTTGCGCCCAGCGACCCAGCGGAACAGCCACGGCGCACGCCAGCGCCGGGATCCACGCACCGACGCAAAGCAGCGCAATCGCATCAATCAGCGGGATGAACGCGAGCAACCGCCCCACGGAACGGCCAATCTTCGCCGCGGGCGCGCCAGGCTTGTATTCCCAACGCGCGATCAGACTGAGCGTGACAATGTAGAAGAACAGGACGCCCACCCACGCGAGCAACGCGGGAGTGAATCCGTGACCGGGCAGCGACGCCACTGAGACTGCGAGCAGCACCCGACAACCGGCCATCAGAACCACCGAACCAATCCAGCGTTTGTGAATCCAGTCATAGGCGAGGATGGTCGCGGCCAGCGCGAGCCCCCACCGGATCGACGCACCGGCCACAACCAACAGCGCCAGCCCAAGCACCATTTCGAGTCCGGCAATCCAACCGGCCGCCACCCGCGTGACGGCGCCACGCGGAATCGCGCGTTCCGGCCGATGGCGACGATCGAATTCGGCATCGGCCACGTCGTTGAACGTCGCTCCTCCCGCGTAAATCAGGCAGCCGGCCACGATCGCGACAAAGAGCAAACCCGGTGCAGGCAGCGTCCCCACCGCGGTCGACGACAACACGAGGGCCGCGAGGACATTGCTCGCGACCGACGGAAAATTTCCGGCGCGCGCGAGGTCGAACCATACGCGCGGATTCACGGGAGCCCGCCCGCCTCTCGCGCACACGCCGAGGCGAGCGCCGGCTCCGCGAGACCCCGCTCGGCCAACGCCCCGAGCGTCCAGGCGTACTCGCGCACCAACTGATCCTCAATCGGCAGGCGCATCGGAGCCGGGAGCACCTCCCACGTGTAGGTTTCCATTTCGAGATGCGAACACGCGCGCGGGTGGGCCTTCAGCCAATCGAGCGCCCCCATCAGGTGATCGCGGGTGTCGCCAAACGGCGCACCGGGCGCGGCGTGCAGCGGCACGTGAAAATGAACGCGCCACTCGTCGTCAGGCCGCGAAGGCTCGGCATCGGCAAGGGCGTCCGGCAAATCAACGAAACGGCGCCGCACCTCGGTCGACCCGGCCCGCCCGATCACCACCTGGTGCAAATACGTCGGCTCCACAAAGGCGGCCAGCGCCTGACGTCCGGCGGCATCGGGGCGGACGCGCAGCGCCGAACTGAGATGCAGTTTGCTCAGCCGCAAACCGGCCGCGGCGATGCGGTCGAGCGCAGCTGCCGCCACTTCGAACTCCACGCCGAGATGGCAGCAGTCGTAGTTGACGCCGACGACGCGCAACAACGACTCGCGATCCACAGCGGCGTCGCCCGCCCGCCATTCGTTGAAAAACTGCACCGTCTCCTCACTCGTTTCGATCAGGCAAAGCGGCTCGGGCTCAAGTCCGAGGTGCAGATCGCGGCCGGTCTTCTCCGCCAGCGCCGCGATTTTTCGTGCGCACGCGGTGAGATTGGAAAAAATCGCCCGGCGACGCGAAGGCTCGGCCGCGACAAAGCCCTTGAACGACGCCGGCACCGTGCTGACGCTGCAGGCCGCGCCCGCGGGAGCGAGTTGCACGAGCAGCTCGAACAATTGCTCGGTGTAGGCGACGCGCTCCGGCGTCGACCAGTCGGGAGCGTAGACCTGCTCCTTCACCCGCGTACCGTGAAAACTGCCGTAGGGAAAGCCGTTGACCGTAAAAACGTAGCAGTCGTGTTTCTCCAGCCAGCGCTGAAACGCGAGCAGTTCGACCGGTTGGGCCAACTCGGCGGCGGCCCGCTGGCCGAGGCGGAGTCCGATCGCGTAGCTGCGGCCAGCCGCCACGCGGCGGCGCACCGGGAGCGTGTGGCGTTCGAGCGCGGCAAAGGTTTCAGCCCACGTTTCTCCGCGGTGGACGTTGGTACAGTACGCGAGGTGGATGCCGTCGTTGAGCTTCATCCGGCTTTTGCGGCGCAAAAACCTAGGCCGTTTTTCCGTCACCGACGGAAAACTTCGGGCACTGCGACAGAAAGCGATGCGGATTCTGGTACAGCACCGCGTCGACGAATTCGGCGCTGTGGCCGCGGCGGCGCATCTCGAGAGCGGTCTTCGGCACCGCCAGGGGATCGCTGACGCCCCAATCGCACGCGGAATTCATCCAGATGCGTTCTCGACCGCAAATTTCGAGCATGTCGACGGCGCGCGGCGGGGAGGATTTCGAGTCGGGATAGAGCGTGATGCCCGCCCAAAAACCGCGATCGAGCACGCGTTGAATCGTGTGTTCTTCGACGTGGTCGATGATCACCCGGCCGGGTTTCACGCCCCGATGCGAGCTCAGGAGATCGAGAATAAGATTCGTACCCTTGAGTTTGTCCTCGAGGTGCGGTGTGTGGACGAGGATCAGCTGGTCGTACTTCACCGCGAGGTCGACGTGCTGCTCCAGCACCGTCATTTCGTTGCGCGTATTGCGGTTCAGTCCGATTTCGCCGATGCCAAGCACGTTGGGCCGGGAAAGAAATTCTGGGATGATCGCGAGGACATCGCGGGCGAGCGCCAGATCCTCCGACTCCTTCGGATTCAGGCAAAGCCACGAAAAATGCGGGAGCAGGAATTTCGCCGCGCGGGCCGGTTCATACTCGGTGAGCTGGCGATAGTAATCGCGGAACCCCGAGACGGATCCGCGATCGAAGCCCGCCCAAAACGCCGGCTCGCACACGGCCACGCAACCAGCGGTGACCATCGCCTGATAGTCATCCGTCGTGCGGCTCACCATGTGTCCGTGTGGTTCGATGTAGCGCATGGCGGATTATTTTTTCTTCGCTCCCGACCGTGCGGGTCGCTGCCAGGCGCCGAGGGCCGCCTTGCCGGACGACGTCGCTTCGGGTTCGGTCGTGGGGTCGCTCAGTTTTTCCAGGATACGGCGCGCGCGTTCGGGACGGCCGTCCACCAGCAGTGCCGCCGCCTCGCGCAGAGCAGCACAGCGAAAATCGTCGGCCACGGCGTGACGTTCCACGCGGTCAAAAAACGCGGCGACGTCGATCAATTTGGCCCGGACCGGAATAAAACCGTGCTCCACAACCGCGCGCGCCGACGGCGAAACCGGCGGACGAATTGCGTGGGGCTTGGGGCGGGATTTGGACACGAGGGAAAGGGCGGAATAAAACTCAAATTGACGAACACCGGGCAAAGCAAACAAACATCACTGTGCGTGGAAATCAACGTGGCAAGCGAAGCAACATGATCGAGGAGCTGATTCTCGTCAGTCCGCAAAACCGGGCGATCGGCCGGGCGGAGAAACGGGCGGTCCATGAGGCCGGGCTGCTGCACCGTGCGTTCTCGATCTTCCTAGTGGATGAGGACGGGCGGATGCTGCTGCAACGGCGCAGTCGGGCCAAATATCACTCCGGCGGACTTTGGGCGAATTCCTGCTGCGGGCACCCCCGCCCCGGGGAGCGCACCCTCCAAGCCGCGAACCGCAGACTAGGCGAGGAATTGGGCGGCACATCGGCGCTGACGTACGCCTTTCGAGCCTGCTATTGCACGACGCTCCCCAACGGGATGACCGAGAACGAAATCGTCTACGTCTTCTTCGGAGCGATCCCCGCCGCACTGGCGCCGAATCCGGATGAGGTTTCGCAATTGACACGGATGACCCTCGCCGAATTGCAGACGGACATCGCGCACCATCCGCGCCACTACGCCTACTGGCTGCGGTATTACATGAAAAATCACTACGCGGCCATCGGCCGCGCCATGAAAGCGGCGCGGACGAAGGCGCGCTGAGAAGTCACGCCGCCTCGGCACCGGCGGACACGTAGGGCTCTTCGTGCAACGGGGAGGTGCGCCTGCCCGAGAGAAGTTGCCACCACAGACGGGCGTTGGCGAAGACGACCACGGCGACGAGCACCAGGAAGACCGCGGTGATGGCGGCATCGACCCGGTTGTTGAAGAGCTGGGCGTTCCACATCTTCAGTTCCGCCGCACTGCCGCCAGCGGCAATCTTCGTCTCCAGCCCACGGGCGAGGGCGAGAAAACCAATCGGCGCCGGGCTGAAAATCTTCATCAACCCTGCAGTTGCCGTGACGCACACCAGCCAGCCGAGCGGCAGCAGGGTAACCCAGATGTGGCGCGTGCGGCCCATCTTGATCAACACGGTGGTGCCGAGGGCGAGCGCCAGCACGGCAAGGAGTTGGTTGGCGATGCCGAAGATGGGCCAGAGCGAGTTGATGCCGCCGAGCGGATCGACGACGCCTTGGTAGAGGAACCAGCCCCAGGCCCCGACAAAGAGCGCCGTCGCGATCGCCCCGCCGACCGCGGAGCGGGTGTCACGCAACGGCTCATACACCGCGCCAAGCAGGTCCTGTACGAGGAAGCGGCCGACGCGCGTGCCCGCGTCGATGGTCGTGAGGATGAAGAGCGCCTCGAACATGATCGCGAAGTGATACCAGAGCGCGAGGGCGGCCTTGCTGCCCACGACGCCGGCAAACATATGCGCCATGCCCACCGCGAACGTCGGGGCGCCACCGGTGCGGCCGACCATCGTCTTTTCACCGACACTGGCGGCCAGCGCTGTCATGTCAGCGGGAGTGACGGGGAAGCCCAGCGCCGTGACCTTCGCGGTGACGGCCTCGGCAGTGCCCGCCATGTTGATCGCGAAATACTGCCCGGGTTCCATCGCGCACGCGGCGATCAGCGCCATGATACCGACGCACATCTCGGTCACCATCGCGCCATAGCCAACGATCCGAATGTGCGATTCGCGCGCGAGCAGCTTTGGCGTGGTACCCGAAGAGACGAGCGAGTGAAAACCCGAAATCGCCGCACAGGCGATGGTGATGAAGCAAAAGGGAAAAACGGGACCGGCAAAAACCGGGCCGGTGCCATCGATGAACTTCGTGACCGCCGGCATCTTCAACGTCGGCGCGAGCACGATGACCGCCACTCCGAGCGCCATGACGGTGCCGATCTTCATGAATGTGCTCAGGTAGTCGCGCGGTGCGAGGAGCAGCCACACCGGCAGAACCGAGGCGAGAAAACCGTAGCCCATGATCCACCACGCGAGCGTAGTGCCCTCAAGCGTGAGGGTTTTTTCGAGCGCGGTGCCATGGAGAAACTGCCCGCCCCATACTGCGGCGAGCAGGGCGAGAACTCCGAAACCGCTAATCCACGCGAGCGCGCGGCTGTTGTGGCCGGAGCCTTTCATCGCAACGCCCATGACCAGCGCGATCGGCATCGTCGCGGCGATCGTGAAGAGCCCCCACGGACTCTCCGCGAGTGCCTTCACCACGACCAGGGCGAGCACGGCGAGCAGGATCGTCATGATCGCGATGATACTCACGAGGGCGACGGCCCCGGCAAAGGGGCCGACTTCGTCGCGCACCATTTGGCCGAGAGACTTTCCGCGTCGACGAGTCGAGCAAAACAGGATCACCGAATCATGCACGGCCCCGCCGAGCGTGGCGCCCACGAGCATCCAGAGCAGACCGGGCAGGTAGCCGAATTGCGCCGCGAGAACGGGACCGACCAGCGGGCCGGGCCCGGCAATCGCCGCAAAGTGATGACCGAAGACGACCCATTTGTTCGTCTTCACGAAGTCCCGCCCGTCGCCGTGCGTTTCCGCCGGCGTGGCCCGAAGGTCGTCGAGCGTGAGCACCTTGGCCATCAGCCACGCCGAGTGAAACCGGTAGCTGATCGCAAAGACGCAGAGGGCGGCGACGACCATCCAGAGGGCGTTGACCGGCTCGCCGCGGGACCACGCGAGGATGCCGACCGAAACGGCACCCAGCACGGCGACGCCACTCCAGCCAAGGGTACGGAGCAGCTTGTTGGGTTCTGATTGAGCAGAGGCAGAGGAGCTCATGGGGATGGGAAACGTTGGTCAGCCCGACGGCACGGTGCAAGCGCCCCGAGCGGGGTTTGACACAGGAAATCGACGTCACGGCGTTTTTATCCAACTGCACCGCCGGAAACGCACCGTCGAGCAGGCGGTTTATCCCACTACGCCGCAGCCGTCGGCCATTTGAGCGCAAAAAAACCCGGGGCTTGCGGCCCCGGGTTTGGAAGAATTCAGAACGTAGGCGTGAGCCGGTCCGCTTACGGCAACTCGTAGACTTCGATCAGCGCGACACCCGTCGAGCCACCCGCTCCCAGCACCTGGGCGGTGTAATTGCCCGGCGCCAGCGTCGCGATCAACGCGGAATCGTTGTTCGCGAGGCCGAAGGCGCCCACCTGAGCGGAAGCGGCGGTGATCGCAGCCGCGTCGGCCGAGGTGCTCCAATTGGTGTTCTGGGCGACAGTCGCGGCACCGTTGAGCAGAATCAGCGTCGGCTGGGCGAGTACTCCGGCAACACCGAACGGTGTCAGGCCCGGACCGACGGCCCGAACGATCACGCGTTTTGACGGTCCCGGAGGAACAACAAATCCCGCGATGAGGGTGTTGTCACCCGTGCCGGCGGCGGCGCGCGTCGCGATATTGAGCAATTTCTGGCCGGCAGCGGGCGTCGAGAGGTCGTAGACCTCAACGAGCGCAACACCGGCGGTGTTGGTCGTGCTGCTGACCACGGCGGTGTAGTTACCAGGGGCCAACGTAATGAACATCGCGGCGTCGGCGCCGGAGGTGCCCAGGGCGAACGCACCGGCCTGCAGCCCAGCCGCATCGATCGGCGCGCGATTGGTGGCGATGCCGGTGTTGACCGCGAGCGACGTGCTGCCACGGAACAGTTCAAGACGCGGCGCAGCGAGCGACCCACCGACATTGAACGGCGCAGCTCCAATGGTCGGACCGACGGCGCGGATCAACACCGGCTTGGACTCCTCGCCGGAGATGACGAATCCCGCGATCGCCACAGAATCACCCGTACCCACCCGGGCGCGACTGGAGATGTTCACCAGGCGCTGGGTTGCCAGGGCCGCCTCGCTGGCACCATTCAAGGTGGCCGCAATCGCGCCGCTTGACGTGCCGGTGATGACCCGGGTGGATTGATTGATCGTGGCCGTGATCGCGGAACGGTTGCCTGCAATATTGATCTGGCCGTTGGCATTCACGCTTCCGAGACCGCCGTCGGTGTTCGCACCGGATTGCGTGACGAAGAACGCCTGGGTGCCCGGGCCGGCAATCACCATGGTGGTCGCCGCACCGGTGCTGGCGCCCATCTGGTAGAAGCCTGAAACGGATTGGGATGCACCCGTGTCCGAGGCGCGCGAACCCGAGAGCGAAGCGCTGGCTCCACCCTGGATCGTTCCGGAAATCGTTCCGTCGGTTCCAATCGTGCCGCTCACCGTCACCGGAGCGAGCGCCGCCGCACGCACCGGCTCGTCAGCCGCCGCCGAGGCAGCCGTGGCCGCCGCGATCGCGTTCTGGGCGAAGACGAACTGGCCGGAGTCGTTGACCGAGATGTTCAGGTTCGTCACCGGGGCGACGGAACCCGGAAGATAACCAAGGAAGATTCCCGTGTTATCGTCCCGCACCAGGATGGCGTAGCTTCCGAGGCTGTTGCTGAACGTGCCGAAGTAGTAGCCGGCATAGCTGCGGGCGATCACCCGCAGAATGGCGCCATTCGAAGTGGTGCTGCCCACGGAATTGGTCACCACCACGTCATAGCTGGCGGCGTCGCTCGCCTGCACGCTGGGAATGACAAAGCTCGGGTTGTTGGCGTTGGCGATGTTCGCGCCGTTACGACGCCACTGGTATCCGGGAGACGGAGCGCCGCTCGCCGCCACTGTCAGTGTCGTCGAACCACCCAGCAGCGCGGTCCGATTGGCCGGCTGCACGGTGATCGCCGGTGCGACTGGCGCCGTGACGACGGTGAGTTGCGCGAGACTGCTGATGATCTGACCGAGCGCATTGGACACGATCACATCGTAGCTGCCGACATCGGAGGCGGTGACCGTCGTCAGGGTAAACGTCGAACCAATCGCTCCGGCAATCGAAATGCCGTTCTTCCGCCATTGATAGTTGAAGCTGGTGCTACCGAGCGCCTCGACCGCGAAGACCACCGTGCTGCCGGCCAACGCCGTTTGCGCGCGGGGCTGCGAGACGAAGACCGGAGCGGTGTTGACCACGAGCGAAGCCCCGTTGGAGACGACGCTGCCAACCGAGTTTTGCACGGTGACCGAGTACGTTCCACCGTTTGCCGGCTGTGCGCCGGGGATGGACAGTGTCGGGCCGGTCGCGCCGGGCACCACCAGACCGTTGCGGCGCCATTGATAACTGAAGGGAGCGGTGCCGGTGGCGGTCACGGAGAAAGTGGCCGTCTGGCCCTGGTCGATCGACACATTGGCGGGCTGCCCGGTGATCACCGGCGGAAGAACCGCCGGCGTGACCGTGAGGGTAAACGTCTGATTTACGCTGAGGCCGTTGGCCGCCGTGAACGTAATCGTAAAGGGCGAGCCTGCCGTGTCGGGAGGAGTACCGCTGAAAACTCCGGTGACGGAATTGAACGTCGCCCACGCCGGCACACCGATGGCCGTGAAGGTCGGAGTCGGCGTGCCCGTCGCCGCCACGGTGAAGGTCAAGGGATTTGTCGCCCGCACCGTCGCGCTGTTCGTGGACGTGAACACCGGAGCAACGCCAACGGTGAGCACAGCCGCATTGGAAACCGCGTCGGGGCTGATGAGATTGCTCACCTGCACGCGGAACTGATCGCCATTCATTTCACTGGTGATTGCCGCAACCGTCAGTGTCGCGGTGGTCACGCCGGAATACACGGAGTCGTTGTTCAGATTGACGAAGCCCTCCACTCCCGCCGCTTGCCGCTGCCATTGGAAGATCGACGCGGGCGGAGTGCCGGTCGCAGTGACGGTAAACGTGGCGCTGCCGCCGGCCGGCAGAACGCGGGACACCGGATGGGTCTGGATCTGCGGGGCCGAAACCGTACCGCTGCGGCGGATGGTGTGATTGCGCGTGTCGGCGACATAGATGTTACCGAGGGTGTCCACCGCGATTCCGTACGGCTGACTCATGCGCGCCGCCGAGCCGATGCCGTCAACCGAACCGGAAGCGCCGGGGAAACCGGCAATCGTCGTGACGACACCAGTCGAAGCCGCGATCCGCCGGATCGTGTTGCTGTAGGTGTCAGCCACGAAAACATCCCCACTCGAGTTCACCGCGATGCCCGACGGCTGGTTGTAGAGCGGAGGGGAGTCGGTCGTGCCAACCGTGCCCAAGGTACCCGAGAAGGTCGTCACCTGACCCGAGGTCGTCACGCGGCGGATGGCGTGGTTAAAGGAGTCGGCCACATAGATGTTGCCGCTGTTATCGATCGCGAGGGCGTTGGGAGAAGCGAAGCGGGCGTTGCTGCCAAAATCGTTGACCGCACCGCGCGTTCCCGGCGAACCGGCCAGAAGCGACACCGAGCCGTCGGGCGTAATCCGACGAATCGTATGGCTGAGAGTATCTGCGACGTAGACGGTGCCGGAGAAATCGACCGCCACCCCCGAGGGATAATTGAAGCGGGCAAGGGCACCAACCGCGTCCGTAACTCCGTTAAGGCCGGCGGAACCGGCCAGCGTGGTGACAGCGCCCTGAGGGCTCACAACGCGAATCGTGTGATTGAATGTGTCGGCAACGTAGACCGTGCCAAGACTGCTCACGGCAATGCCTGCCGGCCCGTTGAATCGTGCCACGGTGCCCGTACCGTCCGTGCTGCCACTGACGCCCGCCAAGCCGGCGAGTGTCGTCACGACACCGGCCGAGGTAATCTTCCGGATGACATGGTTGGTCGTGTCGGCGACATAGATTGAACCGGAGGCATCGGTGGCAATGCTTGCCGGAGTGTTGAAACGGGCAGCCGTTCCGACGTCGTCGATGGCGCCAGGCAATCCCGGTTGGCCGGCGAACGTTGACAGAGTGGTGCCCACGACGAGCGTGAGCGTGGCCGCGTTGCTGTACGCGATCCCGCTGGTACTGCTGGCCACCGCGCGGAAGATGTCGCCGTTCATCCCGGAACTGGGGTTCGTGACGACCAGAGTCTGGGTGTTCACGCCACTGAACGTCACATTGTTCGTCAAATCAATGAAGCCAAACGAGCCGGCTGCCTGGCGTTGCCAGACAATCGTCGGAGTCGGCGTGCCAGTAACCACCACAGAATAGGTGATCGCCTGACCAAGCGAGGCGGAGACACTGACCGGCTGGGTGGTAAACGTAGGGATCGCCGCGGTCGGCGAAACGGTCAGCGTGAAGGTCTGCTGCGAATCGGGGAACACCCCGTTGCTGGCCGTGACCGTAAAGACGTATTGAGGCGTCGCGCTCGCGCCTGTGGCCGGAATGCCCGAAATCACACCGGTGCTCGGGAGCAGGCTGATGTTCGGCGGCAATGAACCGCTGGTGATCGAAAACGTCGGAGCCGGCGAACCCGTGGCCTGAACCGTGAACTGGTTGTTTTGTCCCTCGACAAAGATCGCATTGTTCAGACTCGTGATCTGAGGCGACTGCGTCACCGTGAGCGACGCGACATTGGACTGGGCCGGGTTGCCAGCGCCGCTGGTAACGACCACCCTGAATTGATCGCCGCTCTCCGAGAGCCCGATGCTGGATACAGACAGCGTCGACGTAGCGGAACCCGTGTAGTGACCATTGTCGGTCAACGCGAAGAATCCCAAAGTCCCAACCCCCTGGCGCTGCCATTGGTATGTCAGTGCGCCGGAGTTTGAAGTCGCGTTCACCGAGAAAGTGGCCGTACCTCCCGGCGAAATGACCTGATTGGCGGGGTGGGTGGCGATCGAGGGGCCCGTCAGCACCGTCAAAGTAAACGACTGCGTCGCATCAGTCCCGAGTCCATTGCTTGCCTTGACCACAAACGTATAGGGAGAGGAGGCAGCTTCCGTCGTCGAGGGCGACCACGTGACCGTGCCGGTTGTCGTTCCAGCTGTCTTCACCTGCGTGAGCACGGCGTTGACCGGATAATTTCCGCTCAGGATCGAGAGGTCCGGCGCGGGCGACCCGTTGGCCACGAAGGTAAACGTCCCATTGACCCCAATCGTGAAATTTCCGGTGGTGGTGGCATTTGCCAGCGTCGGGGGTTGATTGACCGTCAGGGTGAGTGCCGCACTGGGAGCCGGGTCGGGCAAGACGCCGTTGGTCGCCACCACCCGGTACTGGTTGCCATTGAGCGCCGCCGTCGCCCCGGTAATCGTCAGGGTCGCGGTGGTGCCGGTCGTGCTCACGCTATACGGAGCAGCAATCGTCAGAGCCGTGAAACCGCCACCGGCCGCGGGTTGAACCTGCCACGTCACCGTCGGAGCGGGGCTGCCGCTGATGGTCGCGTTCAGCGATATGTTGCCTCCAGCAGTCACGGCATTGCCCGAAGGAGTCGAGACCAGCGTTGTCCCGATCGTCGGCGCGGTCGCGAGGGCGAGCCGCCGGATATTCTGGCTGTCCGCGTCCGCGACGTAAATCACCCCGGAACTGTGTACTGCGATGCCAAAGGGAGTCTGGAAGCGCGATGCCGTGCCCAATCCGTCCGTTACGCCCAACGTACCCGCCACACCGGCGACGGTGGTGACTGCACCCGTCGACGTGATGCGCCGGATCGTCGAATTACCGGCGTCAGCCACAAACAAGATGCCACCCGCGTCGGCTGCAATGCCTTGAGGATTGCGAAACAACGCCGGGGAATCCGTGCTGCCCGACGTGCCGGATGTGCCGGCAAAGGTCGTGACCGCGTTGGAGGACGAGGTGTCGATTTGGCGAATCGAGTGATTGTTGCGGTCGGCGACAAAGATCAGCGCTCCACTCAGCGCCAGGGCGTAGGGGCTGGTAAACGAAGCCGTGGTGCCGGGACTGCCGTTGGCCACCCCGGGGTTGCCAGTAAGAGTGGTCGTCCCCGTCACCGTTCCTGCGATCGTCGTCACCGCATTCGTCGTAAGATCGATTCGGCGGATGATGTGGTTACCCGTATCGGCGACATAGGCGATCGTTCCCGCGCCGTTCACGACAATGCCGGAAGGATTGAAAAAACGCGCCGCAGTGCCGGTCGCGTTATCGACGAGTCCCGAGGTGCCCGTGGTCGTCCCGGACTCACCTGCGATTACTGTTACCGTCGTCGAGGTTCCCCCGACGACAATCTTGGCGATCCGGTGCCGGCCCGTGTCGGCGACATAGAGAACGCCCGCGGTGTCAACCGCCACGCCGCTCGGATTCACGAATCCACTCGCAACCGTCGTGGTGATACCGGTGGTCACGGCGATTTTCCGAATGGCGCCGTTGACGGAATCGGCGACATAGAGATTGCCGGCCGCATCAACCGCCACGCCCTTCGGGCTGCTGAAACGGGCGGCGGTGGCGGGACCGGTGGCGGTGTCGGTGTTGGCGGCCTGAAACGCCGCTCCGGCGTAGGTGCTGACACCGTAGGTCTGGGCGAACGCCCCGCTTGCACCCAACAACAGCGCGGACGTCACGACCAACAGTCGCGACCATCGCGACGGACGTTGAAACAACGAGGTTTTCTGGGCAGGGATTATCTTCATAATAAGCGAATTAGTCGTACGATAATTAGTGGAGGCGGGGGCGCAGGACTGAGATTGGACTATGAAACCTTGCCCTTGTTCTACCCAAGAGCGCAAGACGGTTGTTTCCCGAAAAAAGCTCCCGGAGACACACGCTCCGCGGAATCGCAGCCCAACTCCGTAAACCGGGACATCGTCATTTCAACCGACAGCATTTGCACGCGTTTCACTTTGCACGGGGCATGCCACGTCAGAATTCGCGGTCCGCAATACCTCTGGCTCATGGGTAAACACGACCGATCAATCGAAATTGGCGAACGCAGTCCGCACGAGGAAATTTCCCCAAACCATCCCGTCGCGCCGCGAACGATTCCCCGTTTCATGCGCCAGACGTGCCAACCACCATCATGGCAGCCGCGGGACGTCCTTGAGCGCCGCCCGCCACCACTCGGCCTGCGGACCGTTGAGCGAATCGAGCGCCCATTTCGCGGTCGCCTCCTTCAGGTCGAGGTCCGCCACGAGCACTTCCTCCTGCAGTTGCGACGCCTCCTGCAGGAGGTTGCCGTCCGGCCCCACGATTCGGCTCTGGCCATGCGACCCCGTGCGCAGATCGTCGGCCGGTGCGTTCGCATGGACGAGAAACACATTGTTCTCCACCGCCCGCGCCTGCACCTGGGCCCGGTAGGGCACCATCTTGCTCTCCTTTACCAGCGCCGCCTCGAACGAAAGATAAAAGACGACGCGCGCTCCCGCGATGACCGGCAAACGACAGAGCTCCGGGTAACGGCTGTCGTGGCAGATGATCACCGAGGCCCGCGTGCCGCCGATCGAAAACACCGGGGGCAGGCCGGTGCCGCCGACACAATTCCACTGCAGGTCCTGCCCGGCGAGGTGGACTTTGTCGTAACGGCCGATCACCTCGCCGCGACGATCGATGATCAGCGCGCAATTGAACCAGCGACCGTCGCGGAGCTGCGGCACTCCCACGATGGTCGCGATGCCATGAGCGCGGCACGCCGCGGCGATTTCTTTTTCGGCGGCTGCCAGCGCGTCCGGCTTCAGGGCCAGGATCGCCTCCTTCGCATAGCTCGACACCGCGCACTCTGGAAACACCGCGATCTCCGCACGCCGGGCGGCGCACTCGGCCAGACGCGCATTAATCTTGGCCACATTGGCGCGAAGGTCGGGTCCGGAACGTATCTGCACCACGGCGACGCGCAACGTTCCGCCGGGCGCGCCGGCCGCCAGAGGCACCGACGCCTGGCCGCAGGCGATCCCAAGGCCCACCAGGGCGAACAGGACCGTCATTATTCTCCCCAAGATTGGTCGATTCATCGGCGTTCGGAGGTGCGGTGGGCGCTCACGGTGACTTTGTCTTTTCCAACGGTTTGGCGGTCAACTGCCCGTACATCTCCGGGCGACGATTCTGCAACGCGTGCCGGTCGTGTATTCGCTGATCCAGGACGATGTCGGCCAGCATCAGCCCATCGACCTCGTCACGGACCTGCGAAACCATCTCGCCCACCGGGTCGGCGACGAACGCATTGTACGGGCTGGTGTAGATGACATAGACGCCGTTTTCCTGGGAACGCGCGCGCATCAGGATGTCTTCGTCGGTCGGCGTGCTCTTCCGGCCATAGGCGGGAACGACGATGAATTGCGCCCCTTTCAACGTGAGCGTGCGGGCGTTCTCCGGCGGCTGCCGATCGAAGCAGATCAGGATGCCCATCTTCCCCAGCGCGGTCTCAAACACGGGCAGCTCGTTGCCGGCCTCGTACAGCTCGCCGCCCCCGATATGTGATTTTGCATAACGGCCGGCGAGCGAACCGTCGGGCGCCAGGATTGAGATCGTGTTGTAGACCTTGCCCCCGCGGAGTTCCGAAAAGCCGAAGAGCACGTGGACTTTCAGCTCTCGGGCGAGCGCGCGCGCCTTCCTCACCCACGGGCCGTCGATCGCTTCGGCCACGCCGGGTAATTTCTCGCGCGTCATCCCGGGTGTGAACTTGGGATTGCCCATGTATCCGTCGAGGTAACACTCCGGCGTCACGATCAGCCGCGCCCCCGCCGCCGCGCCCTGCCGGGCGAGCCGTTCAAACGTGGCGTAATTGGCCGCCGGGTCGCCGGTGACCGGCATGACCTTCAGGGCGGCGACCTTGAAGCTCCCCTCGGAGGCCGCCGCCACAGACAGGATGAACCACAGAAAAACGGCGAGGAGCGTTGGGCGCATGGGGTGGAGGCGTTGGGGCTTTGCGGCGTCTGACCGGCGGGACCCCGGGAAGAGCCGACACCACCAAACACACGATGGGAACCACGGCGGCAAACGGAAAAGGCCGGCCGAGGCCGCCGACGCGTTTGCCACCCGCGCCTGGTGGAGATTCCAAGTCGGCAACGCCATCAAAACAGCGGCGCGTTGTGCTTTGTAATGCCAACGCCCCTTGATCACGAGACTGTCATTGCGAGAAGCGCAGCGCCGAAGCAATCGAGCTGGGTCGCCACGGCGCGCTTCGCGCACCTCGCCGATGGCAATGGTCAAAAAGGTACGGGCGTTGGGTAGTGCGCGCGTAGTCCACCGCCTGGGCAAATCGTTCGCATTGCGCCATCTGCGCCGGCATCCAGTCGCAATTCCGCGCCTGGGGACGACCTTGCCCGATCCCCTAATCGCCGACTTGGCGATAAATCACGTCGTCCGTCGTGTCGCTGACAGCGGACACTCGTGAAGGCAGGATGTAGTGTAAGTTGCACGGGTAAAACAGGATAACGGTGAACGGGTAGAGCTCGCGGGGCACCCCAGGCCACCCCCGGCCGCTGGCAAACCGCGCGCCGTGCCCCTGTTATCCGCTGCGATATCCTCGCGATGTTCCCTCGATGATTCTGCGATATAGGGCTATCTATCGCAGAACTATCGCAGCGATATCGGACGGATATCGCAACGGCTTTGAACGTCACGTAAGCCGGGTCTGGCTCCGGTCCCCGCGAAAATCCCGAGAAGCGTAGCGCCGATGCAATCGAGCTGGATCGGCCACGGCGCGCTTCGCGCACCTCCCAATGACAACGGTCAAAAAGATACGGACGACCGGTATGATACGAGTCGTTGAGCAGCGCCTCGAAGCGCGGGTCGCCCTGCAGCGGGAAATAATACCGCTGCCGCGCCTTCACGTGCCAGTTCAACTCAACCGGCGAGTAGAACGGGCGGCGCAGAATCCAGCTTGATCACGCCATCGCGGTCTGGAGCGGGTAATGCTCCGCCCAGCCGGCGCGCTCGCGCACACGCACGCCGGCGCGGGCATTTTTTCCCCGCCAACTCCCGACGCGGCGCGTCTCAGTAGTTGAAGTTGATCCCGACCTTGTAGTCGCGATCGAGCAACCGGCTCGACTGCACGAGATACTTGATGCCGTAACTCAACTCATCGGGCTCACGGGTGAGGTTGCGCACCGCTGCGGTGACGGAGTAGTGGCTGTTGATGCGGTAGCTGACCTGGGCGTCGTATTGCCCGCGGGCGACATTGTAGCGGTCGTTGAGCAGGTTCGTGCCGAGGGTGTCGATGCGCGTATTGACGTAGGAGTACGCGATGCGAGCGGACACGCCGAATTTTTCGTAAAACAGGGTGAAGTTCCTGATTTTGCCCGGCTGGCGCACAAACGGGATGTCTTCGCCGGGCCGCGTCGGGATAATCTCGCTCGAGCTGATGACGGTGAGATTGCCGTCGATGCCAAAGCCGTCAAACGGCGACGGCAGGAACCGGAACGGCTGATGGACGTTGAACTCGACCCCCGAGATCCGACCGCTGGTGCCGTTAAGTTTGCTGGAGAAGGAAAGGGACTGGAGCCCCACTCCGCTGTAGACTGTGTTGAGCTTCGTCTCGACGAACGTGTAGATCGGATTCGCGATGTCCTTCCGGAAGGCCGCGAGCGAAAAGACGCCGCCCCCCTTCTTCGCATACCATTCGAGCGACACATCGTAACTCTTCGCTCCGTAGGGCTTCAGCGTCGGATTGCCCACGGTCACGCTCCCGGTGTTGCCGAACTGGGGATTGAGCGGATTGAGAATCGACGAGTAGTTGAAGACGGCGAGCGAACGGGCGTCCTCGTAGGCGGGCCGCCCGATCGTCTGGGTGTACGCCGCCCGGAGCTGGAGCTGATCGGTGAAGCGGTAGACGCCCTGCAGGTTGGGGAAAAACTTGTCGTAGTTGGTAACACCCGAATTCGGAATTCTCACGGGCAACGTATTGCCGACCGTGCGCTCCTCGACCGCGCGGATGGTGGCGCTCGTCCGCTCCCAGCGGACGCCGGCGAGCAGGCTCAGGTCGTTGATCTTGATCCGGCCCATGCCATAGGCGGAGTAGATGTACTCGTTGATCTGGTAATCGTCCTCGATCGAGTTGGTCGATTCGCCCGCGAGATCGTGTGTCACGAGCGCGGGATTGGCGCCGATGAATTTGTCGATCGCCTCGATGTTGGGCAGGAAGAGGCTCGAGTAGCGTCCGTTGTAGACCGAAACCGCGGGCAGCTGGGCGCCGGTCTGGCCGAGGTTCCACGTTCCGACCGGGGTGAGCCGCCGCGACTCTAGATCCGTGACCCGATCGCGTTTCAGGAACTTGAAGCCGGACTTCAGGAAGCCGGGGAATCCGGCGAGCGAGGGCGTGTCCCAGCGAACGTCCACCTTGGCCGTGTAGATTTTCTCCTCCACGATGCCAAAATCATCCCGCGTGCGGCGCAGCGGATAATTCGCCGGCACGTCGACGGCCGGGTTGACGTCCCAGCGCACCGGAACGAAGGAATTTCCCAGGTCAAAGCTGATTGGCCCGGTGGCGCCGGTCGCGTTGCGAAACTCGCGGTCCGTCGTGTACGGGCGATCCTCCTTGGCATGCGAGTAGGTGGCCATCGGCTCGATCGTGAAGGGGCCGATCACCTTCTTGAAGCCGCCGTTCAGGTTGGTGAGATCCTGATCGAGGCGATAGCGGAAGGCGCGGCGCTCGGAGCGGTTGCCGGCATTAAAGGTGCCCGCACGCGGCCCGGTGAGCGTAACGTTGGTCGCGGCGGTGTTGGGACTGTAAATGACCTCGAACCGGTTCTCAGGGTTGATTGTGTGCGAGTAACCCGGACGCAGATAAAATTGCGTGTTGGCATCCGGACGAAACTCCAGATTGAGCGTCACTCCCTGGCGGGTCTTTGAGCCCCACTCGGGTTTGATTTCGAAATCGTTCGGGAGATACATCTGATTCCCCGCGATGGTGACGCTCGACCAGCCAAACTGGGCCCACTCGTTTTGGTAGTCGCGTTTGTCGTAGCTGACGCTCGCGGCCAGGCCCCACTGGTTCTGCGGACCGAACAGATCCGAGTAGCTCACCTGCGCCGACAGGTTGTTCTTGTCGGTGTTGCCGTTGCGATTGCCGGAAATCGAACCCGCGAGGAACCGCGAGCGCCGATCAAACGCGCTGGCAGATTTGAGATTCAACGAACCGCCGACCGCATTGGCATCCATGTCGGGCGTCACGCTCTTGACCACCTCGATGGATGAGACCTGGCCAGCACTCAGGGTGTCCAACGGCACGGCACGGCCCAGACGCGTGCCGCCGGGTGCCGCCATCGTGGCACCATCCATCATCACCTGGTTGAGGTTCGGCTCGGCGCCGCGGATGCTCACGTAGCGACCTTCGCCCTGGTCGAGCAGCATGCTCAGCCCGGGAAGGCGGGCCACCGCTTCCGCCACGTTGCGATCGGGCAGATTACCCACGGAGTCCGCGGAAACGAGATCCATGACGTTGTCCGCCGTGCGCTTCTGCTGCAGCGCGCGCGAACGGCCCTCGCGATAACCCTCGACCTTGAACGCGGAGAGTTTCTGCACCTCGCCGCCAAGGTTGAGGTCGGTCGTGACGTCGCCCGTCGCCGGCACCGTTACCGACGCGCTCGCCGCTTCATACCCGACCGAGCTCGCCCGAATCTGCTGCGGCCCCGGCGGGACATTCGAAATCCGATAGCGGCCCTCGGAGTCGCTCACCGCGCTAAGATTCCGGCCGACGACCTCAATGGCCACGCCGGGGAGGTAACCGCCCGTATTCACATCAGACGCACGGCCGACGATGTCGCCGGCGCGCAGCGGCAAGGCGGCCGCGCCAAACAACGCGGAGAACATCGCCGCACGCATGAGATCAGGGGTGAGCTTGGGAACATTCATGATAATCCAGAAGGGTAGGCGCACGCAAATGCGCGTGGAGTTACAGGGAGAGGGGGCGGCAAAGGCGACGGTTAAAACGGATCGGTGTCAATTTTGAAACAAAGACGGAGGCGACCGTTTCCCCTCCGCCTCCCCGACGCAATTCGCGGCATGCAACGATTCGGTCACGCCCGGAGCGCGTCCCATGCCCGCACCCAGCAGTCAGCGGTGCCGAAGCCGCCTGGCTTGATCGCCAGAAGCAGAGGCCCGCGCGCCGTCGACGCCCGCGAAAGACTCAGGCCCGACTCCAATTCCGCACGAAACTCCAGCGTGCCGAAACCCAATTCGCGGCTGATGGCGAACGCCGTTTCACCTCCCGTGACAAACAGGCGGTTCGCACCCGTGGCCGCAACAATCTCCCGCGTGGCCTCGGCGAGGGCCCGCAGCATCATGGCGCTGTCGCGTCTCGCATCCTCGGCCATCACGATGGCGCCCCCGGCGCGTTGCAGGCTGGCGATGGCGGAGGCAACCGCCGCGGAGGGTTCGGAAATTCTCAGCTCATGCACCGGCACCCCGCGCTCCCGCGCCAGCGCCGCCGCCTGGGCACGGTTTCCGGCATGGGCACTCCCGCAGAGTAACAGCACCGGGCCGGCGGGAAACGGCGGAGTTTCCACCATCGTCGCCACACGCTCACGGCGTCGACCGAGCGCTGCGACCGGCCGAGCCAGCGCGCCCGAGCCGACCGCCACCCACTCTCCACCCGCCGCCACCATGCGGGCCACGGCGTCTGACAAATCTGCTTCGCTCACGGCATCCGCCACGAGCAGCCCCGGTCCGCCCGCGTCGCCGAGCAGCCGGCGGAGGTCACTCTCCGTTACCGGGCTCACCGGGTCGCGGGCAAATTCCGTTTCGTGCACCGGCACGCCCCGCACGAGCAAAACTCCGTCGCGCACCGTCCGACCCACGCCGGGATTGGCCGGCGTGAATAGGATGCGCGTGCCCGGCATTTGCCGCGCGAGGGCGCCAATTTCCGCCGCGACCGGTCCGCGCACCGTCGAATCGATTTTCTTGTAAACCAGCCGCGCCCCCTGTGCCCGGCCGTGGGCGATGGTCGTTTCGACGATGCCAGCCGCCACCAGCGGCGACGCATTTCGCGTCTCGGTGGTCACACCCACCACCTCGTCTTCGGACGCACTCCAGTCGATGGCGGAGAGCACGATGCGCACACGCCGGCCCGCATGATGGAACGCCGCGGCGGCGTCCAGCGCCCCACTCAAATCGTCGGCCAGGAAATAGGCTTTCACCGGAGATCAGCGTTGAACGAATTGCAGCGCATAAAGACTCGTGCCGCGCATCCGCGCCACCACCTGCACCGCGCGCCCGGCCAGTGACGACAGGTCCGCCGTGGGCACGCCATCCCGGCCCAGCCACTGCACCTCATAGTCGATCTCGTCGCCGTTCACATACACGCAGTCGTCGATCGAGAAGCCCGGAATCTGGGCGCCTCGCTCATCGACGAAACCAATCTGCGCAAAGCCCGCCGCGTCGGTGTCGACGTTGAGCACGAGCCGGTTGCCGGTAAAACGCAGCGGACGCGTCGTGAACGTTCCGCCGGTGTACGGCGCGTCGAGGGAAACAAAGCCGTCCACCCGCTGCACCAATCGGTGTATCACATCCGGGGCCGGCGCCTTCTTCGCATGCGCGTCGTGATACGACGAGCGCGTGTAGGAATACTGCCAGAGCTCGCGGCCCCGGCGGATCATCCCGGAGCCGACGTAGGAGCGGCGGACGGGATAACCGTTCTCATATCCGATTCCCACATACGCCGGCCGCGGGTAACGCGTCCACGCCAGCCCGTCGCGGCTCACGGCCAGCTGTGTTTCCACCAGACCCGAGCCGCGCTCCTGCCCGGGATCCCCGAGCACCTGCCGCTGCGGCGGGCCGTCGCGATGGTAGTGAAAGAAAAACAGCGGAAACGCCACGTAGGCATCCTCGGCCCAGGGATATTTCTGTGCCCGCGTATTGTAGACGTCCGTGGCCACCGGATCGATCGAGGGATCGGCTTGAAACGCGACCGGATACTCGAGTCCGAACCCGCCGGGAGCGAGCGGGCCGTTGTCGAGCCACCACGGATCCAACTCGCCGGCATGCGTAAATTCCCCGCGTGCCGTCGCCGCCCGCGTCATCTCCGCGGTCACCGGCCGGAACGGCCACGGCGCGAGCAAATCAGCCACCTCGGTCAGGACCGACTTGCGGTTCGTGCTGCCCGCCGGCGTACGATAATAGTCGGTGCGGTTGTGAATCAGGTAGCGCTGCCGCTGATCATCGTAGAAGACGTTCACGGCCGAACCGGCCCAGAACGGCAGCGACGCCGCCTCATGCCGCCGCCAGGCCAAGCCGTCCGCCGACGTGTACACGAAGATCCCGCCGCGCTGCCGCAGGCCGCTCACGATTTTCCAGCGTTCGTCCGGCGGTCCGTTGCGGTCGATGAACACCGTGCCGACGCTCGCCGGATCGGTGACGACGATGTTCTTCCGGCCCCGAAACTCGCCGCGGCCGAGGTCCGGCGCGGAGAATTTCACCCCGTCCTGCGACACAAACACCGCGAGGGTGTTGTCCGGCCCGTTGGCGTAGAGCCGGATGTCCTCCGGTCCCGCGTCGACGACCGAAATCCAGCCGCTGCCCTCGAATACCGGCTCCGCGACACGCGGCGGATGTGCGGTGAAGGACAGTTTTTCGCTGTGGGCGAGCAGCGCGCCGTCGAGCAGGAGATGCCGCCGCGCACCGAGGTCGACGATCGCGGCCGGCGGCGCCTGTACGCCAAACAACAGCGGCAGCCCCGCGACCGGCGGGACGACCAGACGCGCGCCATTGTGCATCCGCGAAAAACTCGCTGGAGGCGCAAATTCGGCGGCATACACGGCGGCGTCACTCACCCGCAGTTCATCGATCGCACCGGCCAACGGCCGCCCCCACTGCCCGTCGCGGCCGATCGAGACATACGCCTCGTCACCGTGGGGCAGCGCCACGATATTCGTCCACGCCACGGCGCGGTTTTTTCCGTCGATGAAGAGCCGGAGTTCTCCCGTCTCGCCGGTGTGGACGAGCGCGACATGAAACCAAATCTCGCGTGGCAGGTCTCCACCACCGAGCGGCAGCGTAACCGTCTCCACGCTCGCGCTCCCCGCCGGCGGCCCGTCGGGATTCGGAAACTCGACGCGTTTCGTCACCGCGCCCGACGGCGCCGGTGACATCGGGGCGAGGTGGGTCAGCGCAAACGCGTTTTCTCCCGGGAGCGCGCTGAATCGGGTTACGAGTTCATTTTCGCCCCGCGGTCCGGCGCCGATTTCGAAAATCACACCCTCTGCTTCACCGGCGCGCGCCAGTTGCAGCCAGCACTCGATGGTCCAATCACCCTTGCCGAGGTTGAGCCGGGAGTCGGTCGCGTTGGCAAACGGCGCGCGCCGCAGGTGGGTGTCACCATTGGTGAACATCGCCGCAAAATGCGCGTTCGCCCACGTCAACGGCGGCTGCGTCCGGCCCGCGAGCGTAGGCGGCGGACGCAAGCCAAAGGTCACCGCCCCGCCTCCACTGTCGGCGTCGGAGCCAGCGTCGCGCGCGGTGATGGCCAGTGGCGCGGGCGGAATCGGCCGGAGCGCGTTGCCGAATTTTCCCGGCCCGATTTCCGCGCCCCGCCCGAGAATGAGAAACAGGCTGCCCGGGCCCGCGTCGTTGAGCACGGAACTCGGATACACCCCGACCTGCTCGTCAAAAAGCCAGAGCGCGACGGTTTCGGCCGCCAATTCTGACAGCGGAAAAAAGGCGCAAAGAACGCAAAGAATGATCCGTGGCTTCACGGCCGGGTTGCCTCTGCGCCCGCCGCGCCTGTTGGCGGCACATTGGGTTTTGGTGCGGCGCGGTTCCGATGCCCCGCCATCACCGCCGCCAGCTTCAACGCCTGCACCAAGCTGCGCGGATCGCCCGTGCCCTTGCCCGCGTTGGCGAAATCCGTGCCGTGCTCCACCGAGGTCCGGATGATCGGCAACCCGAGCGTCACGTTCACGCCCTGCCAGATGCCGAGCATCTTCGCCGCCACGTGTCCCTGATCATGATACATCGCGATTGCACAGTCGAATTCGCCCTGCAGCGTCCGGAAGAAAACGGTGTCGCCGGCGAACGGTCCGCTCACGCGGAAGCCGCGGCGGTTCGCCTCCTCGACCGCGGGCATGATGTACTCGATTTCCTCGGTGCCAAAGAGCCCGCCCTCGCCGGCATGAGGGTTCAGACCGGCGAGAGCGATGTGCGGCGACTCGACGCCGAGTTGCCGCACTCCGTCGTGCGCGAGCTGCACCACCTGGAGGATCCGCTCCGGCCGCACACGCTCGATCGCCTTCGCCAGAGAAACATGCGTGCTCACGTGGCAGACACGCAGTTTGCCCGCGACGAGCATCATGGTAACCTTCGGCTTTCCGCACAGCTCGGCCAGCAGCTCGGTGTGTCCGTCGTAAAGAAAACCCGCTGCGTGCAGCGCCGCTTTGTTGATCGCTGACGTCACGACCGCCTGCGCGTCGCCCGCCAGCGTCAGCTCGACCGCGCGCCGAATCGACTCGTAAGCCGCGCGCCCCGTGAGTGCGTTGATCCGGCCGCGCTCCAGTCGGGCGAGATCCACATTCTTCAAGTCGATCACGTCGATGACCAGCGGTACGTCCGCGATTTCACCCATCCCGCCGATTCGATGCACTGCGGCCGGCACCCGCGTGATCGCGAGAGCCGCTTCCAGCACGGCGGCGTCCCCGATCACCACCGGCCGGCACACGGCGCGCACCTCGGGGTCGACCAGGGCCTTGGCGATCAATTCAGGACCGCTGCCGGCGGCGTCTCCCAGGGTGACAGCAAGAATCGGTTTCGCAGAGGACATGAAGAAGGAGCGTCGTTCGACGTTTCAAAACGCCTGCTCGTAAATCGCCAGCGCATCCGCCGCCGTGACCGGACGTGGATTGTTTTTCAGGAGCCGCTGGATCTTTGACGCCTCCTGCGCGAGGCGCGGCAAATCCGCCGCCGGGATATTCACGTCGCGAAGCCGTTGCGGCACGCCACAGGCCCGCGACAACTCGACCAGCCGTTGCAATCCCGCCTCTGCGGTGGCGAGCGGGGTTTCGGCGGCGGGCACGCCGAGCGCGGTCGCGATGTCCGCATAGCGCTCCGGCATTGCGGGCAGGTTGAACCGGAACACATGCGGCATCAGGAGCGAATTCGCCACTCCATGCGCGATCCGATACTCACCCCCGAGCGGCGCCGAGAGTGCGTGCACCGCCGCCGTGTTGACCGGCCCGAGGCAAAGTCCGCCATAATACGCACCGAGCATCACTTCCGTGCGAGCCGCGAGGTCGTCGCCGTGCGCCACCGCGGTGCAGATGCTGCGACCGATCCGGCGAATCCCTTCCAACGCGTAGACGTCGACGGCCGGATGTGCGGCCTTGTTCGCATAACCTTCCATGCAGTGGACGAGCGCGTCGATTCCGACTGCGGCCGTCACGGCCGGCGACACTGACGCGGTCAGCGCCGGATCGAGAAACGCCGCGTCCGGCACCAGGTACGGGCTGATCACACCCTTCTTCACCTTCTCGTTCTCGTCGATCAGGACGGAGTTGGGGGAAACTTCGCTGCCCGTGCCCGCCGTCGTCGGGATGCACGCGAGATACACGGCTCGGCCGCGCAGGTTGCCGATGCCAAAGACCTCGCGGACTGCCTGCCGGCCATCGAGCAGAGCCGCGACCAGCTTGGCGACGTCGAGCGGACTGCCACCACCCAGGCCCACCACCGCGTCGGGTCCAAACGCCCGCGCACCCGCCACGACCGCTTCGTAGAGCGCAATCTCCGGCTCACGGCTGACGGCGTCGTTGACCTCCACAACCGCCCCGCCCGCGCGCCACGCCTCGACCAGCGCCTGGTTGAGCCGTGCGGCCGTCGGACTCGACACCACGTAGATGCGTTTGCGGCCCGCGGCGGCAAATTCGTCGACGGTGCGTTGCGCGCAGCCCGGTCCGAAAAACACCCGCTTGGGCTGTTGGAGGATCACAGTGTTCATGAATTCAACAGGCCAACGAGGTCATCGAACGGCGGCAAGAGTGGTTCGGCCACCGCCGTATCCCGTCCTGCTCCCCGCGCCCGTCATGGCATCGTGCGCTTAGTGTGCTTTCGGCCAATCTCCGCAACTTCCTTGATGCCGCCGGCGATGATCATGATTCCGGCGTCGAGTTGCGGTACGATCGACTCGGGACGTGCGTTGTCGAGAATGAAGACCTTCGCCGCCTTGCCTGCCGCGATCACGCGGTCCGCCGCGGCTTTCAACGGCGCCGGCTCCACCACGCCCGGCTTCCGCCCGTAGTCGAAAGCGACATCCATGAACCCGTTCGAATAACTCGTGTCGCGAGGCCCCCACTCCGCGAAAATCAAGCCCGGCACCCGTACGATCTGCTCCGTGTTCGGCAGACCCACGTGATCCTCGATCTTCACTCCGATGATCAGCTCACCCTTGGGGTTGAGCGGCCAGACATCAGCAATTCCGTAATAGTCCTTCCCCGTCACGCCCCAGATACCAGAGGCAAATTCGTGGGTGCCGAACATCCGCAGGCCCTCCTCGAGCCCCTGGCCGACGCCTTGCTTGTGAATCTCGTAACGCGCCGCGCGGATGAACATCGCGACCGCCGCGGGGTTGCGCGCGTGACAGATGTGCAGGCCGTGAATGCCGCAGGCCAGCGCCTGCTGAATCATCCAGTGGTTCGTGCGCACGACATCGGCATCGAGTCCATAGAGCGGCAAGGTAACGATGACCGCCGGGGTGCGGTGGCCGCTCGCCGTCGGGCCCGCGTCGGCAAGCGCCTTCATGAAGGCACGGAGCAACGTGAAATCCATCGCTGCTCCCTCCATGTCGTACATCAAAATATCCGCCCACGTTTTCGCCGCCGCCCTCCCCTCCTCCGCGCCGCCGCGACCGTAGTCATAATAAACGGGCTGACCCGCCTGCAGGAGTTCGATGGCCTTGTTGACGCGCTTCGGCGTGGGGTCGGCCGCGAAAAGTGAAGCGACGCCCAGCAAAACCACGATGGCGATTTGGTGGACGCGACGCGTCGCCCCCCACGGAGAATTTGAAATTACGTTCATATTACTTGGCACTCACCCGTGCGCCGATACCGGCCGGCGCATCCGGTTTCAGGGAAAAAGTCCGCAGCACCGTGAAATCCGTGGCGGCCTTGGTCTCCGCCTCCAGCCGGCCCCACACCACGATCTCCCGGGCGCTGGCCCGCTGGATCACCCGCCACTGCGGGTTTTTGCCCTTGCCCAGGCCAACGGGCCGTCCCGCCAGGCTTGCTGCCGGAAGGTCCGCACTCACGGTGATCACGGTCGTCGACGTCACGGCGTCAAAACGCACGCCGGCGATCTTTCCCTCGACGCCGTCGTTTTCGAAAACGTCGGCCACTGCAATCGAGTCACTTCCGCCGGCCGCTGGTTCCGACATGTTGCGGACGAGCGTCGCGCGCGCCTCAACCCGGCCGTCCAACGGCCCCCGGAGGATATTGCCCACGAGCCGGCTCGGCCCGAGCGAAGGCTTGTCCTCCACGAAACGCCAGTCCTGCCACACCGTGTTGCGTTCGGCGGTAATCTCGGAGCGTTGGAGATAAAACCCGCCCTGGTTTTCCGTGATCACGTTGTCCCGAAACGTCGCACGCGACTCCATCGTCACGCGCATCGCGCCGGAATTCTTCGCGGAGTTGGTATTGCCGACAAAGACATTGCGCTCGACGAGCACGTGAAACGCCCCCGCCGGGGGATACGGATCGAGCGGCACGCCGTAGCGATGCTCCTGACCGCCGATGAAGAGGGCGCCCGCGTCGTCCCCGCCATCGTTGGCCGCGAAGACATTGTCGGCAATCCGCGGCGCGGACCAGAGCGCGAGAAAAATCCCGCCCGCATCGTTGCGCGTGAGCGACACGTTGGCGGAAATCACGCAGCCGCTCACCTCGCCAGCAGATCGATCGAAAAACGAAATTGCCCCGCCGTCGCTGCTGCGCAGGGGATCGTCGAGCCCGCTGCGGTTGTTGGCAAAGACACAGGCAATGATCCGCGGTGCCGCCCGACGGTCAGCGGCAAGTGCGGCGCCCCGGCCGCATTCCGTGGTGTTGTCGTAGAAGAGACAGTGCTCGATCCGCGGCGCGGCGCCGTTCGTGACAAAGACCGCGCCGCCATCGTGTGCGGTCTCGTGCAGCTGCGCAGGCGCCCACGGCTGCGGACTCTGCGTGCGGTTCTGTCGGAAGACACAGTTCGTGATCGTTGGCGACACGCCGTCGCAATACAACGCCGCACCCTTGCCGCGCACCCGCCCGCGCACGAAGTGAAACCCGTCGACACGTACGTCGTCCGCGCCGAGCGCGATCCGCTGCACCTCGCCGCCGTCGAGCACCGTGGCGTGCGTAGAGACGTCGCGCGCCATCGCGGCCCCGGCGAACGAGGCGAAGCCCCCGAAGAGGTCGACCCGCGGCTTGAGCGCGAACGTCGGCGGCGAATATCGACCCGCCGCCACCAGCAGCGCGGCGCGCCGGCCCGCTGCCGGGGTGCCGATGCGCTCGAGCGCGTGCAGCAGTGACGCCCAGGGTTTTTCGCGGGAGCCGTCACCCGTGACATTGTCGCCATGGACGGCATCCACATAGCGGACATCGGCGTAGGCGGATAGATCGACCGACCGGGAACGAGGTCCGACGTCGGGAGCCACCGCGGCCAGAGAGACGCCCGTGAGCACCAACCCAAGCGCACCGACCCTTGCATGCTTCACCACGCCCGCGGCGAAG
This sequence comes from Opitutia bacterium, assembly GCA_947474365.1. Taxonomy (GTDB): domain Bacteria; phylum Verrucomicrobiota; class Verrucomicrobiia; order Opitutales; family Opitutaceae; genus ER46. The sequence goes on along the minus strand of CANJIU010000003.1, from coordinate 104,363 downwards.
ACGACGGCACGCACGAGGCACGGCGGGACCAGCACAACCGCGGATTTTCGTTGGGCCGGCGGGATGACCGCGGCCGCACGGGGGGATTCCATGATCCCGCGAACGCTGCGTTGGCCATCGAAAGACTCAAACTTTTTCAATCAGCGTCGCGAAGTCAGGCGGCGTATCGGTCGAATGCCGGTAGGAATATCGTCAGCACTCCACCGACTCGTGGCTGCGAGCGCCAGCGAGTGGACCGGGAAAACGCGACGAGCCTCCACTCGCTGGCGCTCGCGGCCACGGGTGACCGTCCATGGGGAGGATGCGCCGAAGGGCCAAGCGGCAAACGCCTCCGTCGCAGCGGATGGCTCAGAGATCGAACGAAGTGCTGAGGATGAACTGCCGCGGATCGATGATGCGGTAGGCGTAGGTGGAGCCATCGGGATTGACGGCGACCTTCTGCAGGCGGCCGTTTTCCAGCACGTCGCGGACATTGAGCTGCACCCTGGCGCGGACACGGTCCTTGAAAAGGTGGAAACCGTAGCTCGCCGAGAGATCCACGGCAAAGCGCGCCCGGTCAAACACCGGCTTGTTGGCATCGAGCGAGCGGACGACGCCGTCCGTCTCCGGCGCTGCGCCCAGGAATCCGATCGCAGCCTTGTCCTGCCAGCGCACGGCGCCGCCGACACCGAACCCTTTCAGCTTTCCCTCGGAAAACGTGTAGTTTGTGAGCGCGTTCCAACGCCACTCGCGCACCTGGCTGCGCGGCTTGCCCTGGTTGGCGACCGCCAGCGCGTACGGCGCGAGCAATTGCGTGAGGTAGTAGTCCTTCGCGTTGTTCACGGTGCCGGACAGGTTCGTCGTGGCGATGGAAGTCCACCAGAGTTGGCCGTTGTCATCCTTGAGCGTCGTCCACACGGGCAGACGCGCGGTCCAATAATTCTGTTCATCGGGCGCGATGTTCGCATCGATCGCCTGCTGCTGGGCGACGTTGAACTTGATCCGCCAGTTGCGCGTCGGATTGTACGTGACCTCGACTTCATAGCCGCGCGACGTGACGTCCGTGAGTCCGTCCGTGCTGAGGCCGGTGATGTTGTCGCCGAGGCGGGCGAGCCACGACTCGGGCATCCCCATGATCCCGGCGGTGGCGGTGAGCACCTGGGCGGCGCTGGGCGTGATGCCCTGCCTCGCAAAGCGGCTCCGCGCGAGATTCTCCGCCCACGGCCGGAGCGCGAAACCGAAGTTGGTGCCGTTGTTCACGCGCCCTTCGAGACGCAGCGTGCGCTGACCGATCGTGCCGGCCTCATTGCCGCGGGAGTTGAGGTCATTCGCCTGATAGCGGTTGATTTTCACGCTGAGCTTGTTGTCGAGCGCGGTGAAACTGACGCCGTAGTCCTTGCCCGTGCCCTTGGGATTGGGCAGCGGATCGCCGAAGAGCGTCTGCAACGACGGTGCCGGGGCAAAACTGTCGGAGTGGTTGTAGAACACGTTCAGCCAGCGCAGGGGCTTGACCACCGCGCCGTAGGTCTTGGTGTCACCGCTTTGGTCAACCCATGGATTCCAGATTTTCAGTCCGTCGTTGGTGATGACGCCGCGCGCGGGGTCGAACGCGTTGCCGTTTGACTGGCGGGTGCGCTGGCGATCGCGGCGAAGGCCCGAGGTGACGACGACGCGGTCGTTGAGGAAGAAGCTCTGCAGCGTGGCACTGAGCGTGCGCACTTCCACGCGCGTGCTGTTGGTGCCCGTGATCGGCAGATCGGCGATGGTGGTGGCTTCGTTGACCCACTGGCCGGTGAGGTTGTTGAACCACGTGAGCGTGCGCGGCCCCGTGATGTCGCGGATGGGTGACGGACCGTAGTCGATGTTCGTCCCCTGCGTGTCGCCGACGTAATACCGTTGCACCGCCGCGCGGCCGACACCGACACCCTGGTTGTTCGCGGCGGCCCACCCTGTCATGCTGAAGACCGTCTCGGCGTCGCGGAAACTGGTGGTGTCGCTGCGGCGGGTTTCGCCGTGGAGTCCGAGGCGCTGCTGGCCGATCCACGCGAGCCACCCGGGCGCGTTTTTCGGCACGAACTGATAGGCGAGGTCGGCGTTCTGCGTGTCGCCAATTTCCGGCGTGATGCCGCGCAGCGGGGTGACGGCCTGGATATAAGGCCGCTGGAAATACGGATTGGGCCGGCCGTCGAGGAGCTTCTCGTTCACGTCGACGTAGAGGACGGAGTCGGTGTTATCGATAAACTGATACTGCGTGCGGGAAAACTCCTGCCGGAACCAGCCGGCGCGGGCGGCCAGCACATGCTGGGGCGTCCGCAGGAAATAGTGTTCCACTTCGAGACGGTAGGTGTTGGCGGAGTCGATGGTGTGGTTGGCGGCGGACGAGTTGATCGAAGACCAGTCGTAGATCGATTTGTCCTTGATCGCCGGCGCGATGTAGAGCGGGAAGAGCCCGCCCTTGTTGCGAATCAGAAACGTGCCGCTCTCCAGGTAACGCACGGCGCTGTTGGCCGTGTAGGGCGTGGGCGTGCCGGTCGTGATCGGATTGCCGAGCTGGTTTTGGGTGAAAAATTTCACGTCGCTGTTTTCGATCCACGCGGAGAGGCGGCCGGACAAGTTGGTCGCGGCGGTCATGAGGCCGGCGGGCAGATTGGCGTCCTGCGCGACGGGAAACGGACCGGAACGCACGCCGTTGCGCGTGACGATCTGCGTGGTCGGATCCCACGAGGGTTTTCCGGAGGAGACCCATTCCGAAATCGCGTCGCGCGGCGTCAGATAATTGGGGCGCCGGGCGAAGTCGGTGTAGCGCTCGGCGCTGCCGGTGATCGTGGTGTTGGGAAACGGGCGGGCGAGAAACGAGATCTGGCCGCGCCGGATGCGTTCCGTGGAGGGCTTGCGGGTGAAGCCCTTGGTGTCGTCCACGGCCGCGATCCGCAGCGCGAGTTTGCTCGCGATCAGCGGACGGTTGAGATCGAGGCTCTCGCGGCGGCCGCCGAAGTTGTCCAGGCGAAACGTGAACCCCGAGATTGCCCGGGTCGGATTGGCCTGGGTGGGGACGAGATTGACGGACCCGGCGCTATTGCCGATGCCGAAGATGTTGGAGTTGGGCCCGCGGTTGATTTCGACCGAATCGATGTTGTAGAGGTCGAGCGGAATCTTGGCGTTGCTGGCGAAATTCCCGATCGAGGTGTTGGCACCGAAGGTGGAATTGGTGTTCACACCCGTGCCGGAAGCGCCGGCGCCGCCGATGCCCCGGATGCGGTTCGCGGTCTGCGGATCAGCCGAGACGTTGTCCTGCACGCCGCCGGTGCGGTTGGTGTTGAGCTGCGTGAAATTGCCGCTGCCCTCCGTGTTCGCCTCGTAGAGGAAGACGTCGTTGATGTCGATCGCCGCCGTGTCGATCAGCTGCTGCTTGGTCACCACCGTGATGGACGAGCCGAGGTCCTCGAGCTTGGTGTTGAGCCGGGTGCCCGAGAGGGTGTTGAACGCCTGGTAGCCGCGGTCTTCCGCCACGACTTGAAACGGCGAGAGCAGCACGGTCTCGTCCTTCGCCTCGGCGGCCGGTCGCACGCCCGCGGCCGGAGGCAAGGTCTGCGCCGGGGTGGAAGCGGCGGCGCCAAGGAGGAACAGGGCGGAGCGGAGCGGGAAACGGGGATTTTTCATGGTGGAGGTCAGATCATCCGCGCAACCCCGGTGGAGCCGCACGGACAACCGAGGCAAACAGCTTGTGCCCGTGAAGTCATGTTCCCAAAAATGGAAGCGTTCCATTCCTATGCCCAAGACCACTCTCCGCCATCTCGCCCGGCTCTGCGACGTGGGTCTCGCCACCGCCTCCCGCGCTCTCTCCGGCCATCCGAGCGTGCACGCCGACACCCGGGCGCAGGTGCAGAAGAAGGCACGCCAAATCGGCTATCAGCGGAACCAGCTCGTCGGCGCGCTCATGACCCACGTGCGTTCGGAACGCACCGCGAGGTTCGTCGGCAATCTCGCCGCCGTCCACGTGCCCTCACCCGAACAACCGCGCCTCCGCCCCGTCCAACAGCGCATCCTCCGCGCTGCGGCGGCCCGGGCCCGCGAGCTCGGCTTCCAACTCGGCGTGTTTCGCCTTGGCCCCGGCGAGGCATCCGCGGCGGACCTCGGCCGGGTCCTCCACGCCCGCGGCGTGCAGGGCGTGATTTTTCTCTTCTCGCGGCCGACCGATGCCGCGTCCGGCTTCCCCTGGCACAATTTCGCCTCGGTGGAAATCGACTACGGCTCCACCCCGCTAGTCCAACACACGGTCGTGCTCGATCATCACCTGACCCTCACCGACGCCCTTTTCCGGCTGCGCACCCTCGGCTACCGCCACGTCGGTTTCTTCATCGAACGCTTTCGCGACGAACGCATCATCCACAAATGGACCGCGGCATTCCGCTCTTTTCAGGAGAACCAGGGCGGCATCGGCACGGTTCCTTCCCTCGTCGACAGCGTCATCACCCCGCCCGCCTTTCTCGCGTGGCATCGGGAGCACCGGCCGGACGTCGTGATCGGACACATCGACAAGGCGGTGAGCTGGCTCCAGCGCGCCGGCGTCCGCGTACCGGCCGACACCGGCTACCTGAATCTCAACTGGAACGAGCGCACCCGCGCCTGCGCCGGTCTCGATTTGCAGCCTGAGCTGCAGGGCGTCGTGGCCGTGGAAACACTCGTCCCCTTGGTCCTGCGCAACGAGCGCGGCCTCCCCGCCGGCGCCCGCACCATCATGGTCGGAGGCCGGTGGGTCGATGGGCCGACGCTGCGGAGAAACCCGATTCCACCCGTCTGAGCTTTCGCCTCAGTCCTCCGCTTTCTTCCCCGAACCGTAGCCGTGCAGGACCTCGGCGTCGACCTGCTTCAAACGCTCCATCAACTTCACGCGCATCTCCTCCGTCTTCTGCGGCAGCTTCGCCGCCAGATCGGTCGTCTCACCCAAATCATCCTTCAGGTTGTAGAGCTCCAATTTGTCCGCTTTCCAAATCTTGATCAGCTTGTAGTCGCCCACCCGCAGCACGGTGTGCGGAGTGGCGTTGGCGTAGCGGTGAAAGATCAATGACTCCTGCGGCCGCGCCACCCGACCCGAGCCGTTCGCGAACAGCGGACGAAAACTTCCGCCATCCAGATCCGTCGGCAGCGGTTGCGCGTAGCCCGCGAGGTCCGCCAGCGTCGGCAGCAAATCCCAGCCGGCCACGGGCACATCACTCTGGCCTCCGGCTCGCACTCCCGGGCCGCTCACCAAAAACGGCACGCGAATGCCGCCCTCGTACAGCACCCATTTTCCGCCCCTCAGCGGGAAGTTGCGCGGCGGCACCGGGAATGCCGAGGGGTGATCCATCTTGTTTTTCACCGGCGGCACGAATTCAGCCGCACCGTTGTCCGCCATGAAGATCACATACGTGCGATCCGAGAGCCCGAGCTTTTCCACTTCGTCCAGCAACCGCCCGATGCCCGTGTCCAAATCCTCCAGCATCGCCGCCCACGCTGGGTTGGAATGAATGCGCCCCTTCGGCTTGGCGGAGTATTTTTCGAACGTCTCCTCCTTCGACTGGATGTCGACGTGCGTGGCGTAATGCGAGAGCTGCAGATAAAACGGCGTGCCGGCGGCGTGATTGCGCCGGACAAAACTCAGCGCACGCTCGGTCAGCGTTCCGATGCGCTTCGGATCCTTGTTCAGGTAATGGGTCGTCCACTTCGAATCCTTGTCCGAGGAGACGTCACCGTTGTTGTTGCCGGTGTTGCCGTCGCTCTCGTCGTAGCCGAGGTCCTCCGGAAAGATCCCCGCCCGCAGGTCCCATTTTCCATAATGCGCCGTGCGATAACGCGCGTTGGCCGCCTTCAGCATCTTGGGAATGGTCAGGCGCGGATGCGCCACGGGGTCGTAGTTTTTCGGAAACCGCTCATCACCCTGCCGCGTCGGCGTCTGCCCGAACTGGATGCTCCGCCGCGTCGGGCAACAGAGGGCGTCGGGCGCGTAGCCGTTCGTGAAACGCATCCCACGGCGCGCGAGCCGCTCCAGCGCTGGCGTCTCGTGAAAGTCGCTGTGCGAATTCGGCACGCGGTCGTCCATCCGCTGCGACAGGCACGTCCAGCCGAGGTCGTCCGCGAGAATGAAAATGAAGTTGGGCTTCGCGGCCGGCGCGGCGGAGGCTAGGGTGCCGACCGACACGCAAATCAGACCGAAAATCAGCTGCGCGAGTGAACGGTTCGTGCCGCCAAGGGAGGGGAATTTCATGATGGGTGCAGGTGTTGACCAGGATCTGCGTTACCCCTGACGAGTCCACCGCCCGACGCAAATCATGACTTTCGGCCCGAGCGAAGCACCGGGCTGAACCATCTGAGGGTCATTCGATCACGCGTGTGGCGCGCGATCGCACATTGTCCGGCACGGAGAGACCGATGGCCCGGGCGGTCTTCAAATTGACCGCAATCTCCGGCACCTCGGGGGTACGCACTGGCAGCTCGCCGGCCTTTGTTCCGTGGAGAATCCGGTCGACGTAATCTGCTGCTGACCGCCACATCGCCCGGAGGTCTATCCCGTAAGAAAGCAGCCCGCCGTTTTCAGCGAAGGAGGCGAGCGAATAGACGGACGGCAAGCGGTGTTGAATCGCCAATTCCGTGATGCGCACAGACTCGGCGTTGGTGAAGGGATCCGAAAACACGACCAGTCCCCCGTTCGGCTCCGCGCTGAATTTGGCAATCGCCGGCGCCAGTTCGCTCGCCTCGCGGATTCCTGCGTTGAGCAGCGGGAGCTTGAGTTCGTCGGCGACCGTTTCTGTCTCCTGCCAGAGACCGGGTGGCGACGGGTAGGCTTCATCGCGAACCACGAAGAGCCGCTGCAGCTTGGGGGCAAACTCCCGGAGCAATCGGACGCGGATGCCTGCAACATCGGAACCAAAGTTAGCGAAGCCCGTGACCTGGCCGCCGGGCCGCTCCAGATCCTTCACAAATCCGGCCTTCATGGGATCCGTGATCTGCACAAAAACGACGGGGACGGTCGTTGCGTGGCGCAGAAGCGCGACCATGCTGCCGGTGCCTTGGGCGAAGATCACGTCGGGACGAGCGCCGACGAGTTCGGCAGCGAGCGAGCGCGCCTTCGGACTGTCGTCACCCGCCCAGCGGATTTCGAACTGGAGATTCTCTCCGTCCACCCAACCAAGTTCGCGCAACCGCTGTTGGAAGACCGCGAGGCTGGCACGACTGGGCGCGTTGTCCTGAAGCAGGGCCCCAATCCGACGCACCGGCGCGGCGGCAACCAGCCGCGAGGCAACCGCGGCACCGACCACCATCGTACTCAAGAATTCCTGACGCGTCATTTGGAGTAGGCGAAGGCAGCCACGTCGTGGGTGTGCAGCGCTCGGTTGAATCGCGCGCAATCGTCGTGGCAACCCCAATCACCTACACGTGGGAAGTCCCCGGTTGGCAATGCGGATTCTCCGCCTGAAGGGGTTCATCTCAATCTCTGAACACTGGGGACGCGACGCCCCGATCACGTTGCTCCGGCGACGGGGGCGTCGCCGCTCCAGTAATCTCTTGGTCGCAGTCGATGGTATTATTCGCATTTAAAAAAAGGTCGGCTGTGCCCCACCTGAAGCAACCCCCTGCGGGATTTTCACGTGCTCACTCCAGCCCGGTTCTGCGTTCGAACGCGCCCTCGCCATCGACGACTTGGGCCGTCCATCCTGACGGCGGAAATCAACTGCCCCACGATGAATTCTTTTCCCGGAGCCCGGTTCCTGCTTGGAGCGTTTCTGCACCTTCACCTTTTGGCCGCCGAGCCGCCACCGACCCCGGATACCTATACCTACAAGACCGTCGGCACGCTCGCGATCAAGGCCGACGTTTACCGTCCCGGCTCCGCACCTTCATCCCATCCGGTCGTCGTCTACATCCACGGCGGTTCGCTGATCAACGGCGGCCGCGCCAAGTTGGATAAACCGCCGCGCATCCTGGACCAATATCTGGCGGCCGGGTTCATCGTTGTCTCGATCGATTACCGACTCGCTCCCGAAACCAAGCTGCCACACATCGTCGCGGACATTGTCGACGCCTTCCGCTGGGTACGCGAAAAGGGACCCGGTTTGTTTGGGGCGGACCCACAAAGCGTCGCCGCCGCCGGGGCCTCCGCCGGCGGCTATCTGGCGTTGGTTTCCGGAACCCAGGTGCGACCCCGCCCGTTCGCGATCGTGGCGGAGAGCAGTTACGGCGACCTCGTCGGTCCGTGGCAGCAGCAGACGAGCGCCAGCCCAAAACACCACCGCACCGAGCTCACCGAGGCCGAGGCCTGGAAACAGGTTTCCGGACCTCCTGTCGCCAACGCCGCCGATCGGGCAGGTGACGGCGGCGCGTTCAACGCCTTCCTCCGCACGCACGGCCAATGGCCCAAAGCTATCTCCGGCTGGGACCCGAAAACGGAAGCGGAAAAATTCCTCCCCTATCTTCCGGAACGGAATGTCACCCGCGAGTTTCCGCCCACGCTGCTCATCCACGGCGAAAACGATTCGGATGTCCCGGTCGCCCTCCCGCGGGCAATGGCGGCGCAGTTTAAGCGAGCGGGCGTCGAACACCAACTGATCGTCATCCCCGGCGGGGAACACGGTTACGCCGGCGCCGATCGCGCCCTCATCGAGGCGGCTCAAGAGAAAGCCGTCGCCTTTCTCCGCGCGCATCTCCCCCGCTGATCTCAATCGAACCAACCGGCCAGCAACGGCCAACGGTCGTACTCCCGGTCCAGCATCCGGCCGTCACGGGATATCATCACCCACCGGTCCATCGGTGCGGCGAGATCGTACGTGAGCGTCGGTCCGTTGGGAAATCGGAAGCGGTGCGACAGCGCGGCCGAATCGGAATTATTTTCCAAGATGCCCCGCAACACGTCGTCAGGATCACGGTTCGGAAAAACCGCGAGCAGCCCCCGGGAGGGTGTCGAGTGGATCGCGACCGTGAGCCCAGGCCGAACAACAAAAATCCGCCAGTCGCCTCTTTGCCGCACGGCGGAAAAACCGGACGGCACGTGGACCGGACCCGCCGCACAGGCAAAATTTCGCTCCACACCGGTATTGTTCCAGTGCCGAAAATCACCTCCCGGTCCCACTAGATGAAAAACATCCGCCAGCTCACTGGCGTCATCGTCGAGCAGCAGCGTAATCGGCCGAGCGATGACGTTGGCTCGTTCACCGCGATGCGCGCCGCCGGCCCCGAGCAGAAAACGCGACCCCGCGGAATAGATCTCCGGACTGGCGCCCGGCCCGTGACCCAGTTGCGCGAAGTAACCCCGGCCCTTGTCGAGCAGCAAGCTCACCACCTGGTCAGGCGGGCGATAGGGCAGACAGGCTCCGAAGAGCGCGTGGACATCGCCTCCCTTTCCCAGGGCGGTCATTTCGAGGGGTGTCGGCGCATAACCCAGCCACGTCTTCATGAAAGCGCTCTGATAGCCCAACGTCAGCGAGGTCGCTGCCGCGTATTCGTAACGACGGCGAAACGGCGGATAGTGCCGCAGCCGGTAGCTCCCGAGGGCGTAGGTCCAGTTTAGATAATCGAGCACATCGCGGGCGGCGAGGCGGACAGGCTCAGCCGCAAATGCCTCCAGATTGAGCAGCGCAGTGATCGTGTAGCCGATATACGGCTGCGAATTGAATTCGTAGAGTCCGTTGGTCTTCAGCTCGCGGAGAAATGCCAGCAGCTTTTCCTCCATGCCGTTGGCCACATTGTCGTAGCGCGCCGCCGCGTTGCCGTGGGTCTGCAGCCAGCGGTTTTTCAGATAACGCGATCCCTCGGTCATCAGGATATGATTCTCAGTTTCGTTCACGATGCCAAGGGACCGGGGCACCGTGGCGCGAAAACGGTCCCCGTCTTCGGTCAGCAGTGTGTGAAGCAAATGGTCGCGGGTGGTGGGGAACAGCGTATCGGGATCATCACCCCGCAGCCACAGGATCGCGGTCAGGACCGCGAGCGTGAAATCATAGTCACCGTCCGGGTGGAGCGCCCAACGCGACCCGCTGTTTCCCCAGGGTCGCAACGCCCGCAGGAAATCATTCGTCTCCGCCAGCCTCGTGCGCGTGACCAGTCGCGCCAGCAACACGCGCGGGGCATTTCCCTTGCCGGCCTTTTGCCAGTCGCCGAGGGGTTTGGCCGCCCACGTCTGCTGAATCTCCTCGGCAAAGGCGGAGCGCGCGTTCCAGACCATCGCGCGTTCGTGCGGCACCCCGAGGTTGCCCGCGGGCAGCGAAAACTCCTGCGCGCGGGCCGAGCCGAGCAGCTGAGTGCCCAGCGACGTGAAGCGGAGCACCGCCAGGACCGAAACGATCGCCAGCGAAATCCCGATCAATCCGTACCGCAGCACCCGCATCGTTCGATGGTCAACAGCTGCGGAGTTACCGGCCAAATTCGTTCATCCACGCGGTTTGTGGCCACGGGCCCGGGGCGTTGACCAGCGTGGGGCCGGGTGTCGATCGGCCGCGCTCGATGTAGGAGCGCATCAGCGCACCGAGTCGCTGCACAATTTCCGGGTGCTGGGTGGCGACGTTCTTTTTCTCCACCGGATCGGTTGCCATATCATAGAGCTGAAACGGCGGCAGCCCGGTGAAATCATCGACGTTCGGCTGCGTCCACGGGGACGGTGAACGCGTGGGCGGACTCCAGCCGCCCGAGCCGGGGCACAGCAGCAGTTTCCAATTCCCTTCCCGGATCGCGAACTCCCCGTCCGCCGAGTGGTGCACGAGCGCCTGCCGGCGCGTTGGCGGCGACGGCTGCCCGCGCAACAGCGCAAGCATGCTCGAACTGTCCACGGCCGCGTCCTCCGGCAGTTTCGCCCCGAGCAGTTCCGCACAGGTGGCGAAGAAATCGAGCTGCCCGACGACATCGGCGCAGCGCCCACCCGCGGGCGTCACGCCCGGCCACCGGACGATAAAAGGAACGTGATGCCCGCCCTCGAACGCATCCGATTTCACCCCGCGAAATCCGCCGCTCGGATCGTGGCCGAAGTCGCGATGTTTCGGGATGTCGGCCGCCGGCGCGAATCCGTTGTCGGACGTGAAAACCACCAGCGTGTCTTTCGCGAGGCCGTGCTTTTCCAGCGCCGCCAGCAGCTTGCCGACGTCCGCGTCAATTTGCAGGACAAAGTCTCCATACAGCGACGGCGTTTTCCCTGCGAACTCCTTCGTCGGCAAGGTCGGCGTGTGCGGCGCGGCGAGCGCGAGATAGATGAAGAACGGTTTGCCGTCCTTCGCCGCCGCCCGCTCACTCAGGTGCGCGATCGTTTTTTCGATCAACCGCGGCTGGACCTCCTCCATCTTGAAGTCGGGGCCGATCGGGCCGGCACGCCACAACTTCGGCGCGGGACTGTCGCCGACGGTGCCGGTCGGCGCCCGCGTGACGCGATCATTTTCAAGCCACACGTAGGGCGGCATGTCGAGCGACGCGCTGAGCCCGAAGAAACGATCGAAGCCGTGCGCGGTCGGGCCACCACCAAACGGCTTCGTGTAGTCGACGTCCTCGGGCAACGGGCCGCTCTTCGCGAAATCAACGCCAAGATGCCACTTGCCGAACATCGCCGTCGCGTAGCCCTGCGCACGCAGGAAACCCGGGAGCGTAAGCCGGCCCGGTTCGATCAGGCTCGCGCTGTAACCCACCAGCACGCCCTTCTTCAACCGGCTGCGCCACGAGTAGCGCCCGGTCAGCAGCGTGTAACGCGTCGGCGTGCAGACACCGGACGAGGAGTGGGCGTCGGTGAACGCTGTGCCTTCGCGTGCGAGCCGATCGAGGTTCGGCGTCTTCCACGCGCTCTTCGGATTGAGCGCCGACACATCGCCCACTCCCATGTCGTCGGCGAGAATGAAGAGAATGTTGGGGCGCGTTTGCTGGGCGGCGGAGAGGCACGGAGCCAATCCGAGGCCGGCGATGGCGGCGAACAGGGCAAGCTTGGGCGTCATGAAATTTTCAACGTGAGTTCAAACGGCGTCACCCCTGTGAGGTAGACACTCTGCCCGTCCCACTTCGGCAGCGCCCCGCGCACCTGGGTGTAGGTGTGGTCCGCGCGGCCGGGGCCAAATTCGATCGTGTCACCACCCGCCACAAAGCGGCCGATGCCGGTGCGCAGGAGGCACGCGTCCTTGAGACCACGAACCGCCTCGACCCCGTGCAACTCGCCACCGTGGCGAAACGCCAGCTCGATTGCCACCGGGACCTCGGCCGTGCCGCGAATCGAAAATGCCAGTTCAAATTTTCCGCCGGTTTCCGAAATCGCGACCACCGCCTCAAGGGTCTGCACATCCGAGCGCGCACGGAACGATTTGCTGTTCGGTGCGAGCGTGCCGTTCGGCGCCATCTTCAGGTGGTCGCCCGCCGCAATCTGCTCCCGACTGAGCGGCTGGAAATACGGCCCGTCGAGTTCCTGCCGCAGCACGTAGCGGCCGTCGACCAACTCGAGCGTGTCGGAGGTGAACTGCCCTTTGCCGAAAAATGCCGTGGCAAACCGCACCGCCTCGAGCGCCGCCGCTCCCCGGCGAAAGGAAAAGAGGGTCGTGTTGCCTCCGAGAATCGTGCCGCTCGCAGCCCCGCGCCGAATCCGCGCAACACCCGAGTGGCGGAAATATTTCGCGTAGTCGGTCGGCAACGGCGCATCCGGCGGAAGCGATCGGCCAAAGTCCGGTTCGGTGAGATAAACCGCCAATTCGCCCGGGTGACGCGGCGCGATACTGCGCTCGATTTGCCGGCACATCGCGGCGAAGCGGCCATTGCCGTCGCGCAGGGCCAGCGTGCGATACGAATAGTAATAACGCGCCATGCTGCCGCGCTGGTAGCGATCCTGCCGCCGCGATGCCTCGGTGACGACCTCGCCGTCGGGATGCACGTAGTAGAGCGTCATCTCGAGGTTCCGGCGCACCGGCTCGTAAAGTTCCGGGTGGTGCAGCAGCCGCGCCACCGTCAGCAGCGCGCGATCGACGATCGGCGAATACACCGTCGTGCTTTTCTCCGTGAATTGTCCGTCGGGATCGATGTCGATCGTCTCGGCCAGCCACTGTTCGACCCGCGCCACATACTTCGCATCCGGAAACAGCGAGTTCACCCAGGCGAGCGCCGCGCAGACCACCCAGCGATGGTTGGGGGTATGCACCCCGCCGCGGACGAGGGCTGCGCCGCCTCGGGTGATAAACGTACCGAGTTCCGTCGCGAGGGCCGAGACCGCCGGCGTCGGGCTGGCTCGCAGGAGCAGGCAGGCGGGACACGACCCCTCGAGGATGAAGGCCAGGTCGGGCGTCGAGTGAAAATTGGTCGAATACAGATCAATCGTGCCGTCGGCGTGCTGCGCCTTGAGCAGGTAACGGATGCCGGCGCGCATCGGCTCCACCAGTTCCTCCGACTTGTAGTATTTCGAGCCCGGCGCGCACGTCGCGGCGGCGAGAGCGGCAACGAAGCCGTTGGTGCCGGCGACAGTGTGGATGGCGTGTTCGTTTGGGATACCGCCGATCCATCGGTGGCCCGCGCGGCGTTCCTGCTGGGCGAGCAGCCGCGGGATGCTCTCGTCATTGGCGCGGACGAGAGAGCGCAGCACCTCGTCGGCCGGGTTGTCGGCGCCGCGTGCGCCCAGGGTGGAGAGCGAAACGGCGGCGGCAGAGGAGAGGAGGAAATCGCGGCGGGAAAAAGGAGTGGCTTGTGGCATCTTTGAGGGCAACGGAGAGCAGGGCGTAGGAGGTGCAGCGGGGGATCGAGGCTCCCGGTACGGCGGCACGGGCGGCTATTCGACCCGCTCGATTCCGGTCAGACGGATCTCGCGGGCGAAATGATCGGGCCAGTAGGAGACGAGGATGTTTCCCAGCGTTTTCGCCTGATGAACTCGACCATCCTCCGCGGGGCACTCAAAATCCCCGCGGGTTGAGGGATGTCGCGTCAGTTTCCCAGGAAATTCTTCCGTCCGTCTCCGGTCACTCCGGGACAATGTCCGCAGCACCTCGTAAACCGTCATCGGAGCGACGATTTCGTAGGGCCGGATTGGATTCATCTAGGAAGCGACTCGGACCAGGCCGCGCCGGGTGGAGCGGAGGCGAACCTTCGGTCCCGTCTCCAGTTCACGGTCCGCCGTCGAGATCTTGCGACGGAACTCGGGGTCTTTCGTGCGCAGGTAAGCGAGCAGATATCGCTGATCAGCCGGTTTGCAGCGATCGACGATGGATCTAAGTTCGGTGCGAGACATGGTGGAAGTTTTGCGGACGGATGACTTGAGTCAAGTGGAGCGACCGCGGTTTGCAGACGGTGGTTCGCCGTCACGACATCGCAGAGTCTTTCCCACGCAGTGGACTAGCGCTCGATATCCACCGACAGCAGGAATTCCCGTCCCGCCTGCCGGCCGTAATTGCGCGGGAGGCCGTTGGCGTACGTGCGGGTGAGGAAGACCCGCTCGGTGTTGAACACGTTGTTGACGTTGAGCTGCACGCGCCACGCCGTATTGCCGGGAGCCCGGAACCGGTAATTGGCCATCAGGCCGGTGAGCACGTAACCATCCGACTTGTACTCATGATCGCGGTCGATCCGGACCTTGCCCTTGGCGTCGACTTTGTTGGCGAACCCGATGATGGACGGACCGCGGTAGCGGAAATTCACACTCGTCGAAGCGCCCTTGAGGCGGCCGGTCGTGAAGCTCCGCGTGGCGACGAGATTTGAACGCCAGGTCTGGGAGTTCCCGCCCGGATTGCCGAGGCTCGCCTGGATATCATCGATCGGGCCCTGAATCAGCGAATTGAACGCCGCCTCGACCGTCTGATTGTTGAGATACGGAGCGGTGGACCAGTTGCCCTTGTAGGCCTTCCAGACCGTGAGCTTCTTCTCGATGTAATCCCACCAAGGCTGGGTGGAGAGGTCGTCAATTTCCGTTTCGGTGCGGCCGAGGTTCCAGAAGAGCCGCCAGTTTGGCGTCGGGTTGAAGGTGAGTTCAGCCTCGATGCCCTTGCTGTTGCGATCGCCCGGAAGGCGGAAGTCGGCCGCCGCCGGATTGAGCGACTCCTTGAAGAGCGGGTTGATCGCATAGGTCGGGTCGTTCACGAGCAACTGCTGCTCGAAATTGATCAGGTTCTGACGCAGCCCGCTGTCCGCGAGTGTCGTGTTGCGGTTCAGAGAATTGAAATAATTCACCTTCAGGTTGAGCCGATCCTCGAGGAGCCGGAAGCGAACGCTGTATTCGTGGGATTCGCCGTAGTTGGGCTCCACGACCGCACCGTTCACGTCGCGGACGACCGCCACCTCGTTGAGGGAGGCGTTGCGCGAATAATCGTAGCCGAAGGCGATCCACCTTCCGACCCAGGGCGGTCGCACGATGAAACCGTAATTCACGCGCGTGGCGGAGCGATACGGCGTCCAGACGGACGGCGGTTCCTTGCCGCGAAATTCGTCATACGCCCGGAATCCGGTGCCGAGCGGGTTCTGCGCGGTGAAGGGCGTTTCAGCCAGGATCGGTTGGAACGCGCCGAAGTTCGAATTGCGCACGCGATCGTAGCGCGCGCCCACATTGGCGACGACGTGATTGCTCAGGAAACTGCTCGACGTGCTCCCCGCGAGCGAGCCGCGCTGAAGATGATTCGCCGAAGGGGCGGTGCCAACGTCGCCGATGGGATTTTCAAACGCGCTGACGCCGAAGCGTTCCCCGTTGGCCATCGGAAACCACAGCGTCTCCATGATGTCGCCGTAAGCGGTGGGCGCCGCGACGCCGTACTCGCGCGGATCCTTGGTGCTGCCGAACGTCGGCAGGTAGTAGCGCATATGGAGCGCGCGCTCCGGCACCAGCGGATTGGCCTGGGCGGCCGCCGACAAGAAGCCCGGTTTCCCGATGATGAGGTAGCGCAGCTGGGCGAGCGTGTAGGTCGCGGAGTCTTCGTAGCTGCTGAAGAACCCGAGTTGATGCCGGCCAAGATGCCGGGTCCAACCCGCGTTGCGCGTCGGATTCCATTCGTGGGTGAGAACCGCCCGGTATTGGTAGACCTTGAAATCCGCCCAATTGCCCTGGCCCGCCTGGTTGTTCGACTCGACGAAGGGGTGGCCGTAAAGCGGATTGGGCGTGGCGCCGTCGGGCAAGAACCGGTTGATGTCGACCAGCACATCCCAGGCGTTGCTGTGAAACAGCTGGGCCGTCTGGTTGCGGTAGAACTCATAGGAATAACCAATCTCGGCATACGTGTTGCGCCCGAGCCGCTGCTCGATCGTGCCGGTGACGTTGCGGCTGCGGCGGAAATTGTAGCGCGACCAGCCGGCGGCGTTGGAATTCCACGGCAGGCCGGGGTCCATCAAGGTCTCCGTGTTGCCGGCGACCCCGGCGCCGTCGCCGATGTTCACCACCACCGTGTTCCGGACGTCCTGGAGGCCCGTGAAGTTCGGCACGGAGTTCTGCGGAAAAACAAAGAGCGCGGTCTTGGCGCTGAACGCGTAGGCGCGGGACGTGCCATCGGCGAGTAGGAAGGTCGGCGCGGCCGGACGGCCCGCGGTGGCGGCGGTGGCGGCGCGATTGAGGTAGGCCTGGGGATTGCCTGCGTTTTGGGTGGCCCGCCAGTACATATAGCCGTTGTCCCGGGCCATCGTGGTCGGCGGACGGGCGTCGCGGCGGTGAACGTATTCGCCCTCAAGGCGAATCGTCGTGTTCTTAAACGGCTGATACGTCGTGGTGACGAAGGCGCGGCGGGTGTCGTCGTAGCCGGGCTGGATGAAGTACTCCTTGTTCTCGCGCAGGGCGATGGCCCGGACCGCGAGTTTCTTCGGGAGGATGACCTGGCTCACGTCGAACACGGTGCGCTCGGAGCCATAGCTGTCCATGCGCAGCCCGAGTTTCTGCCGATTCTGGGTGAGGTTGGCGCGAGCCGAGGTGCTTTCGGCCGTGCCGGCTGAACCGCCGAGTCCGAACTGCACCGCATTGGCCCCGCTCACGAGGCTGAACCGCTCGGTGTTGTAGGAATCGGGCTCGATGGTGGTGCGGAAGTAATTCCGCGTCTTGTCGACGTTGCCGAGGCCACGCGAATTGCCGGAATCGTCGGCAGTGTTGCGCGATCCGGGTCGGTTGTCGCCACTGCCGTTCACATTGTCGAAGTAGGTCTGTGTGGTCGCCGAAAAGAGAAATGCCTCGTCGGTCGTCGTAGCCCCGATGTCGTCGAGAAAGTCCTTGGTGAAAACCTGCACCTGCCCGGCCACGTCGGCGAGGTCGATCCGACCGCGACCGCCCTGCAAAACCGCCGTGGACTGATAGCCGTGCTCGGTGTCGGCACCGACCTGGAAGGGTGACAATACAATCGTCTCGTCCTTGCGCGCGTTCGCCGGCGAGGCGGACACGTTGGCCGGGGCGACTTGGGCGGACAGCGAGGAGGCGAGCGTAACCGCGAGGGACGCGCTCAACCAAGGCAGGATGGCGGATCGATTCATGGGTCGGGGTAACTACAGAGGGGTGGAAGGTAACCGGCGAAGAAGGCCAAATTCGCCGGCCGGGGCCGCAGCCCCGCCATCAGTGGCGCCGAATTCGCCCCGGGAGCCAAGATCTAACTTGGAATGGGAAGAGAGTTGGGAGCCCGGCCTATTTCACGGGTTTGATTTCCCGCACCTTCACATTCCGAAAACGGCACTCATCGTTGTGGTACGTGAGCAGGAGGTGGCCGCGGATCTTCGTGCCGAAACCCGGAACTCCCTTGAACTTGGTTTTCGCGACCTGCTCCAAAATCGCCGGGCTGCCCGCTTCGTAGCTCACGACCTTTTCGCCATTGAGCCAGTGCTCGACGCGATTCCCCTGCACGATGACGCGGGACTGATTCCATTCGCCGAACGGCTTCACCTTCTTTTTGGCATTGGGCGCCACCACAAGGTAGAAGGAACCGGTGCTGGAACGATCGTCGCCGTGGACCAGCGTGTCGTCGATCATCTGATACTCATGCCCCACGGCTCCCGTGCCGGGGCGCGATTCGGTGATGAAGTACTTCACGCCGTTGTTCGACTTGGGCGGCATGCTCCATTCCCACGACAGCTCGAAATCGTCGAATTGCTCCCGCGTAATGATGTCCCCGCCCTTGCCGCCCTTCACGCAGGTGAGGACGCCATCCTTGATTTCCCAGCCAGAAGCGGGCGGCCCCGATTGCTTAAAACCGCGCCAGCCGTCGAGCGAGGTCCCGTTGAAGAGCAGGCGCCAGCCCGCTGCCTTTTCGTTGGCGGAAAGTTGGTTGGGTTTCGGATCGGCGGCGCGGGCGGCCACGGCCAACACGAATGCGGCAAATAACGGGAAGAGCAAAGGGGAGGACTTCATGGGGCGGAGGCGAAAACGGTCGAAACGACGGACACGAAAAAGGGGCCGGCGCGATGCCGGCCCCTTTTGATGAAGCGTCGCGGCGCGCGCTTCGAATCAAATCACAGGTCGAACGACGCGCTCAGGATGAACCGGCGCGGATCGACGATGCGCCAGGCGTAGATTGAGCGGTCGGGATTTGCTCCCACCGCCTGCAACCGGCCGCCTTCAAACACGTCGCGCACGTTCAACTGGAAGTTGGCGCGAATCTTGTCGTTGAAGAGCCGCATCCGGTATCCGACCGACGCGTCGAAATAGAAGCGCGACGGATCGTAGACGGGCTTGTTCGGATCCAGCTCTAGGATTACGCCTTGGAAGTTGCCGGGGATCTTCGAGGGGGCGGCGCCGAGGAAGCCGATCGAGCCCTTGTCCTCCCAGCGGACCGCGCCACCCACGTTGAAGTTCTTCAGCATGCCCTCGGTGAACGTGTAGTTCGTCACGGTGTTCCAGCGATATTTGCGGACCTGGGTGCGGGGCTTGCCCACATTGGCAACACTGAAGAGATACGGCGAAATCAGGTTGTTGTAATACGCGGTCTCAGGTGTGTCGCCGCCGAGCGCCGGAACGGTGTTCCACCAAAGCCGGCCCTGATCGTCCTTGGCCGTGGTCCAGGTGGGAAGACGCGACTGCCAGTAATCAAACATCTCGTTGCCAATCCGCGAGTCGATCGCGACCTGTTGCGCGCCGGTGAACTTGATCCGCCAGTTCTTCGTCGGATTGTAGGTCGCCTCAAGTTCATACCCCTTCGACACGACGTCGGAGAGGCCGTTCGTCTGCGGCTGCGCAAGGCCGGCGGTGAGGAACGTCGTCATCCAATCGTCCGTCACACCCATGATCTTTGCCACGGCGGCGTTGGACTGGGCGGCGGTGGGCGTGATGCCCTGGGCCGCGAAACGCTGATTGGAAAGATTCAGCGCCCATGGGTAGAAACCGTTCGCATCGCGGATGCCGTTCGCCTCCTGGCGCCCCTCCAGGCGGAACGTCCGGTTGCCAATCGTACCCACCTCGCCGGCGCGGCTGCCCAGTTCCTTGGTTTCGTAGCGGTTCAACTTGACGCTCAGCTTGCCCTGGAGCGCGGTGAAGCTGATGCCGTAGTCCTTGCCCTCGCCCTTGGCGTTGGGCAGCACGCCGTTCAGGTCCATCGCGTAGCGGACGACCTGCGGGAAGAAGCTGTCGGAGCGGTTGTAATAGAGGTTCAACCAGGGCATCGGGCGAACAACCGCACCATAGGTCTTGGTGTCGCCGCGTTGGGAGGCGCGCGTCGCCTCACCCAACGGACCGACCGCGTCGTCGGTCCACGGCCCCCAGACATTGTAGTTTTCATACGTCACGAGGCCGGTGGCCGGGTTGACCTGCGCGGTGCCAGAGCTGCGGGTGCGACGTCGATCCCGACGAAAACCGACCGTGGTGATCAGGCGATCGCTAAGGAAGTAGCTCTGGCCGGTAAACGACAACGTCCGGAGTTCACCCCGCGCCCTGCCCGTGGCGGTGCGGCCGAGCGCGCCGATTTCCATCGGCTCATTGACCCACTGTCCGGTGAGGTTGTTGAACCAGTAGAGATTCTGCCGCCCGGTGATGTCGCGCTGCGTCGAGGGACCGAAGTCGACGTTCTGTCCCTGATTGTCGCCGATGTAATAACGTTGCGAGAGCTGGGTCGCCGCCACGCGGTTGGCGCGGTTCACCCATGGGTTGTCCGAGGCGACCCAGTTGCCGTAGGTGTAGTTTTCCGTGGTGTTGCGATTGACCTCGCCGTGCGCGGCCAGACGCTGCGTGCCGATCCACGATAGCCAGCCCGGCAGATTGTGCGGGGTGAACTGATACGCGAGGTCGGCATTTTGGGTGTCGTTGATCTCGAGATTGTTGGTGTCGAACGGACCGACCGCCTCGACAAAGGGCCGGAGGAAATTCGGGTTGGCCCGGCCGTCGAGCAGTTTGGAGTTCACGTCGACGTAGAGCACGGTGTCGGTGTTGTCGATCATGCTCCGGCTGAAGCGATTGAACTTCTGGTACATGACACCCGCGCGCGCCGCGATCAGGTTGGAATTCGTCTTCAGCAGGACCTGCTCCGCTTCGACCCGCAGGGTCGAAGCGTTGTCCTGGCCGAAATTGGCGGACACAAAGTTGGTGTTGGACCAGTCATAGATCGACTTGTCCGCCAGGCCCGGCGCGAAGAACAGCGGGAACGGATTCGCCTTGCGCCGCATGATGTCGGTGCCGGTCTGGATGTAGCGCACATTCGTGTTCGCGGTGTAGGGCGAGGGAATTCCCGTCGTGATCGCGGTGGCCGTGCGGCCCACGGTGATGGTCTGCAGCCCGTTCTGGTCGAACCAGGCGTTGAGCCGGCCGTAGCTGTTGCCGGCCATCAGGCCGGGAGGCAGGAGCGTGTTTTCGTTCGTGACCGCATAGGGGCCGGAGCGGGTGCCGTTGGCAAACGTCACGATCTGGGTCGTCGGATCAAACGTCGGCTGGCCGGAGGCCTTCCACTCGTAAGTGGTGTCGCGCGGGGTGACGGAGTTCGGCCGGCGGTAGAAATTCTCGTACTTCTCGAAGGACGCGTTGATCGTGGTCTGGTTGAACGGCCGGATTTGGATCGCGCCGAAATAGCGCCGGATCTGCTCCTCGGCCGGTTGGCGCGTGAAACCCTTTGACTCATCAACCGCGGCGAAACGGAGGGCAAACTTGTCCTCGATGATCGGTCGGTTCACGTCGATCGTGAAACGATGGCCGCCCTCGCTGTCAGCACGCACCGTCGTGCCGGTGCTGCTGCGGAGGAGGTTGGCCTTCGACGGGACCAGATTGACCGTGCCGGCGGCCGCGCCCAAGCCGAAGAGGTTCGAGTTCGGACCGCGCGAGATCTCGACCGCATCGATGTTGTACGTGTCCATCGGGATCTTGTTGTTGCTCGAGAAATTCCCCACGGCGATGTTCACGCCACTGCCGCTGATCGGGCTGCCGACGCCGCGGATGCGGTTGGCGGTTGCAGGGTCATTGGCCGTACCATCGATGATGCCGCCGGTGCGGTTCGGGGTAAACTGGGTATAATTGCCCGTGCCCTCAGTGCTCGCCTCGTAGAGGAACACGTCGTTCAAATCCAGCACGGCCATGTCCTGCATCTGCTGCTTGGTCACGACGGTGATCGAGGCGCCCAGGTCCTCGAGTTTGGAATTCAGCCGGGTGCCCGAAAGCGTGTTGAGGGCCTGGTAGCCCCGGTCGGCCTCGGATGCGACCGTGAAGGGCGAGAGCAGAACGACCTCCTCCTTCTTGTCGGAGGAATTGGCAGCCGGAGCAGGCGCCGTTTTTTGCTGGGCCCGCGCCGCAGGGAGCAGCGAGGCAAAACCCGCCGCCATGAGCAGTGGGACGAGGGTGCGGTTTTGGTGATGCATAGGGGTCTGAAAAACGTACGTAGGGTCGGATGCAGAAGGGTCCTGCGTCCGGATTCGGAACATTGGCTTCAAGCGTAACAGGTCCGCACGTCAGACGACAGTGGGATGGCAGTCAACCTTCATACAAAAACGAGCAGATCGCCCCACGCCAAACGGCCCGTCTCCTGCGGGCCACGCCAGCCGGCATGCGATTCCACGCACAGCCACCACTCCCCATTCGGGATGCTTTACACCCCCGACTCGGCATCTACCGTTCACGCCATGTTGCGATACCTCGGGATCGGTCCCCGCCAGTTCGGCCTGTATCCGATCGCACCGCTGAAACGGATGAATTGGGAATTCTTCGCCGTGGTGCAGGGGCGATGTGCGCCGCTCGTCCCCGACACCGCCCGTCCTCCGCTGACGGAAACGACCCTGTGGGTGTCCGCACCCGGTAGCATGCATACCTGGGCGGGCGACGGCAGGCGCCGTGCCCACGTGGCGGTGTTTCACTTCGGCTCGGTGCCGGCGGCGCTCCAGTCCGCCTTGCGCGACCAAGGGCAATTTGCCGTCACGCTCAAACCCGCGGAATGCGAGCGCCTGACCGCCCTCGCCCGGCAACTGCAGCCCGACTTCCAAAAGCCAAACAATTTGAGTCACCTGGTTTTCCAGGCCGCGCTGATCGAACTCACCCTGCTCGTGCTGCGAAAACTTCCGCAGGCGAAAACTTTGGCCGTAGAGGGCGATGCCGAGCGTTCCGTGGACAGCGCGATCACGTGGTACGGCGATCACGTGCGCGCCAATCCGTCAATCGTGGAGGTGGCGCGCGAGGTCCATGTCTCACCCAGCACACTGCGCCGGATGTTCAAACGCGTGCTCCGCGAACGGCCGGCCCGGGTGTTTCGCCGGATCCAAATCGAAAAGGGGATGCGCATGATGACCGAGACGAAACTCAAGCTCGACACCATTGCCGACGAATGCGGCTTCACCTGCACCAGCGACTTTTGCCGCGCCTTCAAGGCCTTTGCCAAGGTGCCCCCGACCGTCTGGCGCCGAACGATCCTGAAGCCGCCGCTGGCCGCACGAACGACAGCGCGTTGAGCACGGAACGAAAACGGACCGGAAGATTCGCCTGCCACGAGCCCACTAACGTCGGCGACGTTTCATCCGCGCCTTCCCTCGCCTCGGCCCGGCGGAAACGGCGAAGCGCCCCTCGCCGATGGGCGCATCTGCCGGTTGGCGGTGATTTTTACGATTTCGCTGGACTACCAGATTTTTCCGCCCAAGCTGCACAGCGTGGAAGCGCGACAATGCATCCAAGGCCGCTGGGTGGGAACAGAGGAAATTGAGTGGCTGCGGAGTTGGATTCTCCGGTACCCGCAGTGGAGCCGAAAGCGGATTGCGCGCGAACTTTGTGCGATCTGGCACTGGCGGGACGAGCGGCAGCGAATCAAGGATTTTGCGGCACGCAGCTTCTTACTGAAACTGGAGCAGCAAGGAAAAATCACGTTGCCGGCGCTGCGTTTGGCGAAGCGGCGAGGGCCGCGGGTGGTGCGTGAGCCCGCTGGCTGGCACGCCCCGAGGCCGTGGGGCAGTTCATTCCAGCAACTTGGGTCGGTGAGAGTCGATTTGGTCCAAGCGGGCACGGCCGAGGCCCGGCAATGGGCCTTCTATCTTGATCGCTACCACTATCTCGGGCTGCGGGTGGTTGGAGAGAATGTGGGGTATTTGGCGCGCGATGCGC
Organism: Opitutia bacterium; assembly: GCA_947474365.1. GTDB lineage: Bacteria > Verrucomicrobiota > Verrucomicrobiia > Opitutales > Opitutaceae > ER46. The sequence continues at coordinate 80,968 of CANJIU010000003.1, read as the reverse complement.
AGGGCCGCGACCTGGCCTGCCTCCTGTTTGGCGCGCCGGCTTGGCGCTGCGCACCCCGCGATCGCGAACTGGGCTGGAGCGCGGTGGAGCGACCCGCGCGACTCCCCGAAGTGGCCAACAACACGCGCTTCCTCATTCTGCCGTGGGTGGAGGTGCCGCACCTGGCCAGTCATCTGCTCGGCGCGGTGGCCCGGCGGATCGACGCGGACTGGCGGGAAAAATACGGCCACGGTTTGCGCTGGCTGGAGACTTTCGTGGAGCGGGATCGCTTTCGCGGGACCTGTTATCGGGCGGCGAACTGGCGCTGCGTAGGCCAGACCCGCGGCCGCAGCCGGCAGGATCGCCACCACGGCCTGAGCGTGCCAATCAAGGATATCTATCTGTATCGACTGCGAGGCGACGGCCGATGAACACCTTGCGCGAAATCGAACAGGCGGTGCTCGCCGAAGGCCGCGAATGGACGCGTCGCCGGCTGGAGGAAAAATTACAGCAAGCGGCCAACGCGTTGGAGCAGGTCTGTCCGCAAAGCGGCCGGCCCTTGCGCGACACCCGCTGGCGTGACCTGCAACTGCACACCGTGGCCGGCATCGTCGCACTGCGCGTGCGCCACGGTTACAGCGCAGGGTTGGACCAAGTCGTCTGCCCGGCGCGCACGGTCTGGGGCCTGGCCGCTTACCAGCGGGTGAGTCCCGAACTGGAGGCGCGGGTCTGCTACACCGCCACGGCCGTCGGCTCCTATGAACGTGCGGCGGCGATGGCCCAGCGCTGGGGCAGCCCGGTCAGCGACGATCTCATCCACCAACACGTCCAGTCCTGCGGCGCGGTGGCCCAGGCCACGAATCTGCCGAGTGCAGCGGTCCCGGCCCGCGAGCCCGAGTTCAGTCTGGTGATCATGATGGACGGATGGATGGCGCGCGAACGCGGCCCGGATTGGGGCGCTTCGCCGCGCAAAAAAGCGCCCGAGCGCATCGCCTGGCATGAAATCAAATCGGCGGTCATCTACCGGCTCGAACAACGCGCCGAGAAAGCCAGCGGCCGGGGGCTGCTGCTGGAAAAATTTATCGTCGCCTGCCCGCCGCAGACCGCTCCGGTGGACTTCGGCGCCGCCGTCCAGACCGAGGCCAGACGGCGCGGCCTCGGCCGAGCCAAAGTCGTCTACCTCGTCATGGACGGCGCCGTCTGGCTGTGGGACCTCGCCGCAGATCGTTTCCACGATGCGGTCAAGACCCTCGACTTCCATCATGCCAGTGAGCACCTGTGGGCCGTCGGCCGCGCGCTTTACGGCGACCAAACTCCCCAGACCACCGCGTGGGTTGAAACACTGCTTCATCGCCTGCGCCATGGCGGGCAGGCCCGAGTCGTCCGCCGGCTCCAAGAACTCATCACAGCTACCTCCCCGCGCAGCGCTGAAACGCAGCAACTCATCGAGCGTGAAGCCAACTACTTCAAGACTCACGAAAAGCACATGAACTACAAAGCAATCCATCGCGCCGGCGCTCCCATTGGCAGCGGAGCCGTTGAATCGCTTGGCGCGCAACTCCAGCGCCGCTTCCGCTGCAGCGGCCAGTTTTGGCAGCGCCCCGGCCTCTCCAACCTGCTCGGTCTCGCCGTCCTCTTCCGCAACAACGACGATCGCTATCTCTGGAACTGAGAATCACCGCCAATCGGCAGATGCGCCCCTCGCCGTTTCCACGGCAAAACAATGCTGGAAGTTTTCCCCGCAAAGCGCACGATACGCGCGCCCCTTTCCTGCATTCCCTCCGGATTCGCGGATTCCCCTCGTCGTCGTGTTGGCCCCCAATTCCATGAAACAATTCCCCGTCGTCATCCTATTGCCCTTCATCGTCGCCCTCGCGGCGTCCTGTCCTTCCGTCACCCGCGCCGCCGATGCCACCGCCACCGTCGAGGGCCGCGTCGTCAATCCCATCAATGGTGAATACCTCGAACGTGCCCGCGTCACTGTCGAGGGCACCGGGTTGGAGACCTTCACCGATACCGCCGGCTTCTACCGCCTCACCAACGTCCCGCCAGGCTCGGTCCGGGTAAAGGCGTTTTCCACCGGCCGCATCGTACAAACGAGCTCTGTCACCGTCTCCGCTGGGCAGACTGCCATGCTGGACTTCAAACTTTCCCCTCTGCCCGACCGCCCGGGGGCCACGCGGGAGGGCGAAATTGTGAAGCTCTCCGAGTTTCTCGTCAGCACCTCGCGCGAGATGACCGGCGCGGCGATCGCGATCAACGAGCAGCGTTTCGCACCCAACACCAAGAGCGTCGTTTCGACCGACGAGTTCGGCAATGTCGCCGAAGGCAGCGTGGGCGAATTTCTGAAATTCATGCCCGGCATCAGCATCGAGTACGAGGCCGGCGCGCTCGCCCGCGGCATTCAGATCAACGGCGTGCCTTCAGACAACGTCCCGATCTTGGTCAACGGATTCAACCTGGCGAGCGCGGGCGGCGGCAACGGCACGGCCCGCGCGGCGCAGATGGATATGACCTCGATCAGCGCGACGTCGCGCATCGAGGTGTCCTACTCGCCGACACCGGAGTCGCCGGGCATGGCACTTGGCGGGACCGTCAACATGATCCCTCGCAGTGCGTTTGAGCGCTCCCGTCCCGAATTCAAATTCAGCGCCTATCTCATGATGCGCGATGATGAACGCGACCTCCGGCCGTCGCCTGGGCCCTTCGAGGCCAACACCCGAAAAGTGAAACCCGGTTTCGATTTTTCCTACATCCGGCCGGTCAACAAAAATTTCGGTTTCACGCTCTCCGGCGGCCACTCCGACAACGGCACCAAGGAGAAATTCATCCAGAACGCGTGGCGCGGCGTTCAGGCCGCGACCAACGGCGCCGCCTTTCCCCACACCACGCCGGATCAGCCGTATCTCACCCAGACCGCCGTGCGCGACGGCACGAAGAAGGCGGCCCGCAGCTCGCTCGGGGCGACGATCGACTACCGCCTCTCCCAGAACGACCGGCTCTCCTTCTCCTATCAGCACTACTTCATCGATTTCCTGGTGCTGAACCGCACGATCACCTACAGCATCACGAGCGTCCTGCCGGGCAATTTCTCGCCGACCTTCACCCGTGGCGCCGCCGGTCAGGGCAACGTGCAGCTCGGAAACGTCTACCGCGACCGCACGAACTCCACCGCCACTCCGTCGCTCGTCTGGCGGCACGACGGCCCTGTGTGGAAAATGGACGCAGGTGTCGGCTTCTCACGGGGGTGGAATACGTTTCGCGCCACCGACAAGGGCTACTTCAGCAACACCACCGCGCAGCGATCCGGCGCCACGATCTCCTTCGCCGACATCTTCTACCTGCGTCCGAACACCATCACGGTGACCGACGCCGCCGGGGTGCCGCTCGATCCGTATAACATCAACAATTACGTCGTCACGCAGGGCACGTCCAATCCGGTCTCGACCTACGACATCCAGAAGGGTGCCAACGCCAGCGCGCAGCGCGAATTCGCCGGCCCACTGCCGTTCACCCTGAAAACCGGCGTCGATTTCCGACAGGACGAGCGCGACCAGCGCCAGGCGAATTTCAACTACCAGTTTGTCGGGGCCGACGGCCGGGCAAGCACGACCCCCGTCGGCAACGACGACGGCGCGGCGCGATTCTTCGCCCCGGGATACTCGCAACGCCCAATGCCCTACGGCTTCCCCAAGGTGCAATGGGTCGACAACATCAAGCTCTGGGACGCCTACGTCGCCACACCGAATCAGTTCACTCTCGATCAGAACGCAAAGTACCTGTCCGAGACGAGCGGCTCCAAGCACGCCCAGGAACTGATTTCTTCGGGCTACGTCCGCGGCGACCTGGCCTTGATCGATCGCCGGTTGAAGCTCGTCGGCGGCGTCCGCGCGGAACAGACCAATGTCGATGCCGAGGGCCCGCTGACCGACCGCACGCGCAATTTCCGCCGCGACGCCAGTGGAAAGGTGATTCTAGCCAACGGCGCGCCGTCGCTGATTGTGCCGGCGAGCAACGCGCTCGGCGTTTCGCAGCTCACTGTGATCGACCGCGGTGCCAAGGTGGAGAAGGAATACTTGCGCTGGTTCCCCAGCCTCAACGCCAGCTTCAACCTCCGGGAAAACCTGATCGCCCGCGCAGCATATTTCCAGTCGCTCGGCCGACCCAATTTCGACCAATATGCCGGCGGGCTCTCGCTGCCGGACGACTCGGCCGCCCCGAGCCCCACCAACCGGATTGCCGTAAACAACGCCGGCATCAAGCCTTGGACGGCGAAATCCATCAGCGCCCGGCTCGAATATTATTTCGAGGGCGTCGGACAGGTTACGGTTGGCGCCTACCGCCGCGAATTCGAAAACTTTTTCGGCGACACCCTCTTCCGGGCCACGCCGGAGTTTCTCGCCCTTTACGGACTCGATGCCCAGACCTACGGCGCGTACGACGTCGCGACGCAGTACAACATCGATTCGACGGTGCGCATGTCGGGCGTCGACGTCAGCTACAAGCAGGCGCTCACGTTTCTGCCCAGCTGGGCGCGCGGCGTGAATGTGTTTGCCAACGCTGCCGTGCAGCGGACGCAGGGCCCGGCCGCCGCCAACTTCAACGGCTACATCCCGCGCCGGATCAACGGCGGCGTCGCGCTCGTCCGCGAACGCTACAACCTCCGGCTCAACGTCAGCCACCAAAGCAAGAACCGGCTCGGCGAAGTCACCGGAGCGAGCATTGGACCGGGCACGTTCAACTGGCAGTCGTCGCGCGTGTTCATCGACGTTCTCGGCGAGTACTCGATCACAAGCCGGATCGGGGTCTACTTCACCCTGCGCAATATCAACGACACCCCCGATCAGCGCGAGATCGAGGGCCCGCTCACGCCCTCCTACGCGCAGTTCCGCAGCCGCGAGCAGGCCGGCTCGCTCTGGACCTTCGGCGTGAAGGGCACGTTTTGATCCTTCTCCGGGAGTGCGGGCGGGCCGCCCGCGCTCCCGCTCCGCTTCGTCACGGCGGCGCGCGGGTATTCGTTGGTGCCTCTCCGAGTTGTCGCCACTCGCAAATGTAGCCGGTGTCGCCGTCCCCGGGCCGGCTACACGGCCACAACTCGCAGATGCACCCGGTATTCGCCTTCGCGGAACAACACCCTTGCTGGCGTCCGCCCCTTGGGCCACGCTCGCGGCGGAGGCGATCGTTCGCCGCCATCGTGTATGAGACGCCTTTCGTTCGCCGCGCTGCTCCTCGCTCTCCTCGGGCTCCCCGTTAGTGGCGCGGCAGCGGAGGCTCCGCTCCAGCTCCTGTCCGCCGGATATCCGAGGGCTTTTTTCTTCCGCCTGTCGGAACGCGCCTACGCGGCCACGAGCTATGAGACGTGGAGCCGTGAATTCGACGGACTCATGGGGATCATGGGCAAGGCGCTCGACGAGGAGGTGCCGGGACGCGGCGCCAACGTGGAGTTCTTCAGCCGTTTCAAATCGACCCATCCCGGTCAGGCCGTGTTGCTTCACTGCAACGGCAACGCCCGCGATCCCCGTTTCGAAGGGCAGCGATTTTTCGCCGGCCACTGGCTCCATCACAATGGCACCACCGTCACCACCGGTGTCGCCGCGACCGCCGATGAGACCGTGATCACCGTGGCCGATCCCACGCTCTTCGAGGTCGGCGGCGGGCGGTACAAGAACTCCAACGACGATGTTGCCCTTTGCGCGCTCGACGCCAACGGCCGGCCGGACTGGACGCAATGCGAGCAGGTCCAGCTCCTGGCCGTTGACCGGCGCGCGAAGACGCTGCGCGTCAAACGTGGCGCATTTGGCACCGCCCCGCGGGCATTCTCCGCCGGACAGGCCTATGCGGCCGCACATGTTTCCGAGGGCCCCTGGGGCAAGGACTCGCATCTGCTCTGGGCCTACAATTACGCGACAACGTGTCCCCGCGACGCGCAGGGCCGCACCTGCGGCGACATCGCGGCGGCGCATCTCGCCGAATTGCTCGGCCCCCACGGTCCACTCGCCGCCTTCGACGGGCTGGAGTTCGACGTGATGTTCGACGAACCGACCGGCGCCCGGGCGCGCAAGGCCCGCGGACCGGATTGCGACGGCGACGGCAAGCGCGACAACGGGATCATCGGCGGCGTGAATGTGTACGGCAACGGCGTCGTGGCATTTTGCCGCCAGCTGCGGACCGCGCTCGGTGAAAACAAACTCATCCTCGCGGACGGCTCGTTCAAAAACGAAAACCAGCAGCGCGCGTTTGGCGTGCTCAACGGGATCGAGAGCGAGGGATGGCCGCACCTGCAGGACAAGGAGATCAACGACTGGTCCGGCGGGCTGAACCGCCACACGTTCTGGACCGCCAACAGTCGCGCACCCGCCTTCAACTACATCAACCACAAGTTCACCGAGCCGGCCGTCGGCCCAACCGATCCGAAACAGGCGGAGGTCGGCTTCAACATTCACCGTCTGGTGATCGCCGCCGCCGTGCTGACCGATTCGGCGTTTACCTATGTGCAGGTTCCCCCCGGCGGATCGCGGCGCAATCCGGCCGTCTGGGATGAACTTGTCGCCGGCACCGCACACCGCACGGGCTGGCTCGGCCAGCCGACCGGACCGTCAATCCATCTCGGCCAGCGGGCGGAAAACCGGATACGCGCTACCGGGCCGGCTCTCGCTCCCCTGCTTTCAGGGCCGGACGCTGTCATCGCCACGGACGGGAACGCGGTGAAGCTGGTCGCCCGCGCGCCCGGGGCCGACAAGATCACCGTTCTCCTCCGCGGCATCGCCACGGCCGGACCAGAATTGCTGGTGACACTCCGCGCCCGGGCCGATCCCGTGAAGACCAGCGTACCGGAGCGGGCGCGACTCGTCCATGCCGCCTTGCGTCCCGCCGGCGGCGCCAGCACGGAAGCGGAATCGCGACGATTCATGTCCTGGGTTAACCCGCGCGACTTCACCTCCACGTTTTATTTCAGCGACGTGAACGCACCGTCGGTGGACCTTGAACTGACCTTCGAGTCCGGCGAACCGGTTTGGATTTCCGCCCTCACGATCCACGCCGCGGCCGACACGATGCTGCGTGAATTCGAACACGGACTCGTCCTGGCGAACCCGTCGCTGCATCCGCAGGCGTTTGACCTCGCGGCCCTGTTTCCCGGGAAGTCGTTCCGCCGCCTCCAGGCGACGCCATCGCAGGACACCGCCGTCAACAACGGCGCGCGCGTCACCGGAACCATCGAGCTCGCGCCGAAGGACGCCTTGTTTCTGATCCGGAACTGATCGCGGGCACGCGTCGATCGCGACTTTAGAACCGGCCCTGGATGCCGACCGTGATCGTCGTTCCCAGGATGATCTCCGTGTCGAGCTGATCCGGAATCCCACGGTAGATTTTCTGCGGCGCATTGGTGAGGTTCGCGACATCGCACGTCAGGCTAAGGTTGGGCCGCACCTCGTAGGCAAAACCGAGGTTGACGATTTCGCGCCGCATCACGAAGCGGTTCCGGGCGATCGTGGCGATGGAGTAAGCTTCGGGATAATCGCCGGTGAAATTGTAGAGCACCCGGGTGCTGAACGAGCGATGGCGCCACGACAGGCTGACGTTGCCGGTCCGCGGGATGAACCGCGGGATTTGGCCGTTGCCGAGGTTGATCGCGCCCCCGAAATCGCCGTGCGTGTTGAGGAGAGTGTAGTTGGCGTTGAGACTCAATCCGCCCAGCAGGCCAGGCAGGAACCTGAGCTGTTGCACGTAGCTGAACTCCCAACCGTTCACGTAGGCGGTGCCGGCGTTGGCGGAGGAAAGCAGCGTGAAGCCGCCGTAATCGCCGTTGTAACCGTTGTTCGCGCCGGTCGCCACCGTGCCGGAATTGATTCCCGTCACGATGTAGTCTCTGATCTTCTTGTTGAACCAGCCGACGGAGAACGCGCCGGCCGGCTCGAAGTAATATTCGAGGGTGGCGTCCCAGTTCACGGCTGTTTGGGGCAGGAGGGCCGGGTTGCTGACGGTGAGCGTCTGGTTCGCCTCGCTCGGCGTCTCGTTGGGCACGGCGTTCGTCAGCGGTGGCCGGCCAAAACTCGTCGTCCAGCTCAGGCGCGCCTTCAGATCGCGGGTGAGGTTGCGGTTCAGATGGACGCTCGGAAACGACTTCGTGTACGTGCCGTCGATCACCCGCCGGTTGTTCGCGTAGTCGCGCAGGGCGGCGCCCACCGGGTCGGCCGCCTGCTGCGCCGCCGTGCTGGCAACGCGCGCCCGCACCCAGCCGTGGCTGTTCGTATCGGTCTCTTCGGTACGCACCCCGGCCAGGAACCCGGTCGCACCGACTTTTCCCCGGGTCATCACGTAGCCGGCGGTCACCGTCTCGGTCACACTGCGCGAGAGCGTGTATTTCTGCATCTGGGCGTAGTAGAGATCCTCGCGCCACAACGCCGGTGATACCGGTTCGCCATCCTGCATGTACTGGGCAAAGTCCCAGGAGGGAATACGCCGACCGGTCTTGAGCTGATCCCATGTAACGATCGTCGGATCACTCGCAAGCGGCGCCGTGCCGGTGTAATTCCAGCGCCGCCGGTCATCGGCATCCGTCACCGTCTGCCGACGCCACTGGCCGCCGACCTTGAGCGCGACGGAAAACGAATCGACCGGCAGCTGGTAGGTGACATTGCCGCGAAGATCCTTCACGAGGTGCTCGTTTTGAATCCCCTTGTTGCTGCTGAGGGCGGTAGGCGCGGGACGATAACTGGCGGGATTCGTGATGTCGGCCCCGGCGGTCTGCACGAACCGCGGGTAGAGATCCGAGGACGTGCGATCGAGGATCCAGCCGACGTTCGTCACCCGGTTGACGATCGCTCCGTCGTCGTTGCCGATACTGTAACGTGTCCGGCTCACCAGCGCCGCGTAGTCGATCGCCAGCGGCCCAAATTCATGCTCGGCGCCCAGGTCCGCGTGCCGCAGCCGCTGAAAACGCTGCGCGAGGGTGGACGTCACGTCGATGATGGAGGTGGCCACCGGACGGACCTGCGTGATGCGATCCGTGTAACCGGGGACGACACCCGAGGTCGTCGCGTTCGGTGCCGTCTGGTTCGTGAAGGCCCGCGTGGTGTAGCGCCGACGCGCCGGCTCGAAGGCGTCGTTGGCGATCAGGTTGAGCGTGAGCTTCGCAGCCGGCGAAAGCCGGTAGTCGACCTTCGTGCTCACGCTCGCCTGCTTGCGGTTGTTGAAATTGTCCTCGGTGCGGTAGTCCCACAGGTAGGCAGGCGTCGCCAGCGTGTTTTCAAAATCGCGGGTCGCACGAAAATTTCCGAAGACGTTTTCACTGTAGAAGAGGTTGACCGCGACCCCGAGGTTGCGCCCGCCACCAAAGACGCCGAACACCTCCTGATAAGAGGCGTTGAACAGGGGATGGCTCGGATGATCGCGCCGCAGCGGAATCTGTTCGGTGAACGCCGGCGCCACGCGGGCAGACAATTGGTACGTGATGCGGCGTTTTTCCCGCATGCCGAGCGGCGAGCGAGTCTTGAAATTAATCGTGCCGCCGAGTGAGTCCGCCCCCCGGTCGGGCGTGTGACCTTTGATCAATTCCAGCTGTTCGAACATCGCGCCGGTGAAGGCGGTCATCCGCGTCTGCCGCGTCATGGCCTGAAAACTCGACATCATTCCACCGTCGATGGTGATGGTGTTCAGCCCGAGGCTCATCCCGCGAATCGTGACGCCCTCGACGACTTCATCGCCGGGAATGCCCGCGACACCGGGCAGGCGGAGCGCGAGTTCGGTCGCATTCATGTTGGGCAGGTTGCCGTAGGTGTCCATTGCGACGACATTCTTGACGTTCTCGGCGTTACGCTGCGCGGTGATCGCCGCGGCCGTGCCTTCCCGCTCCCCGCTGACGGTGAAGGCCGACATTTTGTAAACGGTCGCCGTCAGGTCGAAGTCGCGCGTGAGGCGGTCGCCGCCGCCGACCGTCACGGCGGCCCGCACAGGATCAAGCCCGGTGTAGCTCGCGACGATTTCGTGCGTGCCAGCCGGAACACCAGCCAGAACGAAACGGCCGGTGTGATCCGCAAAGACGGTGCGATCAAGACCGGGGAAGTCCACCCGGGCGCCTTCGAGCAGGTACCCGGTGCCGGCGTTGCTGACCGTGCCTGAAATCGTCGCCGACTCAGCCACGGCCGCCACTGCAGGCGGTGCGGCGCCGCTCAGCACAAGCAGCCCCGCCGCTGCGACCCGGGGAAGGGAACGGGCGAACCAGAACGCGAAAATGGAACGCAACTGGGCGAAATTCATCAGGAGTGGGGAAAAGGGAGCGGCCGAACGCCGCCGGAGAACGCTACCGGCGGACCGTCTCGAGTGGAATGCAGATCAATTGGGAATCATTCCGCGCGAATAGACTCCGATGCGCGTACGCGGGATGCGACCATGCGACCGGATGGTTCCGTCCGCGCAACGCCGTTTCCGGCGTGATGAATTTCGCGCTGCTGATCCGCTCGAAGCCCTTCGGCGTCAGGCGGGCGATGACGATTTCGCCCTTCTCCGTCGTAATCCAGGTGCGGTCGCCGTTCTGCACAAAATACGCTGTCGCCCAACGGCCGTTCGCCAGCAACGTGGTGTCCTCCCACACCCGGTCGCCGTTCGCCAGGTTCAGGCAGCGCATCTCGCCGTAGCTGTCGATTCCGTAGACGTATCCATCCCGGATGAACGGCGTCATGATGATGCTGTGCAGGGCGTCCGTCTTGCGCTCGCTGACTCCGGCGCGCTTCCAGCGCAACTCCGGCGGCGCGAAATCCGGTTTCAGGTCGTAGCACACCGCCCCGTCGTAAAAGGCGCTGAGAAAGAGCGTCCGCTTCGTTTCATCCAAAATCGGATCACCCACATTGAGGATCATCTTGGCCCGCTGGTACGGCACCTGCCAGAGGACGTTTCCCGTCGCCGGCTCGAGGCAGGCGATCCGTTGCGCCGTCCACGCCAGCACGACGTCACGATTTTCCAACCGGACGAGACGCGGCGAGGAATAGGACGCCTTGTCGTCGATTGCGCGCCAACGCTCCTTGCCGGTGGCGACATCGAAGGCGACGAGACACGCCCCGGGCTGGGCCCCGACCTGGTAGATCACCAAATCGCCCACCACGAGTGGCGCCGCGCTCACCGCCCAGACGTTGATGTTCACGTGGTACTCAGCCGCCAAATCCCGCGCCCAGAGCACGCGGCCGTCCGCGGCGTTGAGCGCGTGCGCGTGGCCCATCGCGCCGTAGGCGAACGCGCGCCCGTCCACGACCGTCACGGCCGCCCGAGGCCCGAGGGCGTAGTCGATGTCACGATACACGCACGGGTAGGCGTGCGCCCACCGTGGCCGGCCGTCCTTCCGATCGAAGCACAAGATGCGCTCCTGCTGCTCCGGGGCATTCACCCGATCAGTGAGGAAAACGGAGTCCGCAGTCACGGTGGGTCCGCTGTAGCCGGGCCCGATCTTCGCCGTCCACGCGGGCGTCAGGTCCGCGCTGGCAAACGTGTCGATGAGGCCCGTTTCCCGCCAGACACCGTCGCGTTGCGGCCCGCGCCACTGCGGCCAGTCGTCCGCGCGGGCGGGACGTTCCGAATGCGACACCAGGCAGAGGAGGCAAACGAGCGGACAAACAGACGCCGGAAGGGTCATGGGAAATGGAAAAGAGAACAGACAGGTGTCGCAGTCGGTGGGAGCGGGCAACATTGCCCCGGCCTAAATCGCAGCGCAACCCTAACGAAGCATTGCGCGAGGGCAGGCCCGGCGCCTTCGTCCACTTTTTCCAACCGGCATCCAAGAATCGTAAACTTCTGGGAGTATCCCGACGTCCAAGCACGCATGCGAAATTTCCTCTCCGTCGCGGGCCTCCTCGCCGTCACGTTTGCGCCCGTCCCGTTGGCGGCGCATCCCAATCATCAGGCGACCCAGCGCACCGACGTCACGGTCGTCCCCGCCACGGAGCCGGCGCCAGGAGAGACGCAGGCCACGTTCACGATCGAGGGTGACCGCCGCGTGATTCGCGCCAACGGGCTGCCGGACCACGCGACAGGCCGCTTTCCCAACGCCAACAATCCGCACCGCATCGCCGCACAATCCTACCGCTACTCCGTGCCACTGCGGCCGGTCGTCAACGCCCGACCCACGCCGTTGCCGGCCCAGCCGTTTGGGATCGCCGTCAACGGCGTGCTCTTCGATCCCGGCACGGCCGAATACTGGCACAACGACCGGCAATCCGGCTGGCACTACGACGCCAAAGGCGAAGGGTTTTCCCTCGGACTCGACGCCAACAACGCACACGTGCAGCCCAACGGCGCCTATCACTACCACGGAATCCCGATTGCGCTGCTCGCCCGGCTCTCCCGCGGCCAACCCGCTCTCGTACTTCTCGGGTGGGCGGCCGATGGATTTCCGATCTACGGTCCTTGGGGGCACGACACCGCCCGCGACTCCGCCAGCAACCTACGCGTCCTCAAATCCAGCTACCAATTGAAAAAGGGCGCGCGCCCGACCGCCCGATCCCAGCCGGGCGGCACGTACGACGGAATTTTCGAGGAGGATTTTGAATATGTCGCCGGCAGCGGTGACCTCGACGAATGCAGCGGCCGGTTTGGCGTCACGCCGGAATTTCCCGAGGGCACGTTTCACTACGTGCTGACGGAGGACTTTCCCTTCGTGCCGCGCGCCTTTCGCGGCACACCCGATGCGAGTTTCTCGCGCCGCGGCGGTCCTGGCGGTCCTGGCGGCCCGGGTGGGCCGGGCGGACCAAAAGGCAAGAAGCGCGGTCCGCCGCCGTAAGAGCGGAACACCAGGCGCGCCGCGCCGTCACTCCTTCCGCCAGATCTTCACGTCATCAACCACGGCGTTGCGCGGGACGGCGAGACGCAGCATGCGCTTCGTGGGATGCGCAATCCCGGGCGACTTGAAGCTGCCGACAAACTGGCCGTCGATCGTCACCGACAATTCATCACCCGCCACCTTCACGAGCAGGTCGTGCCACTTGCCGATCTCGATCGCGCGGGTCACCGCCTTCTGCTTACCCTTGAGCGCCTGCTCCTGCTCGTCCGTCAGCTTTTTCTTCGCCTGCCGGGCCGTGTGGATGTCGAGCCGCATGCCGCCCGTTTTCAGGTCCTGCAGCAGAACTTGTTTGGGACTGACGCGCGCGGCGAACAGATGCCCGGCGTGAACCTCCTTGCACTGCGCATCGGCAAAATCCAGCCCGAGGCTGTCCTTGGCGTCGTCGAGCCGGAAGCGCATCGCGACCGCCCCGTTGGTGAACTCGGCCGCCTGCGTGACGGATACCGCGTGATCCGCCTCGGGACTGATATAGATGTACATCGCGCCGTCACGGAGATCGACCTGCTTGTTGCCCTTCGCGCGGCTCTTGCTGTTGGTGCCCCAGCCGTTGCCCGGCTCGTCGGTTTTCTCCTGCGATTCGTTGCGCGAAAAATCGTCCTGGAAAATGATCCGGCCGAGATCCTCTGCGGCGAGGAGCGACGACCAGGCGAGAAGGGGCAACAGTACGAGGGAGCGTTTCATGGAGTTATAGGCGGGGCGGGGGGAAGTCCGATGCAGTCGCAAGCGTGACCGGACCGACGATACCTGCAAGCCCGCCGACGAGGCCGACTGCCCCGTTGACGAATCCCTCGGCGGCGCGAAACTCCGTCCTCACGCTTACTCCCATGTCGCTTCCCCTTCTCTCCCGTTTTCCCCGCCTGCTGGCGTGCGCGCTCGTTGTCGGGCTCGCGGCCATTTCCTCCGCCGCGACGTCGCGGCCGCCCAACATCGTCATCCTCCTCGCCGACGATCAGGGCTGGGGCGACCTCGGCGCGACCGGCAACACGCAACTCCGCACGCCGTCCATCGACTCGCTGGCGCGCGACGGCGCGACCCTCGATCGTTTTTATGTGTGCCCGGTCTGCTCGCCCACGCGGGCCGAGATGCTCACCGGTCGTTATCATCCGCGCGGTGGAGTGCGCGGGACCTCCGCCGGCCAGGAACGCCTGAACCTCGACGAGCGGACGCTGCCCGAGGCGTTCAAGGCGGCAGGCTACGCGACGGGTGCATTCGGCAAGTGGCACAACGGCAGCCAGTGGCCGTATCACCCCAATGCCCGCGGCATCGACGAGTACTACGGGTTCACCTCTGGACACTGGGGCGAGTACTTCAATCCTCCGCTGGAGCACAACGGCCAGCGCGTGCGCGGAAAGGGCTTTCTCGCCGACGACATCACCAGTCACGCGATCGCGTTCATCGAAAAAAACCAACAGCAGCCCTTCTTCTGCTACATCCCGTACAACATCCCCCACTCGCCTTTCGCGGTGCCGGATGAGTTTTGGCAACGCTTCAAGAGCAAGCCGATCACGCAACGCGGCGTCGAGGGCAGCGAGGAGAACCTCGAAATCACGCGCTGCGTCCTCGCGATGACCGAGAACCTCGACTACAACGTCGGCCGCGTCCTGCGCCGCCTCGACGAGCTCAAACTCGCGGACAACACGATCGTCATCTATTTTTCCGACAACGGCCCGAACACGTTTCGCTGGAACGGCGGCATGAAGGGCAAGAAAGCCACGACCGACGAAGGCGGCGTGCGCGTGCCGTTCTTCATCCGCTGGCCCGGCCGGATCAAACCCGCCTCGACCGTGCGGGAGATCGCCGGCGCGATCGATCTGCTGCCCACACTCACAACGCTCGCCGGCATTTCTCGCGTGGGAACCAAGCCCCTCGACGGAAAAGACATCTCGCCGCTGCTGTTCGGCGGTGGTGGAGCCTGGCCGGACCGGATGATTTTCTCGCACCAAAACGGCAACGTGAGCGTGCGGAACACGGGCTATCGCCTCGACAGCCGCGGCTCCCTCTACGACATGGTGGCCGATCCTGGCCAGCAGCGCGACATCGCCGCCGAGCGTCCCGAAGTTGCCGCGCGACTCTCTCAGGCGGTAACGGCGTGGCGCAAGGACGTCCTCGGCTCGACCGACGAGGCCCCCGCGGCCGCAGGTCCTGCCAAGGGAAAGAACAAGGCGAAGGCCGCAAAAATCGGCGGCCTGCCGCCCGACGATCGTCCCTATCCTGTCGGCTACACCGAATTTCCGATGTCGCCGCTTCCCGCCCGCGACGGACTCCCCCACGGCGGCATCCAGCGCAGCGCGAGTGCGCCCAACAGCTCCTACTTCGTCAATTGGTCGAAGGCCGACGACTCGATTACCTGGGACATCGAGGTGCACACGACCGGAAACTACGATGTCGCGATCGATTACACCTGCCCGCTGCCCGACGCCGGCTCCACCATCGAGCTGAGCTTCAACGGACAAAAGCTCGCCGGCAAAGTCACGCCCGGCTGGGACCCGCCGCTCTACACCAATCAGGACACGATCCCGCGCCCCGCCGCCGAATCGAAGATGAAGGAGTTCCATCTCCTCAACCTCGGCACGATGCGTCTCGATAAGGGCCGCGGCCTGCTCACGCTGCGCGCCCCGCAAATCGTCGGGAAGACGGTGATGGACATGCGGCAGGTCACGCTGACGCTGCGGAAATAGGCCCGCAAACAGTCGGCAGAATCCCTTGGGACGCGACTCCCCCGTCGCGCGGGTTAATGCCGCTCCGGGTCGGAGCGTCGCCAGGGTGATCGCGCGATCAGCGCGCCACCTTCGCCGGAGCGATCGGTGTCGCCAGCACCACGGACCCATCGACGTCGTGGTGCCGCACCAGCATGACCGGCGCACCGGCCTTGCGCTCCACCAAGACTGTAATGAAACCGCCCTTGAGTCGGAAAAATTTCTGTACCGCCTCATCCCCAGGCTGGGGCGAATAACCGCCAGCATGGACGTCGGACGACGGACCGCAGCCGAATTCCCGCGTGCCCGTCTTCGGATCGACGGAATGATACTGCCAGTGACGATCGCCGGTGATGACGACCATGTTGGGCTGGGCGCCGACAAACTTCCGAATCTCGTTCCCTTCAGTCTTGAAACCCTCGTTCGCCAGATTGTCGTTTTTCGTGCCGCGATCGGGCCCGACGATCGGGGTTGGGGTGAGGACGACCTTGAACGTCGCGTCCGACGCCGCGACCGTCTTGTAAAACCAGGCTTTCTGGGCGGCGCCCCAAATCGTCTTGTTTGGACCGTCGGGATCGGTGTTGGCGCTGCGCGCAACGCGTCCCTCCACGATCCAGATCTGCAGGTCGCGTCCGTAGCGGACGGTGCGGTACGGCGCCGGCCCGCTCGGAGTCTGCTCGTGAAAAATCTTCACGCCCTCGTCAAACGTCAGCTCGCCGAAGGTCATGCCCGGCCAGCAGTCGTTGCGCAGGATGTCATGATCGTCGTACATGAAGAACGCCGCCGTCTCGCGATGAAACTCCCGCTGGAACGGCAGCGCATAAATCCGATTCCACTTGAAGCGCGCGAGCACCGGCGAGTTCGCCCACGGGTCGGCCTTGTCGTAGTATTCGACGTCGCCGGTGTGGACCATGAAGTCGGGCGCCAGCCGGCGCATCGAGGCGTAGATTTTGTGGCCGTTCGCCGGATCATCGCGCCGCGGGTAGTCGCCGCATGTGACGACGGCGAAGTTCACCGGAGCGACCGCATCGGCAGCCGGTGCGGTGCGAAACGCCCCACGCACCGTCGCACCGGCGGCACCGGCCGGGTCGCGCGATTCCACCGTGACTTCGTAACGCGTGCCCGCGCGCAGCTTCGCGAATTCGAATTGCTGCGTGAAGTCGCGCTGGGCGCGCACCGGCGTCCAGGGCTTTACCAGCGGAGCGCCATCGGCCGCCGATTTCAGGGTCACGCGCACCTCGCCCGCCGCGCCGGGCAATGCGCCCGCCATGTCGGCCACGGTGCGGCCCTTGGGCAATTGCACGCGCCAATCGAAATTCCCCAACCCGGGCTTCTGTCCCTCGGGGAGCACCGGCTCGATAAATGCGGCGCCGCTCCAATTCCCTTCGGGCGCGATCGTCAGCCGCGTCCAGACGATGGCGGAGTCGGCGGTCACTTCACCGATTTTGATACCGTTGCCCTGGTAAACGGGCGCCGCCTGCAAGGCTCCGAAAACCAGCGCGAACATCGCAAGCAACGCGGCGAACGCCGGGATTTTTCGAATCCCCGGCGGAAAGGAAGGGTTAAGAACGTTCATGGGTGGAGAAACTGATGGCGCTCAGGTCCTGCGGTGCAAGGCCACGATTGGACGCAACGGAATATGGCCCACTGGCCCAAACGAAACCGGCTTGCCTCGTCCGGTCCGGGCCACGCCAATCATCCACCCCATGAATCCCACCCGCTTTGTTCACGTCGCCCTGATCCTGTCGGCCAGCCTCGCTCTCTCCCGGCCGTCCCCCGCCGCGACACCCACGCTCGCCGCGCGGCTCAACGAGGTCATCGACGGACCGGACTACAAGCACGCCCATTGGGGGCTGCTCCTCGTCGATCAGGAAAACGGCGTCGTCCTCCACGAACACAACGCCGACAAGCTCTTCGCGCCCGCCTCGACCACGAAGCTCTACACCGTCGCGAGCGCCCTCGACACCTTCGGCTCGGAGCATCGTTTCGAGACGCCCGTCTACCGTCGGGGAAAACTGAGTACGACCGGCGAACTGACCGGCGACCTGATCCTCGTGGCTCAGGGTGATCTCACTCTCGGCGGGCGCGCGGGGGCCGACGGCCGGATTGTCTTCAAGGATGTCGACCACACCTACGCCAACGGCTCGACGCTGGGCGAGCTGACCGAGCCCGATCCGCTCGCCGGACTGAACGACCTCGCCCGCCAAGTCGCCGCGGCGGGCGTCAAGCGCCTGCGAGGGGACGTGCTGATCGACGACCGGCTCTTCGACAAGGCCGAGAGCACCGGCAGTGGCCCGTCGCAGCTGACCGCCATCGTCGTCAACGACAACGTGATCGATTTTCTGATTACGCCGGGCGCCGCCGGTGCTCCGGCCACGGTGGATTGGCGACCGAAGACGAGCGCCATCACCGTCGACGCCAAGGTGGAGACCAGCGTGAGCGGCCAGGATCCGCGGATCCAAATCACGGCTCCTGCGCCCGGCCGAATCGTCGTGCGCGGCCGCGTCGCCATCGGGAGCAAACCTCTCTTGCGCGTGGCGGAGGTCCCCGACGCGGCCGCGTTTGCCCGGGCGCTTTTCATCGAGGCCCTCGGCCGCGCTGGTGTAGCCGTCGATGCCTCGCCGCTCGCCGCAAATCGCGGCGAACTGCTGCCCGCCCGGGACAACTACCAGGCGTCGGAGCGCGTGGCGCACCTGACCTCGGCGCCGTTTCGCGAGGAGGCCAAATTGATCCTCAAGGTCAGCCACAACCTTCATGCCAGCACGCTGCCGTTGCTCGTCGCAGCGAAAAACGGCCGGCGCACGTTGGCCGACGGACTGCACCTGCAGCATGACTTCCTCGCTCGGGCAAGGATCGACGTGGACACGATCTCATTCGGCGGCGGTGCCGGCGGCGCGCGCAGCGATTATACGACGCCACGGGCGACGGTGCAGCTCCTGCGTTACATGACCACTCGGCCCGATTTCGCGGTATACGAATCCGCGCTGCCGGTGATCGGCGTCGACGGAACGCTGGCCAGCGTGGTCGACCCGAACAGTCCGGCGCGCGGCAAGGTCCACGCCAAGACCGGCACTCTGTCGTGGGAGAACACGATGAACGGCCGCTTCCTCCTCACGAGCAAGGCGCTGGCGGGATACATGACGACCTCAACGGGCCGGAAACTGACGTTCGCGATGTTTGTGAACCTGACGCACCTGAACAAAGGCAGCGACACGGTCCGCGAAGGCCGCACATTGGGCCGGCTGTGCGAAATCATCTACGACGGGCTTTGAGCGGACGTCGGCGGGCTCGACGCGGCGGGCGAGACTATGCTGTAGTCCCGGCCGCCCCCTATGAAACGCACTCCTTTCTTCGCGTCCACCCTGCCCGCCCTGGCCCTGATATTGTCGATCGCTTCGTCGGCGTTCGCCGCCACCGGCGCGCGACCCAACATTGTCTTCATTCTCGCCGACGACATGGGCTACGGCGACCTCGGCTGCATGGGCGCTCCGGACATCAAGACGCCGAACATCGATCGCCTTGCGGCCGAGGGCGTGAAGTTCACCGATTTCTACGCCAACGCGCCAGTGTGCACGCCCACCCGCTGCGGCTTTGTCACTGGCCGCTGGCAGCAGCGCGTCGGGCTCGAGTTTGCCTTTGGCTATCAGGTCGAACAGTCGCGCCGCGTGAACGGCGCCTGGGTTCCTGAGCCCGACATCCACGCCCTCGGTCTCCCGATCGGCGAAACGACCATCGCCGATCGGATGAAGGCAGCAGGCTACGCGACCGGGGCTTTTGGCAAATGGCACCTCGGCTATCGCGACCAGTACAATCCGACGAAGCGCGGCTTCGACGAATACTTCGGCGTGCTCACCGGACACGCCGACTACTACCGGCACGTTTATTTTGACGGTACGCCCGTGCTGCGCGAGGGCATGAATCCGGTAAAACGCGAAGGCTATTTCACCGACCTCGTTAATGAG
Source organism: Opitutia bacterium (assembly GCA_947474365.1). Taxonomy (GTDB): domain Bacteria; phylum Verrucomicrobiota; class Verrucomicrobiia; order Opitutales; family Opitutaceae; genus ER46. Next base: position 61,505 of record CANJIU010000003.1, on the reverse strand, counting down.
CGGGCGGTGAAATTCGTGCGCGATCACGCGAAGCAGCCGTTCTTCCTCTACGTGCCGCATCTCGCCGTACACGGGCCGTTCCAGCCACCCGACACCCCGGGCACTCCGCTCGTCACCAAGGAAACGATGCTGCAGGGCAGCCGCGCCGTCTACAAGGCGATGCTTGAGCGCCTCGATTACGGCGTCGGACAGATTCTCGCCGAACTCGACCGCCAGGGCATCGCGAAAAACACCCTCGTGGTTTTCTCCAGCGACAACGGCGGCGAGCGCTGGTCGCGCAACGTCCCGCTCTTTCATCACAAGGCCACGCTTTGGGAGGGCGGCATCCGCGTGCCCTGCCTGATGCGCTGGCCGGGCAAGCTGCCTGCGGGCAAGGTCACCGCGCAAATGGGCATCACGATGGATTTGCACGCGACGTTTCTCGCTGCAGCCGGGATCGCGCCGCCGACGACGAAACCCCTCGACGGTATCGACCTTGTGCCGTTGCTAACGGGCCAGCCGGCCCGGGAGCGGACATTTTACTGGCGCATCGATCGTTCCAACCGGAAGCAGCACGCGATCCGGCAGGGCAAGTGGAAATACCTCAACGACGGCAATACGATGGATCTACTCTTCGATCTCGAGGCCGACATCGGGGAGCGAACGGATCTCGGGTATCAGCACCCTGACCTGATGAAACAACTCAAGGGCAAGCTGGCAGCGTGGGAGGCGGAAATGGACGCCACCGAGCGCGAGATCTTCGTGCACTGAGGCGGGTGAAGGCAGTTGCGAGCTCGATTTTCAGAGTAGATGCCTCAGCTTCTGACTGAATTTCTGCGACGGAAGCAGACGAAATTCAATCAAGCTGTGGCGACCTGAAGGCGTATCTCAAATTTGGACCCTGGGGACGCGACGCCCTCGTCGCGTTTCGCCGGCGACGGGGGCGTCGCCGCTCCAAGAGCCTCAGGCGAGGATGCCGTTGACCACGCGCGCTTCCTGTCCGTCGGTGAGCGACGCGTTGAGGCCGTTGCGCGTGTAGGTCAGCTGGGTGTGATCGAGGCCGAAGCAATGCAGCAGCGTGGCGTGCCAGTCGTAGTGGTTGACGATGTCCTTCACCGCGTGCTGGCCCCACTCGTCCGTCTCACCATAAACGTGACCGCGTTTGAAGCCGCCGCCGGCGACCCATTGGGAAAATCCGTAGGTGTTGTGATCGCGTCCCCACTTCTCGCGGCCGGCGTCGTTTTGCAGCACGGGGAGGCGGCCCATCTCGCCGCCCCAGTGGACGACGGTGCTGTCGAGGAGTCCGCGCTGCTTGAGATCGGTGACGAGCGCGGCGCTGGGTTGGTCGACCGCGATGCAGTTTTTCGGCAGTGCGCTGATGAGCGAGCCGTGATGATCCCACGACTGCCCGGAGTTGAGGACCTGGACAAAACGCACGCCGCGCTCGACCAACCGACGCGCGATGAGGCAGCGCGTAGCGTAGTCACGCGTCTTTGGGTCGTCGACGCCGTAGAGTTTTTTGATCGACGCAGGCTCGTTCGAAATATCCAGCGCCTCCTTGGCGGCGTGCTGCATGTTGGCGGCGAGTTCGTAGCTCGCGATGCGCGCCTGCAAATCGAGTTCGCCGGGATGCTCGGCGAGATGGGCCTCGTTGAAGGACTTGAGCAGTTCGAGCTGACGCGCCTGCGCCTTGCCGGCGAGCGCGGCGGGCGGATCGAGGTTGAGAATGCGCGGCTCGGTCGGACGGATCAGCGTTCCCTGATAGAGGGCGGGCAGCCAGCCGTTGGTGTAGTGCTCCGCATCGAAGGTCGGCAACCCGCCGGGATGGGCGAGCACCATGTACGCGGGCAAATCCTGCGTCTCGCTGCCCAGGCCGTACGTGAGCCAGGAGCCAAGCGCCGGCCGGCCGCGGAGAATCCGCCCGTTATTGATCGCATAGAGCGCCTGCGCGTGGTTGTTCACGCCGGAGTGCATCGACCGTATGAGCGTGATGTCGTCGGCCACCTCGCCGAGTTTCGGCAACAGCTCGCTCAGCTCCATGCCGCACTGGCCTTGCGGCGAAAATTTCCAGGGCGAGCCGAAGACCTTCGCCGACGCCTGCGCGAGGTTGTCGTACTTAATTTCTCCGGGAAAAGTCTGTCCGTCGTACTTCGACAGCATCGGCTTGGGATCGAAAAGATCCATCTGCGACGGGCCGCCCATCATGAAGAGCGAGATCATCGCCTTGGCCTTCGGCGCGAAGTGCGGCGCTTTCGGGCGCAAATCGTAGCGCGGTGCGCCGTCGACGTGCGGCTTCACCGGACCTGCGAGCAGGCGGTCCTGACGCAGCAGCCACGCGAGCGCGAGCGTTCCAAGGCCAAAGCCGTTCGCCTGGAGAAAATGCCGGCGGGAACAGAGTTGCGGGCGGCTCATTCGACGTAGAGGAAGCGGTTGGAACCGAGGAGAACCTGGCAAAGGCTCGCGAGTGAATCAAGCGGGGGATCCGGCGGCGGCGCGTCTTTCGCCGGTTTGACGCCGGCATAATAGGCGCGAACCGCTTCGGTCTGTTCCGCCAGATAGGAGAGGCTGCGCGCGATGTCGCCTTCCGTCGGCCCGCACCCGTAGAGGATGCGCCAGGCCATCACGATCTGCCCGCGGGCATCGTCGGGCGACTCGCGGCGCAGACGGCTGGCGAATGCGCGCGCCGTATCGAGGACGAAGGTGTCGTTCATCAGCAGGAGCGATTGCGGCGTGACGGTGGTCCGGTTGCGGTCCTCACAATTGGGCTGCATCGTCGGCGCGTCAAAGGTGTCGAGGACGGTGAGCGGACGCGTGCGGCGGACTTTGACGTAGATCGAGCGGCGAAAATCATCGGAGCCGAGACTGAGGACCTTCGTCACGTCGCGGTTGGTGTTGAGTTGCTCGCGCCCAACCACGATGCGGCCGGAACGGTCGCGCGCGATTTCGACCGGCTCGCCAAACGCGGTGCGATTGAGCGAACCGGCGGCGTCGAGCATCGCATCGCGCAGGGCTTCGGCATCGAGGCGCTGGAGCAGGAAGCGCGCGTAGAACTTGTTTTCCGGATCAGCCGCGAGCGACGCCTCACTCTGCGACGACTGCCGGTACACGGTGCTCGTGACCATGAGCCGGTGCAACGGTTTCAGTTTCCAGCCGCCGCTCATGAACTCGCTCGCCAGCCAGTCGAGCAGCTCCGGGTGCGTGGGCCGATCACCGACGAAGCCGAAATCTCCCGGAGTGTTCACGATGCCGCGCCCAAAATGATGGAGCCAAAACCGGTTCACCAGCACGCGGGCAACGAGCGGATGTTTTCCGCCCGCCAGCCACTGCGCATAGGCCAGGCGACGTCCTGTCGAGCCGGTGGGCAACGGCGCGGAACCGAGGGTCGCCACTTCCGGTGACGCCAACACGGTGAGTTCACCCGGCCCGACGATTTGCTTTGGCTGTTCGTGATCACCGCGATGGAAAACCCGGGTGGCGGGCACGACACTCTTCACTTCGGTCAACGCCATGATCATGGCCTCGGGTGGCTTCGTCGCGCGCAGCTTCGTGGCCTCGGCGGACTTGTCCGTCACTTTTTTCTGCGCGTCCTTGTCGTAGAGATCGAGCGACTTGGTCGCGAGGGCCGCCGGGTATTTCTTGATCAGCGCCTTTTGCTCCGGCGTGCGCTTCTTTTCCTCGGTGGCTCGTGCCGCGCGATAGGGTTCACGCTCGTCCTCCGGCAGCTTCACGATCTCCTTTTCAAAAACCTCATCGAGCAACGTCTTCGTTATCGCCCGCGCCTCCGCGTCGATCTCGCGCGCCTGTTTCTCAATCGCATCGGCTTTCGCCCGCTCCTCCGGCGTGTAGAGCGAGTAGTGGCGCTGCGAGGGCGTGCGCCACTTTTCCCAATTGTATGCGGGCTCGAAGATCGCGCGCAGCCGGTAGTAATCGGCGTGCGAGATGGGATCGTACCGGTGGTCGTGACACTGGGCGCAGCCGACCGTGAGCCCGAGCAGCGACGAGGACACGATCTTCATTTCCTCGGCGATGGTCTGGTTGCGCGCAAGCTTCGGGTCAGGCGCGGCGTCGTCCGTGCCGTCAGGCCCCAGCCGCAGAAAGGCGGTGGCGATGAGCAGTTCGCGTTTGCGTGGATCGGCGATGGCCTGCGTCGCCTCGGCGTGCGTCGTGCCAGCCAGTTCATCCCCGGCCAGCTGCTCGACGATGAAATCGTTCCACGGCTTGTCGTCGTTGAAGGCTCGGATGACGTAATCGCGATAACGCCACGCGTGCGGCCGCGGCGAATCGGCCTCCGTCACGCCGTTTGAGTCGGCGTAGCCCGCGACGTCGAGCCAGTGGCGCGCCCAGCGCTCCCCGTAGGCGGATGAAGCCAGGAGGCGATCCACGACCTTCTCGTAGGCGTCCGGAGCAGCGTCAGCCACAAACGCGTCAACCTCATCCGGCGTCGGCAACAGCCCCGTGAGGTCGAGCGTGACGCGCCGGATCAACGTCCGCCGATCGGACTCCGGTGCAAACCCGAGCGGCGACCCACGCATCTTCGCGAGGACAAACGCATCGATCGGCGTCCGGACGCGCGGGTTGCCACCGGTCGACGGCACAGCCGGGCGGGTGATGGGCTGGAACGACCAGAACGCGCGGTCCTCGTCGATGATGAACATGCCCGGGGCAAGCGACTCCGGCTCGGCGTTCGTCGCCTTCGCGCCCTGTGCGATCCAGCGCTCGATCACCGCGAGTTCCTCCGGCGAAACCTTCTTTCCCTTCTTCGGCATTTCGCCTTCGCGCATCAGCAGCACCATCTCGCTCTCGTCGGGGCGGCCCGGCACCAGCACGCGTCCACCGTCCTCGAGTTTCCGGTCCATGAACCGGCGCAGGCGCAGATCAACGCCACCCTTCGGTTTCTCCTCCTCACCATGGCAATGGGTGCAGTGCGCCTTTAAGATTGGCCGCACATCGCGTTCGAACGTGAGCTCACGCGCCTCGGCGCCGGCGACACGGCAGGCCAAGGCCACAGCGAGGAGCGTCAATCGAATGCGTCGGGGTAACATGAGGCAGGCGGCACGGCGAAAAACCAGACCGCCACGAGGGCGAGAGCGAACCCACCCGCCCACCCGCCGTCAACGGGCAAGTCGTCCATCCCGAGCACAGGGTCGGCGGGTGCAGCGCAGCTTTGGACCCTGGGGACGCGACGCCCTCGTCGCGGTTTCAATCCACGCGACGAGGGCGTCGCGTCCCCAGAAACATCACGACGACCGTCGATGCGCTTTTCCGGCGGCCAAGAACCCGAGAGCCACCCGTCGCCGCAGGAGCCTCCGCACACTCGACGCCGGCCGGCCGGCCGCTCAACCTGCGTCGCATTCACGCCCCGACTGCTTCCGCGTTCTGCCGATGAAACATATCCCTTTTTTTCTCCTTTCACTGGCCGGCCTCTTGGTTTCGGTGGTGCCGACCGCCATTCGTGCCGCCGAAGCACGGCCCAACGTCATCGTCGTGCTGACCGATGATCAGGGCGCCGGAGACGCCGGCTGCTATGGTGCCAAGGACCTGGATACGCCTGCCATCGACGCCCTCGCGGCCCGCGGCGTGCGCTTCACGCAGTTCTACGCGGCCGCCCCGGTTTGTTCGCCGTCACGTGCCGGCCTCCTGACCGGCAAATATCCGCTGCGCGCCGGCCTCACCGGCAACGCCAGTTCCCAGCCGGGAGGAAAGGGACTCCCGGCGTCACAGGTCACGATGGCGGAAATGTTCAAGGCGGCCGGCTACACCACGGGGCATTTCGGCAAGTGGCACCTGGGCTACCGGCCCGAGACGATGCCCAACGCACAGGGCTTCGATCACTCCTTCGGCCACATGGGCGGGTGCATCGACAACTTTTCCCATTTCTTCTACTGGCAGGGCCCCAACCGCCATGACCTCCATCTCAACGGTCGGGAAATCCAGCGCCCGGGCCGGCACTTTGCGGACCTGATGCTGGAGGAGGCGGCGGCGTTCATAACGCAAAACCGCGGGAAGCCGTTCTTCATCTATTTTGCGCTGAACATGCCGCACTACCCGTACCAGGGCGACCCGAAGTGGCTCGTGCGCTACAAGGATCTCCCGTATCCCCGTAACCTCTACGCCGCGTTCCTCTCCTCGTGCGACGAACGCATCGGCGTCTTGCTGAAGAAGGTCGACGATCTCGGGCTGCGTGAAAAGACGATCGTCGTCTTCCAATCGGACAACGGTCACTCCACCGAGGAGCGCGCCCATTTCGGCGGCGGCAGCGCCGGTCCATACCGCGGACAGAAATTCAGCCTCTTTGAGGGCGGCATCCGTCTGCCCGGGATTATTTCCTGGCCGGGAAAAATCCCCGCCGGCGCAGTGCGCGGACAGCTCGCCCACGCCTGCGACTGGCTGCCCACGGTGGCGGAATTGACCGGCGTGAAGATCCTTGATCCCGGCATCGACGGAAAGAGCCTCGTGCCCGTGTTGCACTCCGCGACCGCCGCGAGTCCCCACCAGGTCGTCCACTGGCTCGTCGGCGGCAACGGCGCCCGCGCCCAGTGGGCGGTCCGGGAAGGCGACTGGAAACTGATCAACAACGTGAACGAGGCGCCCACAACCACGCTGACGGCGGAGGACAAGAAACTGTTCCTCGCCAACCTCGCGACCGACATCTCCGAGTCACGCAACCTCGCCGCGCAAAACCCCGCGGTCGTTCAGCGCCTCCTCAAATTGCACGAAGAGTGGATGGCCGCGCAAAAATCCCTTCCGACCGACGACGACCCTCAGGACAGGAAAGGAAACGAACGGTAACCTTCGCCGGCCCCGCACCGGCTCATCGCGTCCCCGGACCGAAATCCTCGAGGTACTGCTCGACGATCACCTTGAGCGGCGGCGGGTGCGGGAGACCGAGGGCCGCGGCGCGCGCGCCATCCACGCTGACCGGCCAGTTGCTCACGATACCCTGGATGCGCGCGTCAAAAGCATCCGCGATCGGGCCGAGCTTGAGGCCGCGCTCCTGTGCAACCTCGCGGAGAATTGACTCGGCCAGTTGCGGCGTCACCCGATGGGCGGGGAGGACGTAACCGCGATCACCGCCGAGCCGATTTTCCGGCACCTCGTGCAACGCGATCAACGACTCGATCACGGTGCGGTATCCGGTCATCGGATGGCATTGCTCCCGGCGCACCGGCAACGCGCAGGTCTCACCGTTCAACGGTTCGCGGAACATGCCGCTCGCCCAACTCGACGCGGCGGCGTTGGGCTTGCCCGGTCGGATGATGACCGTGGGCAATCGCGCGGAACGGCCGTCGAAGTGCCCCTTGCGCGAGTGATCGTTCACCAGGAGTTCGCAGATCGCCTTGGTCATCCCGTACGTGGTGCGCGGCGTCAGCTTCGTGAGATCGGTGTTGGGATCCTCCATCGCCTCGCCGCCGTAGCACGCGATACTGCTCGCAAAGACCACCCGAGGCCGGCCGGCCGCCGCGCGGGCCGCCTCGAAGACATTGCGTCCGCCGTCGAGATTCACGCGCAACGCATCGTCAAAGCGCTCCTCGCACTCGCCACTGACCATCGAGGCGAGATGGAAGATCGCAGTCGCCGCCTCAGCGCCGACCGTGGCAAACACGGTGGCACGGTCGCTGATGTCGCCCTTAACCTGCCGCACGCGCGCGTCGGCGGCCGGTTTGTGGAAAAACGCGTCCAGCAAAACAATTTCGGAAATCGGCTCCGGCGCGCCCAACGGCCCGGTGAGCATGCCGCGCTGGAGAAGTTTCTGACAGAGCTGCGAGCCAAGGAAGCCGCCGCCGCCGGTGATGATGACTTTCATGATTTGGGGAAATGAAACCTGGATGCGAAGCCGGGAGATTCCGACTCGCGCTACGCGTGCATGACCTGGCCGCCGTCGATGTTGATCGTCTGCCCGGTGATATTTTTCGCGTGGTCCGAAGCAAGGAAGACCGCCATCGCCGCGTATTCCGCCGGTGTCTGCCAGCGCCCGAGCGGGGACACCTTGCGGATCTTCTCCTCTGCCCAAACGGCGTAGCTGCGACGCTGCGCCTCCGGCAATTGACTCTGGCTCGCAGCCCACACGGCCTCGTTCAGGCCCGTCTGTACCATGCCGGGCGACAACGCATTCACTCGGATGCCGTGGGGCGCGAAATCCTTTGCGGCACATTGCATGAAATTGATCAACCCCGCCTTGGCCGCGCTATAGGGCGGATCGGTCTGCGATCCGATCTGACCGGCCACCGAGACGAGAACGAGGATCGACCCGGAACTACGCGCGATGAGCTGCGCCGAAAATGCCTGGGCGGCGTTCACCGCGCCGATCAGATTGATATCGAGCACGCGAGCCCAGTCACCTGGCTCCAGATTCCAAAAGGGAAAGCCAAATTTCCCCGAGCCCACTCCGACCGAATAGACAACGTGGTCGATCGCCTCGAACCCGGCGGCGAAAGCCTTCACCTGCTCGTATGATGTCACGTCGCCCTGCGTCGTGGTGATCGTCGGATGCACCGCCCGATCAAAGATGCGGACACAGGCACCCTCGGCGACAAAGCCCTCCGCGATCGCCCGGCCGATGCCATTCGCCCCACCGAAGACGGCGACATTTTTCCCCGTGAGATTCAGCTGCATGGGCAACGGTGGCAGGACCCGGACCGCGGCAAAAGCCTGATCTGCGATGAAGACCCGCGGCTCATTTGCCCGCCTTCGACGCCTTGCCGTAGTACGGAAACTTGTCCCAGGCATCGTTGTTCGGATCGACGCGCGGATCCTGGGTACGCTTCATCCAATCGTTCGTGCGGGAGCGGAGCTGTTTGAGCGTGTCGGCGTAGGCCGGCAGCGCCGCAACGTTGACGAGCTGATGCGGATCCTGCCGCAAATCGTAGAGTTCCTCCGCAGGCCGTTTGCCGAAAATGAGCGCGATATATTTCGCCAACGCCGGGTCTTTCTGCCGGGCGAGCAGAAAATCCTTCACGGTCGTCGTGTCGACGTCGCCGTAGGGCCGCTCAGCGAGAAAGAAAACGTCAGGGTCGCCCGCCGGCCACCGATCCGGACGGAGGTTATGGAGATAGAGAAAATCCTTCGTGCGGATGGCGCGGATCGGATAGCTGAGGTTGTCGCGGCGGACGTTGGCGTGGCGTTCCCGTTCGATAAAAACGGCGTCGCGCGGGAACGGGTCCGGCCGGCCCAGCAGCAGATTACGGATGCTGTGCATGCTCATGCCCGCCGGCAGTGTGAGCCCGGCGAGTTCGAGAAACGTCGGACCGAGGTCGGCCACGTTGACAAATTCCTCGACCCGTCGTCCGGCGGCGAGGTGCTTGCCCCAGCGAATCGCGAGCGGCACGCGGCTCCCGGCGTCGTAGCAGTTGGCCAGGCCACGCGGCATCTGCCAGCCGTTGTCGCTCGTGTAAACGATCACTGTGTCGTCGAGCTGGCCCGCCTTTTCGAGGACGGCAATCGCCTGGGCCGCCTCGGCGTCGAGCTTCATCACCCCGCCGTAGTAATTGAGCAGGTCCTTGCGAACCTCGGGGCAGTCGGGGAGTTCGGGGGGCACCACGAGGGCGGAGGCGCTGAGTTTGGCCTCGGCCTCGGCGAGATACGGCAGCTTGCCTCCCTTGGTCGCGGTGTCGGTGTTACCGACCCAGAAGAAGAACGGTTTCGCTCGATCGTGCTTCGCGTGAAACTCGGAAAAATTCGCGTACTTCGGTCCGACGGGATTTTCCATCCAACCGGAGATCTCGTGGTTGCCGGGCGCCCAGCCCTTGCCACTGAAGCCGACCTCGTAACCCGCGTCGCGCAGGAGTTGGGTCACAATCGGAGTGTCCTTGGGAAACGCGCTCCACAGGCTGGCACGTTCGCCGAGTTGGTGGGCGATTTTTCCGGTGAGCAGACAGGAGCGCGTCGGCGAGCAGGACGGCACCGGGTTGAACGTGTGCGTAAACACGACACCCTCGCGCGCAACGCGGTCGAACGCGGGCGTGCGCGCCATCGGGTCGCCAAGTGCGCCGGCATGCGGATAGCGCCAGTTGTCACCCAAAATGAAGAGAATGTTGGGCGCTGCCGCGACGGGCATGACTCCGACGACGAACAGCACCGCAATCGAAAGCAGTCTCATAGGCGGATGAAAATCTTCCGTTGATAGAGAAACCGCACGAGCAACACCGGCAGGAGCACCGTCACCGCGGCGAGCACGAGTCCGCCGGCACCCTTGGCCACGGTCGTGTCGAGGAGGTGTTTCACGTCGCCGCCAACGAACCGCGCGGCCACCGCGTTGAAATCCACCAGGTTGAAGACGAGATAGATCGTGAGGGCGTTGGTTCCGATCCAGAGGAAGGGCACGCACCACTTCTGCCAGCGCCAGACATCGACCAACAGGTAGAAGACGCCGAGCAACATCGCGGAGCATCCGCTCGCCAGCAGACAGTACGAGGAGGTCCAGATTCGTTTGATGATTGGAAACTGCAAACCCCAGAGCAACCCGAGCGCGACGGCCGCCGCGCCGCCCAAGAGCAGCCAGGTTACCTTTTGCTGCCCGCTCATCCGTGCGTTCACCAGCACCCAACCCGCCATGATGCCGAAGAGCGTGGTGGCCACCGCCGGAATCGTGCTGAGCAGACCCTCGTTGGTGTAGTAGAGGTTGCGCTTCTTCCCGGGCAGATAGCGGAAGTCGACGTAATGCGTGAGATTGTGACCCTCTTCAAACGTGCCCCGCACTGTGCCGGTCGCGTTGGCGAGCATCGCCGCCGGCGTCTCGGCCGAGGTCTGACTGGTCCGCTTTCCGGCATTGGGTTTTTCGAGCGAAACATCGGGGAACGGAACAAAGGTCAGGAGCGCCCAGTAAACCGAGAGACAAAGCATCGCCGCAATCACGATGCCGCGGCGCGGAAGCAGCACGTAGAGGGTCGCAGCAAAAAGGTAGCACAGCGCAATCCGCGGCAGCACCCCAGAGATCTGCACGTCCGGCCACGGCTTTGAGACTCCGCCATAATAGATCACGCCCACGGCAAACAGCAGGGCGCTCCGGCGGAAGATACGCAGGAGTGCGCCACCGCGGCCCTCGGTCGCGATCGTACGATCCATCGAGAGCACGATCGACACCCCGACGAGGAACAAGAACAGCGGAAAGATCAGGTCGTAGAAACGAAAGCCCTCCCATTGCACATGCGAGAGCTGAGTCGTCACCGCCGCGACCGCCACGCCACCGCCAAGCGGCTCCAAGGCCTTCACGACATGCTCGCCCCCTACGATCCAAAACATGTCGAAGCCACGCAGCGCATCGACGGAAACGATCCGCGGCGGACGGGCGGGCGCGGTCGTCACGGCGGGGGTGGCGCTGGCCGGAGCAGTTGTTTCGCGCATGGGATTACCGGACGAGCGCCGCCGGGGTCAGGCGCGTGTCACGCTCCACGTGCCGGTCGAGCTGCCGTCGGCGCCGGTCGTTTCGTATTTTCCCTTGAGCGTGTCGCCGGACAACTCTCCGGTGAGCGTGCTCTGGCCCGGGACGTCCTGAACCTTCCAGCTGAAAACAAACGTGACCGCGGAACCGTTCACCTCGACCGATTTGGTCGTGGTGGGAACATCAGATCCCTCGAACGTGAAGACCGCCTCGAGCACCCACTTGGCCCCTTCCTGCTTCAGGTTGAAGCGAAGGTCTCCGGCCCCCTCTGCATCACCCTTCCATTTGCCCGCATATCGGCCGGCCAACGCCGGACTCGTGGCAGCGGCAGGCGAAGCGGTCTTTTTTTCCGCCGCGGGCAGCATCGGCACAGACAGAAGAACCAGGGCGAGAGTAATTGGGGTGAACGAGTTTTTCATCGAAGCGGATTTGGCGTGCCATCAAGGAGGTGACGAGCCGACGTGAGGGTCAAGTCGAACGCTTGGTCCCGAATGCACGGCCAACGCCATTTTCACCGCGCCAATCCCCAAGGCGAGAACGTCACCAAAACCGCCAGCCACACGACGCCGAGCACGCCAAGCGTAACGCGATAAATGCGCCGCTCAACCAGCGTCATGGGAACCGCACTTCCCCGGTCGCGCACGTACCTCCCGTCGTCAGTGTCGACCCTCCGACTCACGCTGACGGCCATCATCACGGCTGTGCAGACCAGCGTGATCACAAAGCACAGGTTGAGCGAACTGCGCAGGTAAACGGGCAGCAGCTCCACCCAGGACGGGCGGTCGAGCACCACGAAGGCCGCAGCCCCAAGCACCGTGCCGGTCGCCAGCGTCGCGACCGCCCCGGCGTTTGAGGCGCGACGCGTGAACACGCCCGCGACGACGCACACGAAGACGGGCGGGGCCAGCAACGACCACACTTTCACGAGATAGGCATAGAGCCCCTGGTAACGCCCGATCAGCGGCGCGCACAGCACGCACACCACGAGCACGACCACCATGATGCCGCGACCGAGGAGCACGCGGCGACCGTCCGCCATCGCGGGCCGGAATTTTAGGACAAAATCGAACGTGAGCAGCGACGAGACTGCCGATAACCCGGATGCCATCGACCCGAGTATCGCCGCGAGGAGACCCGCGAGCACGAGTCCCGTGAGGCCGACGGGGACAAAACCCGTGACCAGCTGCGTATAGACGCGGTCCGGCGCCGTCGCGGCCGGCAGCAGCTTCACCGCGACGACACCCGGTGCCGCAATGACGAAGAGCGCGAGCACCTTCAGAAAGGCGGCGAACAGTGCGCCCATTTTCGAATGAAACAGGCTTTTCGCCGCCAACGCCCGCTGCACGTAGTCGTGGTCCGTGCAATGCCCGTGCACGCCCAAGATCACCGCGCCCGTGGCGAGCGGCAGCCAGCCAAACGGGTGCGACCACGGTTGGATCACCGACCACTTGCTCGTGCCGTGCACGTCAACCAACCCGCCCAGCGCCGCCGGTCCGCCGGCCTTGACCACGGTGCAGACGAGCGTCAGCAGGCCGCCGAACACCAGTACCGTCGCCTGCACCAGATCGAACCACAGCACCGAACGCAATCCGCCGAAGATCGCGCAAGCGCCCGCCCCAGCCGCGATCGTGACCACGGCCAACGTGAACTGCAGCGGGAGGTTCCAGCCCAGCAGGTCGGTTAACACCGTCGCCCCGGCGTAGAGCGCCGCGGTGAGATTGGCCGCGAGGATCATCACGACGTTGATCGCCGCGACAAACAGCCGGGAGCCCGTGCCGAAGCGCCGCTCAAAAAACTCCGGCGACGTGCTGAGTTTCAGCCCGAGATAGACGTCGACGAAAAACACCGCGAGCAGCGTGAAACAGAGCGCCCCGACCAGCTGGAACGCACCAGCCGCCAGCCCAATTGTAAACGCCAGGCCGGCCTGCCCGACAAATTGCTGGCTCGAGATGTTCGCCGCAAAGAGTGAGGTGCCCACCAGCGGCCATGACGCCTCCCGATCCGCGAGGAAGAGTTGCTCCGCGTTGCGGATCTTCTTCCGGCCGCTCCAAATCCCGAAAGCTATCGTGAGCACGAAATATCCGGCCACGACCGCGGCATCAATCGCGGTGATCCGCATCCCAGTCATCGGACTTCCCCCACCCCCGCATCCGCCAACGGCATCCAGCGATCGCCCACCGCCGCCTGCCAGTGGACCAGGCGTTCACGCAACCGTGCCACTTCTCCGCCGTGCACCGGTGACGCGGCGAGATCGTTCATCTCATCCGGGTCCGCCTCCAAATCGAACAACTGGCAACGCTCCGTTCCAGAGACCCGATAGACGATCAATTTCCAGCGGCCGTCGGTCACCATCCGCTGACAGTCCATGTAAACCGTACAGACCGTGCCACGTCCGGCCCCATTCCCGGCGAGGGCCGGGACCAGACTGCGGCTTTCGAGTCCAGACGGCGCCGCCACCCCGGCGAGTTCGCAAAGCGTAGGGTAAAGATCGTAAGCGTGGATCAAGCTCGCGCACCGCCGCCCCGCGGGCACTCCCGGACCGGCCAGAATCAACGGCACGCGCACACTGGGTTCATAGAGATTTTGTTTCCCGAGCAGGCCGTGGCTGCCGAGGGCGAGCCCGTGGTCGGACACATAAACCACCAGCGTGTTGTCCTCCTGTCCCGTCTCGCGCAGCGCCTCGTAGATGCTTCCGATGCATGCATCGTGATGCGAGATCATGCCGTAATAGTCCGCCAGATGCTCGCGCACGACTGCGGGCGAGAGTGGGCGTGACGCCAGCAATTCGTCGCGCACGCTGAGCTCACCGTTGTCGAAGGGGTGGGTTCCCTGGAAGTTTTTCGGCAGCGGAATTTTCTCCGAATCGTAAATCGCCCGAAAGGCCGGCGGCGGGGTCCGTGGATCGTGGGGCGACGTCAGCGCGACAAACGCGAAGAATGGCCGATCGGGCGTGCGCGTACGCACAAAGCGCTCCGCCTCCCCACAAAAGATCTCGGAAGAAAATCCTGCGCCCACTCGGGGCGGCGCGCCGCGGCGAATCTCGTCGAGGTCGCGCACCGGCACGGCGTCGTGGTCGCACATGCCACCGTGAAAGATCGAACGCCCGTGCTCGAACGAGCGCAGGAGCGCCGGCACGTCATTGTGCCACTTGCCGGTGAAAAACGTCTCGTAGCCCTCCGCCCAGAAACGCTCCGGCAGGGTGCAGGCGTCCGCCGGGATCCGCACCTCAAACTCCGGGCCGTAATCCAAGTCCGGATCGGCATCGGCCCGAAAGACGCCCCGCCCCGTCAGCAGGCAGGCCCGCGACGGCGCGCAGACCGCGGGCATCAGGCTGCCCGCGATGGTCGCCCGCGTGAAGGCCGTCCCGCGACCCACCAACCGGTCGAGCACTGGCGTCATGACGGTCGCATGGCCGAGCGCGCGGATCGCATCCGCCCGATGATCGTCAGCGATGACGATGAGGACGTTGGGACGACGGGCACGGTTCGTCAGGTCAGCGTCGGGCATGGCTCACGGGGATGGTCAAGTTCGTCGCCAGGGACATGTCCGCAGGATTGACCACGCCGCCGCCCCGGCACAATGCAGACGGTACTGAATCGTTTAAGTGATTCCGCCCTCCCACATCACCCTCAAGGATGTCGCCCAGCACACCGGCCTCAGCGTGGCGGCCGTATCGATGGCGTTGCGCGATCACGTTTCACTGCCCGCGGTCACGATCGCGCGCGTCAAACGCGCCGCGCAGCGTCTCGGCTACACGCCGAATTCCGCAGGCAGTGCCCTGGCCGCCCATCGGCAGCAGCTCCGGGTGCGACGGGATTTTTCCGTCATCGCGCTCATTTCCAACTGGCCCAGCCGCAACGAATGGATTCAGCGGGCCGGCGCGCAGCGTCTGCTCGCCGGCGCCGCCGCGCGCGCGCGCGCCTACGGCTACGAGTTGCAACATCTCTGGGCGCGGGAAGATCACATGACGCCGGCGCGCTTCAGCCGGGTTCTCACCGCCCGCGGCATCCGCGGCATCATTCTCGCCCCCTTCGAAGATCCGAATGCACCCTTCGAGATCGACTGGGCGGAGTTTTCCGTGGTGACGATTGAGAGGCCCTTTCGCTATGCGCACTTCCATCACATCGTGCCCAACTATTACGCTGATCTGCGCCTGGCGTGGGACCGGCTGCGGGCGCACGGCTACCGCCGCATCGGGCTGGTGATCGAAGCCGGTCTCGCCGAACGCGTCGCACACCAATGGGAGGCGGCGCACGCCTTCGAGCAGACAAGACACGCCCGGGACTGCGGCTCCATTCCGACCCTCGTGATCGCCGGATCCTGCCCACTGGGTTCAATTCGGGACTGGCTGCAACAACACCGGCCCGACGCGATTATCAGCCGCTGCGACGACGTCCTTCCCGCCGCGGCGGGGCTGAAGCTCCGCGTTCCCCGCGACCTCGGCTACGCCAGCCTCAACGTCGTCGATGACGCTCCGGGCGCGAGCGGTATTTTGCAGCACCGCGACGTCATGGGGGCCACCGCCGTGGACGTGCTCCACAGCCTGCTGCACCGGAATCACCGCGGGCCCCACGTCCTCTCCCAAGGCACGCACATCGACGGCACGTGGCACGAAGGCCGCACCGTGGTGAAATCGAAGGAGTGAGCGAAGGGCTTCCCGCCGCGGTTCAATTCACGCGCATCACCACGCCTTTTTGAAAAACGACCTGGGTCTCCTCAGGCGTGCCCGATCCGCCGCGTGACCGGCCGCCGCCCCGCCGGCCCGTGGATGTGGAAACACCAACGCCCCCGATGTTGGTGCCGACACCGATGTTGGGCAGCGGCATCTTGGAGTCGCCCTTCTTCACGTAGATCCAAAGCTCCTCGCCCGGATCGTATCCGGAACGGGGTTCGACACGGGTGGGTTCACCCAGCGCCACGCGCACCATTTCCGGCGTCATGCCCTTTTCCACCCGACCTTCGAGCACGGCCGACTGAACTTCGACCGGCCACGACTCATATACGCTCCGATTGGCGTCGATGCGCGACATGGGCGACGTCGAACATCCGGATCCGGCGAACCAGACTGCGGTGAACGCGAGAAAAACCAACCTGGGTTGCCGCCACGATGAGTGTTTCATGAATCATCTGTGACAGCACGCCGCCGCAGGGTTCCCTGTCAACCTTGGCACCCCTGGGGTCTCGCCCCGGCGCACGCTTGTGCTCGCCCTAACGCGCAAGGTTTCCATGATTCGGCCGCGTCCATGCCTGACTCCCCACCGACCATCGCCGTCGCCATCCCCGTCTTCAACGAGGAGGCGGTCCTGCCGGAGCTCTTTGCGCGGCTGAGCGCGCTGTTTGCGGCGAATCCGGACTATCGGTGGAGAGCCGTGCTGGTCGATGACGGCAGCCGGGATCGCTCGGCTGAGCTCCTGCGGGCACAGTCCGCCCGCGACCCGCGATTTGAGGCGATCGAGCTCTCGCGAAACTTCGGATTTCAGGCGGCGTTGTCCGCCGGGCTGGCCCACGCCAGCGAAGCCGATGCCGTGGTAACGATGGATGCAGACCTGCAGGACCCACCGGAGGTGATTCCGGCTCTGGTCGCGGCGTGGCGCGGAGGGGCCGAGGTGGTGCGTGCGTCGCGGCGATCGCGACGCGAGACTGGCCTGCGCCGGATGGGCTTTGATTTGTTTCACCGCGTGTTTGGCCGGCTTTCCGACTATCCGATCGAGCCCAACACCGGCACATTTGGCCTCCTCGGTCGGGCGGCGGTCGAGACGTACAATACCCTGCCAGAACGGCATCGTTTTTTTCCGGGCCTGCGCGCGTGGATCGGATTCCCGACGGCGGACGTCCTCTACGACCGTCAGGAGCGGGCGGCGGGCAAACCCCAGCAGACTTTTCGCCGGCTGGTGCGCTACGCCCTCGACGGAGTCTTCAGTTTCTCGCACCTGCCTTTGCGAATGCTCACTTACGCCGGCGTGTTTGTCGCCTTCATGGGATTTGCCGGCGGCCTTTTCTTCATTCTCTGGCGTCTGCTTGGCTTTGAGAATTCGCAACAGGGCTTCACCACGCTCGTGACGCTCGTGCTCTTCCTCGGCGGCGTGCAACTCGTCGGGATCGGTGTGCTCGGGGAATATCTCGGCCGGATGTATGACGAGGTGAAACAACGTCCGCTCTACGTGCTGAAACACCGGGCGCCCAGCGCACCGCGGCCCTCCCCCACCCTTGCGCGGGACTGACGCCACCCTCCCCGCGAACCAAGGTTGGTGGCGCACGCTCATCCTCACGTGCGCCACGGCCGCGCTCGCCCTGGCGGCGGGACGGTCGATGTTCAGTGCGTTCATGTATTACGACGACGAGGGCTACGTGTTGATCTCGTTGCGCAATTTCGCCGAGCACGGCGGGCTTTACCGCGGGGTCTATTCCCAATACGGACCGTTTCCATTCGTGCTGTATTACGTGCTGCATGCGCTGGGCCTGCCGTTCACGCACGAGGCGGGCCGTCTGCTGACCCTGGCCGCGTGGACCGGATGCGCCGTGGGTTGCGCGATGCTGGTCCGTGAGGCCACGCGGAGTTTCACGCTCACCCTCGCCGTCCTCGCCGGCATTTTTCCCTACCTGTGGATCATGGTGAGCGAACCGTCGCACCCCGGGGGAATCATCGCGATCGCGGTCGCGGCGGCCGCGGCGCTGGGTCATCGCTGGCTCGCCCGTGGTCACACGCCCGCCTGGGGATTTGCCGTGGGTGCGGTCGCCGCGGCCCTCACCCTGACGAAAATCAACGTTGGTGGATTCGTCGTCCTTTCTGCGCTGGCGTGGATTTTCCTGCATCACGAAAACGACCGCGTGCGCCGGATGGCACCCGGCTGGCTCCTGGCCGGCTGCGTGCTCGTACCGCTCGTCCTGATGCGGCCCATGCTCGGCATCGACTGGGTGCAGACGTTTGCACTCGTCTTCGCCTGCTCCGGAGGAGCCGCCATCCTGGTCATCGCGCCCAAGGCGGCACCACGCGCCGGGTGGCGGACCCTCTGTTCCTGCCTCGTCGGCGGCCTGGCCGTAACGACGGTCGTGATTGGAATCGTGCTGGCGCGCGGCACGACGCTGCTGGAATTGCTCAACGGTATTTTGATCGCGCCGCTGAAACAACCGGCCGCGTTCAACCTCAGCTACACGTGGGCCACGGGCACGCCGGTCCTCGCGATGGCGTCGCTCGCGACGTGCATCACCGCCATCCAGCTGCGGCGGCGCGGTGTGACGGCAGTCGATACCGTGGTGGCGTTGCTCCGTTTG
This sequence comes from Opitutia bacterium, assembly GCA_947474365.1. Classification (GTDB taxonomy): domain Bacteria; phylum Verrucomicrobiota; class Verrucomicrobiia; order Opitutales; family Opitutaceae; genus ER46. The sequence goes on along the minus strand of CANJIU010000003.1, from coordinate 42,877 downwards.
ATGGCCGCCGGGGGCGCGACGTTTGCAGTCCTGCAATATCCCAACGCCAGTCCGGATCGGATTGTCTTTGGCTACGGGGCACCGTGCCTGTGGGTATTTCTCTGGGCGTTGCCGGGGGAAACCGCCGGCCGCCGGGCGGCGCGCACCTGGGTCGGCTTGCTGGCCCTCGGACAATTTTTGCACGCCTTCCCCGTCGCGGGCAGCCAGGTCGCGTGGTCGACCTTTCTCGCCGTGCCGCTCGCCGCGATCGGCGCGCACGACGCCGCCATCTGGCTGGCGACGCGATTTCCCCGGCTGAAACACCAGGTCGGACGGGCGGCGCTGCCCGTCGGATATGTTGCCGGAGCCGCCCTCGCCTTAGCCATCGGCTACCGGTTCGTGAAGGCGGCCGACCGTTATCGTGACGGCAGCGACCTGGCGTTGCCGGGAGCAGAATTCCTCCGGCTCCCGACGGAGGCCACCGCGCTGTTCCGCCTCCTCGCCACCAACGCCACGGCGCACGGCGACATGCTTTTCTCCGAGCCCGGCATGTTCAGCCTGAATCTTTGGACCGGGCTTCCCACTCCGACCCTGGCCAACGTCACCCACTGGTTCTCGCTCCTGAATTCGACCCGGCAGCAGGCCATCATCCGCGCCCTCGAAGCGCATCCGCGGGTCTGCATCATCAAGCAGAGGGATCACATCAATTATCTCACCCGGCGGAGCTTCGCCCCGGCCGGCGAACTGCACGACTACATCGCGAAGAATTTCTCCCCCGCCTTCATTCTCGACGACTTTGAATTTCAGGTCCGCAACGGACGGAGGATCGATCCGCTCCTGCTGGGGGAGATGCTCGTCGCGAGCGACACCCCCGGCAATGACAACACCGCTCTTCGGCTGCGCCTGCTCCTGCCCGCCGGTCGCGACGTTGATCGGATCGAACTCACCTCGCCGCGGGCGCCCGGCAACCCGCCGCTCCGGTTCGATGCCCGCAACTCCCGGCTCGAAATCATGCCGACCGACCTGCGCGGCGCACCATCCGGCCCCGCCCACTCCATCGGCTGGCCGCTGCGCCTCTCCGGACCCGCGACCGTCCTGATCCATTTCGACCGCTTCGCGCAACCTCCGCCGATGGCGGGCGGCCTGATCACCTTGCGCGGCCCCGACGGTTCCGAGGTCGCCCTGGCGCGGTTGAAACTCTAGTTCAGCCGCGCCGCCGTGCCACCAACACCAAACTTACCCCGAAGGGAAACGGCACGCGGGTGAACGCGAGACGGACGAAGGACGCCCGGAGCAGGGCATTGATCCAACGCGGTGGCATCCGATCCTCGGTGCGGACCGTCGGATAGCCCAAACCCAGCCGCCGGCGCAACTCGCGCACTTTTCGCACGAACCAGACTCCCGGATACACGAGTACGTTGGTGTAGTTGGCGTGCACGATCTCCCACGAGCCGGCGGGAAAGAGTCCACGCAATCGTTCCCGATCATAGCGCCGGTGGTGATGGAGCACGACATCCCACTCGCTCCACAACGCCTGGCTCGCCGGCACCGTCACCACCGCGAGGCCGCCCGGCCGCAACAACCGCGCAAACTCCCGGACCACCGCCCCGTCGTCGGGCACATGCTCGAGCACATCGAGGGCCGTGACATAGTCGAGCGCCCCCGCTGCGAGGGGCACGGAGTCGCCCGAGAGATGCAATACCTGGTCCGCCCGGAAACGCCGGCGCAACAGGCGCAGCGACTCCTCGTGGTCGTCGAGCACCAAGACCCGGCACAGCGCCGCCATCTCCTCGGCGAAAAGCCCCGTGCCCGCTCCGCAATCGAGCAGCAAATCTGTCGGCTGCGGCGGCCTCGCGCGCGCGATCCACTTCCGCACAAGCCGCCGTTTGCCCGAATAGTACCAGTGCTCGCGTTCGACGCGTTCGAGGTTGTCGTATTCGGCTGCATCCATGGATTGGGTTCGGGCTTGTGGGAGCGTCAGCGACTGCCGATGGTGAGTCCATGTTTTTGTCCCGCGATGGCCACTCCCGCCCGCCGCTTCATCCCTTTTTCACGCGACAGGCGTGATGTGGCGACGACGGCGGTCGCAACCGCCTTGCTGGCTCTGTTCTGGTGGCTGGCCGTCAGCGCCGCGATCGACAAGAGCCATACCTCGGACGAACTGCCGCACATCACGGCGGGCTACGCGTTCGATCGCTTCGGCGACTTCCGCATGCATCCGGAAAACGGCGTGCTGCCGCAGCGGATTTTCGGCCTCCCCGCGCTCGCCGGGCACGCGCGTTTTCCGATGGACGAACATCAGTGGCGTCATTCGATCTACTGGCAGATCGCCTGGGATTTTTTCTACACGCAGGGCAATCTCACCGACTGGCTCGTCCTCGCCGCGCGCAGCCTGAACGCCCTCTTCGGAGTCGCCCTCGGCCTCTTCATCTTCCTCGTGGCCCGGGCGTGGCACGGTCGCGCCGGCGGGTTGCTGTCCCTCGCGTTTTTCTCGCTGAGCCCACAGTTCCTCGCGCACGCGGGTCTCGCGACGTCCGATCTGGCGGCCGCGACCACGCTCACCCTGGCACCGTGGTTTTTCTGGCGTCACCTCGCCCGCCGCGATCTTCCGTCCGGCCTGCTGGCCGGAGCGATGAGCGGCCTTGCGCTGGTGGCTAAATTCAACGGCATCCTGATCGCCCCGATCTACGCGATCCTTTCCGTCGCGGATGCCTGGCTGCACCTCGGTGCGGAGGCCGGCACCACCGCCCGTCTGCGCCGGGTGGGCCAGAACATCGGGCTTGGAGTATTTCAGGCGGCCGCCGGCGTCCTCATCATCTGGGCCTTCTTCGACTTTCGCTTCGGCGCTCAAGGTCCCGGGACCCCGGAGTTGACCAAGTTTGCGTGGAGCTGGCAGGAGATGCTGGGCACACTCGCCTGGAAAAGGGGAATCGTTGAGGCGGTCCTCGGCTGGCATTGGATGCCGGAAGCGTGGGTTTACGGCCTGACCAATGTGCTGGCCGGCGAGGCGGCACGACCGGCATTTTTTGCCGGGGAACACAGCTTGCATGGTTGGTGGCAGTTCTTTCCAACCTTGTTCCTGCTCAAGACCCCGCTCCCGTTTCTGGTCGGCCTCGCTGCCGCGCTCTTCCTATGGCTGTCCAGGCTGCGCCAGGAATCACCTGATCTTCGCCGCGCCGAAGCGCAACGCGTTGCCCCGCTCTTCGTCAGCGCATTTGTCGTTTGGGTCGTCGCGCTGCGCAGCAATCTTAACATTGGAGACCGGCACATCCTCGCCGTCTATCCGGTGCTTTTTGTCGCGGTCGGCCTGCTGACGATTCGTCGCGGTTCCGCGTGGCTGGGCGCCTTCCTCGCGGCGGCCATGGCGGTAGCCTCGTTTTCGATTCGTCCGCATTATCTTGCCGGATTCAACCAACTGGCCGGCGGCCCCAGTAACGCCCATCGACTCTTCGTCGACAGCTCCCTCGACTGGGGCCAAGACCTTCCGTCCCTCCAACAGTGGCTGACGGCCAACCGGCGGCCCGGCGAGGAACTCTATCTGGGCTACTTCGGGAGTGCGTGGCCTCCCCACTACGGCGTGCGGCCGACGCGCTTCCTGCCTACCCCCACCTATATCGTCCGGCCTCCGCTCTCACCGTACGATCTCACGCCGGGACTCTACGCCATCAGCGCGACGGTACTCGCAGAGGTTTATACACCCGCTCGCGGACCGTGGACAGCGGTACACGAAACGGCCTACCAAAATTTCCGTCGCCAAGTCACGACAGACACGGACTACGCACCCTACGATCGACTGCGTTTCGCCCGACTGTGCAAATTTCTCCAAAGGCGCACCCCGGATGGAACGGCGGGATATTCGATCCTGATCTACCGGCTTTCGGCCGCTGATTTAACGGCGGCACTTGACGGGCCAGTGACCGCGATTCATCGCATCCGCACACCCTAAAAAAGGTGTAATCCCGCCACCGCCGGGGACTTCACACTGGACGCGACGCTGTGCAACCGCGACGCTCCCCGGCGGTGAATACCGCTTCAACCACGATCCGCGTTGGCGTAATTGGTTTCGGGCAATGGGGTCCCAACCATGTCCGTAGCATGGGTGCAATCGAAGGTTGTGAAGTCGTGCGCGTGTGCGACACCACGTCCTCCCGGCTCGCGCTCGCCCGCCGGCAGTTTCGCGATCTCGAACTCACGGGCGATCCCACGGCCATCACCCTCGCAGCGGACATTGACGCCGTCGTCATTGCGACGCCCGTCCAGACCCATTTTAGTCTCGTCAAACAGGCACTGGAGGCGGGCAAGGATGTGCTCTGTGAGAAACCGCTCGCCGCAACGACCGCCGAATGCCGCGAGCTGTGCGATCTGGCCGCCGCCCGACGCCGCGTGCTCATGGTCGGACATGTGTTCCTCTACAACCCGTCCGTCCAACATCTCAAGGTCGACCTCGACCGCGGCGAACTCGGCCGGATCTACTACATGGACGCCGTCCGCACCAATCTCGGCCCCGTGCGCCGCGATGTCGGCGCAATCCACGATCTCGCCAGTCACGACATTTCAATTTTCAGCTACCTGCTCGGCGCCACACCGTCGTCGGTCTCTGCCACCGGCGGATTTTTCCTGCAGGAGCGCGTCGAGGACATCGGGTTTCTCACGCTGCATTATCCCAAGGGCGTCATCTGCCACGTCCACACTTCCTGGCTCAATCCGCGCAAGGTCCGCCAGCTCACCATTGTCGGCGACCACAAAATGGCGGTGTGGGACGACATGAACAACCTTGAGCCCATCCGTTACTACGACAAGGGCGTGACGGCCGACCATTATTCCACCTTCGGCGAATTCCAGATGATCCTCCGCGATGGCGCGATCATGATCCCCAAGGTCAAGCTCTACGAACCTCTGCTCCGTCAGGATCAGGAGTTCATCGATTGCCTACGGTCCCGACGCACGCCGGTGGCGAGCGGAGAATTTGGAACCTCCGTGGTCGAAGTCCTTGAGGCCGCGCGCTCGTCCTTGCAGCAAAACGGCCTCGCCGTCAGCATTCCGTCCGCATGATCCCCGCTTCGTCGCTGCAACGCATCGCGGACGATGTCGTGCTCGGTCGCGACGTCCGGCTCGGCGCCTTCCTCAACCTCTACGGTTGCACCATCGGCGACGAGTGCATGATCGGTGCGTTTGTCGAAATCCAGCGCGATGTGACGGTGGGTCCGCGCTGTCGGATTCAGAGTCACACGTTCATCTGCTCCGGCGTAACCCTGGAGGCGGAGGTATTCGTCGGGCACGGGGTGATGTTCATCAACGACCGTCACCCCTCGGTCTCCGCCACGCTCCGTGGCACCTGGAAGATGGAGCGCACGCTCGTCTGCACGGGAGCGACGCTCGGCTCCGGTGCCCTGATTATGGGCGGAGTGAAGATCGGGGCGGGAGCAACCGTGGGCGCCGGCGCGGTGGTACTGCACGACGTGGCGCCGGGTGAAATCGTGGCCGGCGTTCCCGCACGCGTATTACCCCGCAAAGCATGAAGGCAGTGCCCGTCGCTCTCAGCGTCGTGGTCCCGGCATTCAACGAGGAAGTTCTCCTCGCCGGAGCGATCCGGGATTTGCGCCACAGTCTCGACGAACTCCGGCTGGCCGCGGAAATCATCATCGTCAACGACGGCAGTCGTGATCGGACGGGGGAAATCGCCGACACACTCGCGCGGGAGTTTGCCGGCGTTGTTGCCCACCACCAGGCCAATCAGGGTATTGGCGGGGCTTTTCGGACCGGCGCCGCGCGCGCGACCGGCGAGTACCTGATGCTCTGGCCTGCCGACATGCCGGCGACCGCCCTCAGCCTTGCCCCCTATGCGGATCATTTCGGCCGCGCTGACGTGATCGTCGGTGTCCGCCGCCAGCGGCTCGGCTACAATCCGCTCATGCGCTTCAACTCGTGGCTCTATCCGCAAATCGTGGCAGGGCTATTCGGGCTGCGGCTGCGTGACGTGAACTGGATCCACGCCTATCGACGCACCTGGTTCCTCCGGATCACGCTCACGCAACGTGGCATTCCGATGCTCACCGAGGTGCTCGTCCGTCTGCGCGACCTCGGGGCCCTCATCGTCGAGGTCGAAGTCGACATGAAGGCCCGACTCGGCGGAGTGTCTTCCGCCTCGCGCCCGCGTGTCATGTGGCGCACCCTCACCGGATTGATTTCCCTGTGGCGCATCTGGCGCCGTGAACCGCACCCTCGCAATCCATGACCGCCGGTCATCCCTCGTCCGTCCCGTTTCAAGATCTCCCGCTGCAGGTTCGAAACCTGCGGACCGAACTCGATCCCGCCATCGCAGAGGTGCTGCGGCACGGCCAGTTCATTCTCGGCCCCGAAGTCACCGTGTTCGAGCAGGCCTGGGCCGGATTTTGCGGGACGTCGCAGGCCGTCGGGGTGGGCTCGGGCACCGACGCCCTGCAATTCATCCTCCGCGCCCTCGGCATCGGCGCCGGCGACGAAGTCATCACGGTAGCGAACAGCTTCATCGCGACCGCCGAGGCGATTTCGTACGCGGGTGCCAAACCGGTCCTGGTCGATTGCGAACCCGGGCATTACCTGATCGACCCGGCCGCCGTCGCCGCCGCCATCACCCCGCGCACGCGCGCGATCATGCCGGTGCACCTGTACGGACAGCCGGCGAACCTGCCGGCACTACAGTCGCTCGCGCAAAAGCACGGACTAGCCCTGATCGAGGATGCGGCGCAGGCGCACGGTGCCACCCTCGCCGACGGTCGCACCTGCGGCTCGCTCGGAACCGCGGCCGCCTTCAGTTTCTATCCCGGGAAAAATCTCGGCGCGTTCGGCGACGGCGGGGCCGTGACCACCAACGACGAGGCGCTCGCGCGTCAGCTTCGCCTGCTCCGAAACTGGGGCGCGATCGTGAAATACCATCACGAAATCCAGGGCTACAACTCACGGCTCGACACGATCCAGGCGGCCGTGCTCAACGTGAAGCTCCGCCACCTCGCGACGTGGAACGAGCGCCGCCGCATCGCCGCCGGCTGGTATCGCGCCGCGCTGCGGGACTGCCCCGGAATTGCCCTGCCGGCCGAGGCACCGTGGTGCGGCCGACACGTCTACCATCTCTTCGTGGTTCGCATCGTTGAACGCGAACGCGACCTCATTGCCCGGGCCCTCGCCGAGCGCGGCGTGCAGACCGTCGTGCACTACCCGATCCCAATTCATCTCCAAAAAGCCTACGCCGGACTCCGTCTGGGCGTCGGGGCCTTCCCCTGCGCAGAGCAGGCCGCGCGCTCCGTCCTGTCGCTCCCGATGTTTCCCGAAATGACCCAGGACCACGTCGCCGCCGTCGCGGACCGCCTGCGGGCGGCATTGGCTACCTGACCGGCGATGTGGGCGCGCCTGAGGCCGAATTTCCTCGTCCCGCTCACCGTGGCGGCGGTGCTGGCCGTGCACGGTGCGCTCGCGATCTGGGCGGTCTCGACCAAGAGCGTCACGGCCGACGAGGTGCTGCACCTCACCGCCGGGTACGCCTACTGGCATCTCGGGGACTACCGGATGCACCCCGAAAACGGCATTCTGCCACAGCGCTGGGCCGCGATTCCCGCGGCGATCGTCCGGCCTCCGTTCCCGCAGCTTGAGGGCAACCCGTATTGGCGCACGTCGGAGGTCCAGGTCGTGGGCCACCAGTTTTTCTACGAGACGGGGCATGATCATTTTCCGCTGCTGATGGCCGCCCGCGCGATGATCGGGATCTTCAGCCTCGGCACAGGTGTCCTGGTGTTCTGCTGGTCGCGACGGCTTTTCGGCACCACAGGAGGTTTCGTGTCGCTGGGCCTGTTCGCAATGTGCCCGACGTTTCTGGCGCACGGCGTCCTCGCAACGTCGGACATGTGCATGACGTTCTTCTTTCTCGCCAGTTGCGGCGCTTGGTGGCGGCACCTGCATCGCGGGGGCGCGGGCGGGTGGACGCTGAGCGCGTTGACGTTTGGGCTGGCCTGCGTTGCCAAACACTCCGCGGTGCTGCTGATTCCGATGATGGTCGTGATGGCGTTCGTCCGCGCCGCGAACCCGGAGCCACTCGTCCTGTTCGGCCGCCGCTTCACCACCCGGGCCGGCAAGGTCGGCGCCGCCGCGCTTTCCGCCCTGGCCCACGGGGCGGTGGCGGCCCTCGTGATCTGGTCGTTTTACGGCTTCACCTATGCGGCGTTCAACCCGTCCCTTCCCCCGGCGGCCCACTTCGTTCGCCCCTGGGAGGTCCTCGATTCGAACATCGGAGCGATTGGAAAATTCATCCGCTGGCTACAGACGGCCCACGCCCTGCCCGAGTCGTTTCTCTACGGCTCCGCCTATGTGGTCGAGACGGCCCAAGTGCGATCCGCCTTTCTCAACGGCGAGTACAGCACGACCGGATGGGTGAGCTTTTTCCCGTGGACCTTTGCCCTGAAGACGACCCTGGCGCTCCTCGCCGCGTCGTTACTCTCAGGATTGCTCGTCGCGCACCGTTGGCGACGGGCTCCGGCGCGTGTCCGGGCCGATCTCTACCTCGTCGCACCGCTCGTCGTCCTGTTCGCCGTCTACTGGGCGTTTTCGCTCACCAGTCATCTCAACATCGGGCACCGCCACATCCTGCCCACGTATCCCGTGTTGTTCATTGCCGCGGGCGTGCTCGGAAAATGGTTCAGCACCTCGCGACCCGGCCGTGCTGCGGTGATCGTCCTGCTCACGGCTCAAACCGTGGAGGCCGCCCGGATTGCACCCCACTTCCTCGCGTACTTCAACGCCCTCGGCGGCGGCCCGGCCAACGGCCACCGACACCTCGTCGACAGTTCGCTGGACTGGGGACAAGATCTGCCCGGCCTGAAAAAATGGCTCGAGCGAAACGCGGGAGACGTGCCCGTCTTTATTTCCTATTTCGGGCTGGGCGAACCCGCCTACTATGGCATCCACGCGCGACGACTGCCGTTCATCAATGGCTTCAAAATCATCCCGCCGTACGTGCGCCTCGAAGCGGGTGTTTACGCCCTCAGCGCCACGTGCCTTTCCCACGTCTACAGTTCGATCCGCGGTCCATGGACATTGGCGCAGGAAAAGGAATATCAGGAACTTCGGAAGCTCGAGCCGCTGCTCGAAGCCTATTCGCGAGAACCACAGCGCCGATTGGAGCTGGAGCGCGACGTAACGCCCGCCCAATGGCAAAAGGCCACCACCCGACATGATCAGCTGCGGTTCGCCCGCCTCTGCCACTACCTGCGCGTGCGCGCGCCCGAAGCCCAAATTGGCTATTCAATCCATGTCTACCGGCTTTCCAAAGAAGAGATCGACGCGGCGACGAACGGTCCGCTCAGCCGTTGGAGCGAGCTAATCGAACGCACCGTCAAGGCCCGCCCGTGAGGATTGCGCGGTGCCGGCGGCGGCCAGCTGCGGTGGCGGCACAATTTCAACCAAACGGCTGATGCGAATCCAGCGGGCCCCAAAACGCTTCTGTTCAATCAGCTGCAGGCGGAAACCATCGGGCAAAAGCTCGTCCGGTTCCACACCGCAATCACCCTGCGCCGATGTCGGGCGGATCACCTGGGATACGAGCACCTCGCGAAAGGTGCCCGCCCGCATATGCCACGCAATCTGGTCGACACGCATCCGGGCCGACGCCGTGTTGACAGTCGAGATGTGCTGGAGAAGGAAAGGCATCGTCGCCTTCTGCGTGATGAGGAGGACGGGCCCGCGGCGGGCCTTCACGCGCTCGATTTCCCATTCCAGTTCGCGCATCACCAGATTCTGCGACGTGTAAATGCGGCGCGAATACGCCGGGGCCGCGACCACGAAGAACCACACCCCGATTCCCAAAGCCGCCACCCGCGTGGCGGGCAGGCGACGAGCGTCGAGCGAGTGCACGAACCAGCCCACGATCAGCGCGAGCAGCAGGCACGAAGGAAGCGCAAACCGCGCCGCGATCGGTTCGTCGAACCGGCTCCAGTAGTAAAACATCAGGAGCACGACGTTGGCCACGATCGCCAGGGCGCACAGCCCGACCACGACCGCCGGCGATCCAAGCGGAAGACCCCCGGCTTTTCGCTCGCGCCAGCTACGCACGAGGCTGACGAACGCCCAAAGCGCGCCGGCCAGACCCAGCAGGGTGAGCCACAGGGAATTGGGTTGGGCGGGCGACGTGCTGAAAAAGAAATTCCACGCCCCCTCGAGATTTCCCGACAGATAGCCGAGGCCAAAGCGCGACGTCTCCCCCTCTCGCAACTGCCAGAGCACTTTCTTCGTGTCGACGACACGGTCGTGCCACGCATACGGTACCAGCAACAGCGGCGCGGCGACGGCCGGCCACGGCAGGAGCAATGAACCGCGGCGCAACCAGCCCAGCACGATGATCACCGCGACCGGTCCGACAAAAAGCACCGATTCGTAGCGGCTCTGCGCGAGCAGCACGGTGGCGAGAACCAGCAGCGCCAACCGGTCACGGTCAGGCGCACGCAGATACAAAATCGAGCTGGCCATCACTACCGCAATCATCGCGAGATTGTGCATTTCCATCCCGGCCCCGGTGGCATTCTGGCCGAACAACGGCATCGTCACCAGCAGTGCCACCGCGAGCACAGCCGGCCCCCTCCGGCCCGTTATGGCCCGTCCCAGCCAGTAAGTCAGCCCTAGGCAAAGCGCCGCAAGGGCCACGTTGAGAGCAAAGACATTGATCAGCCGGAAGCCGGTGAGATCATGAACCAGCGAGAGGAGAAACGTGAAAAAATAGGGCCGCTTGTCCAGAAACACGTCGATGGCGAGCCACGTGCCAGAAATATCATACGCCCGCATCGGCACACCTATTTCCTTGGTCGCGTGCATGTGCCAGGCCGTGCCCTGCAGCACGTATTCATCAAAGAGCACCTTGTGTTTGAATTCGTCCGCCCAGACGGAAAAAAGCGTCGCGCCGAGCAGCGCCAGCCCCACCCACCCGGGCCGACGCAGCCAACTGCGCCACACCTCCCGCCTGACCCGGGCCACGCGCCAGCCGTAGAACAAAAATGCGGCAAAGGTTCCAGCGACGTAATAGTATCCGCCCGCGCTGATGAGTTTTTCCGCCACCTCCGGCGGCACCGCGACGAAACCGATTACGACCGCGGCGATCGCACACGCCGCAAACACGAGCAGACGGGGGCGCTCCGCGGCGGACTGGAACAAAGCGGTAAAAGGACGGACTTTCACGATTCGGACGGCGAGCAACTCAGGGCAGCTGTTTCATGTAACTCTCCATGAAAAGTCGCCGCGCCTCCTCGATGGCTGCCCGGCTCTTCGGCACCAGATGATCCTCGGGATCCGGCGTACTGACATTCCCGGCCTCCAATCTAATCTCCTTCACCCGGCTGATTCGAGACAGAGTGAGCAACTGCAGTCGTTCCTCCACGACCGGCTCCAGTACAAACGCCGGCCCCAAGTCGTCGCCCTTCCGCAGGGTCATCTTGCCCGTCTCGGCGTCGATTTCATACCGCTGGAAAACGAAGACTCCGGAAAACGTCCGGTTGCGCATGTGAAACGCGATGTCGCCGGCTCGCTTCGTTGCCACGACGGTCGGAGTGGAGGAAACCAGATGAGTCACCCAGAGGGTGGAATCGTTGTCGATCATCAGGTAATCAGGGCGCGGCTGGGCGGCCATGAAGTCTCGCCGCCACGCGGTTTCGCGGCCCGGAGTATATTCCTGACTGTAGGCATGTGCCGCCATCGACGGCACGCTGCGGGCGATCAGGCCCACACTCGCAACAGCAAGCAGCACCCGGTGAACGAGCGGATTGGCAAATTGCGGCAGGACGGACAGCACCGCCAGCACCATGCCGAGATGCGTCGGCAGACTTAGCCGTCGCGTCACCACCTCGTCGAATCCCCATGCATAACACATCATCAGGACAAACTGCAGCGCGAATCCGACGCTGAAAACGGTCAATGCCACGGAAATGGCGGGCTCAGCCTTAAGGAGGCGAAGGCGCTTCAGCACCAACAGCGCAAAAAAGGGAATGGCAACGCAGCCGAACGCAGACAGGACCCACGAGTTGGGCTGATCAGCCGCGTTGCCAAAGAAAAATTTCATCGCATGCCCCAAATTGTCGGGGACGTAGCCGATGGAAAAGGGCGAGGTGAGACCAGGTCGGCTGGCCATTTCCCAGGAAGACGAGCGGATGTCGAAGATGCGCTGTTGCAGCGGGTGATGAACCATGAGGAGCGGGGCGAAGATGACCGCCCAAGGCAATTGCACCCGGCCCTCCTGCCACCACACCCAGAAAATTACCACGGCGACCGGTAGCATAAAAATTCCCGACTCGTAACGCACCTGCACCAGCAACAACCCGGAGTAGACAAATGCGATTAACGCCGCGTCGTCGCGCTTCCCGATATAACGAGCACCGAGCATCACCGTACCCAGCATCATCACCAGGTTCAGCAGCTCAAACCCTCCGCCGGTGCAGTTCTGGCCCAACAAGGGAAGACCGGCAAAAAGCGCCACCCCGATCCAACCCGCCACGCGGCCGGCGAGCATCCGTCCCGTGGCACAGACCATCCCGAGAAAGACAAACGTCAGCGCACCATTGAGCACAAAGGCGTTGGCCGGCCGGTATCCGAAAAGATCATGCAACAACGAGACGAGAAACGGAAAAAACAACGGCCGCTTGTCCACGATGCCCTCGATAATCATGAATGCGCCCTGAATGTCATTTCCCCTCAGGGGCGTGAGGGCCGCCTTGTCAAAATGCATGCCCATCGAGGTGCCGAGCAGCATCACCTCGTCCATGACAATTTTGAAACCAAACCGTTCGTGCGCGAGCAGCAACACCCCCGCCAGCAAGACCACGGCAACCGACGTCCAATCGGACTCTCGCCACCGCCAGTTCCGCAGGCCGGGAACAAACGAGGAGCCGAGCGACCACACCCATACGGCAAAACCGGCCAAAACAAACCAGAAACCCGCACGGGAAACAAAACCGATGGCGAGCGAATCCGGTACGGCGAAAAACCCCAGGACGCCCGCGAGCGCAGCCGATAGCATCAGCAACCAGCACCGGCGATCAGCAAGCAGGGTGGCGGAGGACAGGGAATTCATACGGACGGCCTGCGAGATTGGATGACAGCCCGGAAAAAGAAAGCTGGATGAGAGCCGCCAGACTTGGGAACTGCAAAAAAAGCCGCCCGAAAATCGAGCGGCAGGAGCACGACAATACCGTCAGGACGAGCCCATCACGGAGAATACGTGATCGTACGCGCCGAAGCGACACCAGTGATTGTGATGGTCACCCCTTGGGTGTAGAAATCCGGATAGCTTTCGCCAGCAACAGAATTGATCGACTTCACATAATTCGTCGCACCAATAAGGTTGTTGAGAGCGGCGGACGAACCGCCAAACTCTAGGAAATACTGGTCGGCTGCCGCGGCCATTTGCCGTGCATTGTTCATCACCGCCTTGTCCTGAGACTGAACGCGAACTTTTTGGAATGCCGGAATCGCAATCGAGGCCAGCAATCCGATGATGACAACCACGATCATGATTTCAACCAGCGTGAAGGCGTCGCGATATTGGGTGAATGATTTCATGGGGTGGGATGGAGACCGCACAGCCTTCTTTTTGATCGAACCCAAACGTGCGGCAGCGGGTAAAATTACACGAGCGAAAATCCAGTAATCTCGCGTCGCAAACAAGGCGGACACTACTCATCCCAAATTCGCGACTGCACCCACACGCGGGTTGGCAAAAAAAAACCGCCCGCTACTGCGGGCGGTTCGAAAGCTTCATGCAGTCCCAAAATCAGGGAGCGTAGGTGATCGTACGGGCATTGGCGACGCCAGCAATCGTAATCGTAACACCCTGGGTGTAACCAGCAGGATACGATTCGCTGGCAACCGTGTTAAGCGCCTTAACGTAATTTGTGGCACCCACAAGACTGGTCGAAATGGCGTACGTCGCACCGTTTTCCAAGTAGTATTGGTCAGCGGCAGCGGCCATCTGACGGGCGTTGTTCAAAACGGCTTTGTCCTGAGAAGCGACGCGGACCTTTTGGAACGCCGGAATCGCCATCGCAGCCAAGAGGCCGATGATGACGACGACGATCATGATTTCAACGAGGGTGAAGCCCTTTTGGGCGGAGTGTGACTTGTTCATGGGCAGTTTTATCTATTTATTAGTATGATTAGCGCTCAAGGATGAGCAGTAAAACGGAACGATGGCGCCCCAACCGGGTGGGAGCAATTAGTAAATTTCAGGCAATCACGTATGGGACATACTGACTACGTAGTGTAAATTACCCATCAAAAAACCACCCGAGGCGCTTTTTCCTGTCATTTGGAGACCGACTTCTTCGGGCGGGATTTAGCCGGAGGCTTTGCTCGCGCCACTCTTGCCTTGGCCACCTTCAACGTCGGAGCAAGGACTCGGGCGAGTGAAATTTCCGTTGCATCCCGCCACAGACGTTCCAATCCGAATCGCTCGCGCGTTTCCGGAAGAAAAAGATGAATCATCACATCAAAGGCATCGACGACCGTCCAGCCGCTTTCCTGGGAGGTTTCCATCCCGACCAAATGCACCTTGTTCGCATCGAGGGCCTTTTCGAGTTCGACCCGGAGAGCGCGAAGGTGCGGTTCCGAAGTCGCTGTCGCCAAGACCAGAAAATCGGTAATCGATGACTGCTCCGACACATCGAGGATCGTGAGTTCTCCAGCCTTCTTTTCGTCGAGGGCCCGACAGCACAGTTTCACGAGTTCGAGTGGTACGATCTTTTTGGGTTTCATTTCGATTCGCGATATAAAGCGTGTTCTCTGATGAAAACAATGGCCTTATGCGGAACAAAGTAATCGAGAGAGAGGTTACGGCGGGTCCGTTCGCGCAATTCGGTTGAACTGATTGCAAGAAGGTGGCCGTCGCAACGGTGGAGCCGCAATCCCGGTATATCCGGCCGAGGTTTGTTGGGATAGCCTGGACGTTCCAGGAAGATGAACTCAACCAACTGGGCGAGTTCGCCGATATCCTTCCAAAGATGCAGCTTGGGGAGTTGGTCGCCTCCAATCACCCAGTACAGTTCGTCGTTCGGATAGAGCGCGCGAAAATGCCGGGCAGAGTCGATCGTATAACTGACTCCACCACGCCGCAGTTCCAGATCGGAAATCTCAAAGCGTCGGTCCCACTCGACGGCCGCGCGGAGCATCGCCAAACGATCCTCGGCGGACGACTGGACGTCATTGGGCTTCAACGGCGCCTGTGCCGCCGGCACCAGAATAAGGCGATCGAGCTTGTACTGCTCGAATGCATCCTGAGCCGCCAGCAAGTGGCCAAAGTGGACGGGGTCAAAACTCCCGCCAAGAAATCCGATTTTCACTTGGCGCACCGTGGTGACGGTCAGAATTTCGGGCAAGGTGAATCCCGTAAGTCGAGTTTCCGAAATTCGAGCCCGCCGGTACCACACGCCGTTTACCGCGTGCCTTTGCTGGAGTACGAGCGAACCGTGGAAGGCGGATCTCCAGTGAAACGGTAATTAGGTGAGTTTGTCTTGGAATTACCCGCCCGCGTGCGTTTTCCTTCCCTCAGTCAAAGCCCGGGTGGTGAAATGGTAGACACTAGGGACTTAAAATCCCTTGGCCGCAAGGCCGTGCGGGTTCGAGCCCCGCCCCGGGCACTCCGTTTCTCAGAGGTAAGACGGTAGAAAAAGCGCAACCCCTGCCCATTTCGCTGGCAGGGGTTGGTTGACGGGGAGGGCGTTGCCGTGAGGGCCACAAACTCCGGTCTGCTGACAATCAAGCATGCCACGTTCACGGAACGCATGGCCTCTGATCGTCGTTGACCACGCTCCGGCCAAAATCCTCCTCTGAAGCAAAGCCCCGCCGCCATCGGCTCACCTCTGAAATTTTTTTCCGCGCCCCTCCAACTGACGAACTTGGGTTAGGATCCATTTTACGAGGCAAGCCCGGCCTGCCGATGCGATTCGGATTCAAAATCGGCACCTCCTTACGGCGCCGGGGCGAATCCATCCTCCGTACCGTCCTGCGGCAGATAGGCGCCGGTCCGGGTCGCGCCGCTCCGCACACTGTACAGTTCAATCACCCGTGTCAGTTCAACCAGAGTAATCTTACCATTCTTGTCCGAGTCCGCCGTATGATAACGCGCGAGCGAGACGGTTGCGATGTTTGGCGTTGTGCCGTCGATGCTGAATCCATCCTCGGACCCTGAGGCTTGAACCAAATAGCGCCCAGTACGCACGGTCCCGTTGCGTGTGTTGTAAAGTTGAATCACGCGGGTCAGTTCGGCTAGATCGATCTTACCATCGCCATTGGAGTCGGCGCTATGCCGGCCTAAAACGAGCACAAGGGCCGGCGCCGAAATGGACAGCGGGCCGGGACGATAGGCCGATTGCGTCGCATCGACCGTGACGACCTGGCTGGCGCTCAGGCCAGGCGGGTAGGAGACGTCAAAGGTCCAGCGCAATCGCTCCGCCGGGAACGAGAGAAAACCCCATTCCAAGGTCGAGTCTCCGACCGCGGGTGAAGTCACGGCGGCGGCGCCGACCGGGAGCGCCTGGCTCGCAAAGCCCCAACCGCTCGGCAGCTTGACCAAAAAGCCGATCGCCTGCGGCAGGATCGCCACGGCATTGGCCGTGACGCCAGTCCCGCCACCACCCGAGAAAATCACCACCGGCGGACTTGTGTATCCAGCGCCCGGATTCACGATTCTCACGGCGGTCACAGCACCACCGGTCACCTCGGCAGTGGCGGTCGCACCCGCTCCGCCGCCTCCGGAAAAAGTCACCGTGGGCAGTCCGCTGTAGCCCGAGCCACCGGCGGCGACCACCACGCCGCCAACCGTGTTGGCCGTGGCCGGATAGATCACGGTCGCCGTGAGGGTGAGGACACCACCCTTCGCGTCATAGATACCGGTCGCCGAACCCAAGGTCGCCGTCTGTGCTGACGCCAGGGAACTGATCAGAATGCAGGCCAGCACCAGGCGGAAAGTGTTTTTTATAGATGCCATCGGTGAAATTTACCGGCCCGGCATAACGCCGTCCTCAACACCGGTCTGCACCTGAACTGAACCACCACGGAGCATACCATTCTGATTGTTGGATCGTTCGACCATATCGGCAACACCCGACGCGGGATCCATCGGATCGCACACTCGGTTGCGCGCCGGAGCGGGCGGCAAAAACTGCGACCACATCACCACCCCACGGGCGCCGCCGGCCATTGGTCCGAGAACGGGCTCCACCGTGCCTGCGGCTCCTCCACCGGGCCAATATTTACCCGCACCGCTTCGCTCGCCCGCCAGACATGGCGTGAGCATCGGGGTCTTACTTTCATACTTCAAAGCCGGCAAACGATGCGCAGCCCTTCGCCTGAATCGTTTCGCTGAATACGACAAGCGGCTAGGGTAGCTCATAAACTTCCACCAAAGCGATGCCACGCGTGGCGTTTGCTCCTGAAATTTGCACGGTATAAGCCCCCGCCGGCAAAGTGCTGAGCAGGACGGCATCCTTCGACGTGGGCGGCAAAGCAAAGGCACCGACCTGGCTGAAGGCGGCAGAGAGCGAAGCCCCACCACCCCAATCGTCGTTACCGACCACGAGGACCCCGGCCGCGTTGAAAAGTTGGAGCCGCGGATCCGCCAGCGCTCCCCCAAGACCGAACTGGACCAGGCCAGGGCCCACCGCGCGCAGGAGCAGTGTCGTGGGACCGGTGCCAGTGACCACAAAGCCGACAACGAGAATGTCGTCCCCCGTGCCGACCTGCGTTCGGGCGGAAAGGTTGGTGAGCCGTGCGGCGGATCCACCGACATCGGAGTCGTACACCTCCACCAACGCGATGCCCGTGCCACCGTTGCCAGAAATCTGTGCCGTGTAAGCGCCACCACCGAGCGGGACGAGAAGGGCGGCGTCCTTGGAGGTGGCCGGTAACGCGAAGGCGCCGACGCCTGAAAAAGCGGCTGCGAGGGTCCCACTACCACCCCAGTCCTCATTGATGTGGGTCTGGACCGAGGTGGAATCAAACAAGCGCAACTGTGGGTCCCCCAATGCGCCGGGCAGCCCGAACTGGGTCAGACCGGGACCAACCCCGCGGAGCAGCACCGACTTGACGCCCGTCCCGCCCACGGCAAAACCCACAATCAGGGTCTGCTCACCGGAGCCGGCGACGCTTCGAACAGAAAGATTGGCGAGACGCGAGGCAGCTGGCGGGGGTACCGGCGCCGAGACCAGGAGGGCAGCGCCGGCGGAGGTGACCGTGCCGGCAGCGTTGGTCACCGTAACGCTATAGGTGCCGGCGCTCTGGCTTTGGACGGAGGTCAGCGTGAGCGAAGCGCCAGCGGCCGAGGCACCGGACAAAGGCTGTCCGTCCTTTTTCCACTGATACACAAGGGGCGCGGAGCCAACCGCAACGACGGCAAACGATGCGGTGCCACCCACCTCCACGGTCTTGGCCAGCGGCTGAGTCGTGATTTCGGGTGCGACTGGAGCGGTCGACCCCGACAACGTCGCGCCGGCGGAAGTGACAGAGCCCGCGGGATTGCTGACAAAGACGCTGTAAGTTCCGTAATGCGAATTTTGCACGCTGGGCACGGACAGGCTCGCTCCGGTCGCGCCGGCAAGGGCCAACCCGCCAAGCAGCCACTGGTAGGCGAGCGGCGGCGTCCCATTCGCGATCACCGCGAAAGTCACGCTGCCGCCGAGCGGTGCGGACTGCGCGACCGGCTGAGTGGTTATCGTGGGGGCGGCAAAACCGGATAACAGCGTGAAGGCCGCACCCACCGACTGAACGGTGCCACTGACATTGCTCACCGCGACGCTGTAGGAGTTTTCGTCGGTTTTTTGCACGTTCGTCAGAGTGAGGGTGGAGCCGGTCGCGCCGGCGAGAACTTGGCCACCGCGCCGCCATTGGTAACTCAGCGGTGCCGTGCCAACCGCGACAACCGTAAAGGTCACGCTGCCACCGAGCGGGGCGGACTGGGCGATCGGCTGGGAAGCAATTACCGGCGCGACAGAAGTGGACGACACCGTGAGCACCGCTCCCGCGGAAACGGCCCTGCCCGCCTTGTTACTCACCTCGACACTGTAGGTTCCTTCGTCGGTTTTTTGCACGGCCCGCAACGTGAGGGTGGCTCCCGTCGCACCCGCCAGCGCCTGGCCGGCCCGCAACCATTGGTAGGTAAAAGGCGCCGTGCCCGCCGCCACCACGGAGAAGGTCACATCCGAGCCGGCAGACGCGCTTTGCGCCACAGCCGAACTGGTGATTGTGGGCGCGATGGGCACCGGCTCCACCGAAAGCACCGCCACGACACTGGTGACGGAACCCTGGGGATTGGTCACGACGACGGAGTATCCGGCCGCGTCGGCGGCCTTCACCGCCGTCAAGGTCAAGCTCGCCGTGGTCGCGCCAACGATCGCCACCGCGTCCTTGCGCCATTGATACGCCAAGGGGGCCGAACCGCTCGCCTCGACCGCCAGGACGTAGTTATCCCCGTCAGCCAAGGCCGCTCCGCTGGGCTGGCGCGTGATCGCCGGCGCCCCAACCGTGGTCGAGGAGGTGAGCACGACGTTGGTGCCGCTGACCGTAACGGGACCGGGGCGGAGACTGCCGCTCACGGAGCTAAAAATCTGGCTGCCGACCAAGCCGGCCGGATACGCCGCGGTGAAGGTAAACGTGGCCGGACTGGCGGGAGTCGTGGTGTAGGCAAACTCAAAGGCACTGGTCGAACCGAGAGCCGGCACGATCGCCGGGGGATTGCTCCCGCCAGCCGAAACAAACGACCAACCCGCGGGCACCGATCCGATCTGAAACCCCACCGCTGTGATAGCCCCGGTGTACGTGAGGGTGACGGTGAAGGAAACCGTGCCGCCCGTGGGGACGTAGGTCGTCGTACTTGGAACAACGCTCACGGTCTGCGCCCAAACGGCGACTGGGAACAACCAAACGATGACTGAGAAACGAAGCCACTTAATGATCACAGGGGTTTTAAGGAAGTTGATAGATTTCAATCAAAGCGACGCCCTCACCCACACCCGCACCGGTGACTTGAGCCGTATAAGCCCCGGGCGCCAAGGTGAGCAACAACACCGCGTCCTTGCTGCCTGCCGGCAGCGGGAAGGCGCCGACAGCGAGTTGAGCAGCGAGCACGGCGGCAGCATCCAGGCCGCCCCAGTTGTCATTTTCTGCCACCGCGGCAGGCCCCCGGTAAACGGTGAGCCGCGGGTCCGCCAAGACTCCATCGACGCCGAAGCCCTTCAGCCCGGGGCCGATGGCACGCACCAAAACACGCTGGGGTAAGTTACCCGCCACTACGAAGCCACCGAACATGGCATTGGAACCAACGCCCACATATCCACGGGTTGAAACATTGAGAAGCCGAGCCTGATCGCCCGCAGCCGCATCGTAAATTTCCGCCAAAGCGACACCGTCACCCCCGTCCACATGGAGGGTGTATGCCCCGGGGGGTAGCGTGACCAGCAAGGCCGCATCCGAGGAATTGACCGGCAGGGCAAAGGCACCCAATCGGGCAAACGCAGCGGAAAGTTCAGTCACCCCGACTCCGGATTTTGACCAACCGGTGTTTTCCGCCAACACCGTTCCGTCACGGAACAACCGCAAGCGGGGACTCGCCAGTGCGCCGTTGACCCCGAAATCCGTCAGCGCGGGGCCGATGCCGCGAATCAAAACCGACTGCGGTGAGGCCCCGCCAATGATGAAGCCGCTGATCAGAGTCTGCTCGCCGGCCCCAACCCGGGCGCGCGACGACAGATTGACCAGGCGAACAGCTGCCGCCACCTGCTCCCCGAGGCCCGCAAACGTTGTCTCGACTCCACCAGCCAGACGCAGGGAGCCGGAGATCGCACCATTGCCCAAATCGAGAACACCAAGCACCGTCGTCGCCCCGGTCGGGGTCGCGAGTGCGGCGGAGAAGCCCAACTGCGCGTCGACCACCGTCACCGCGCCCGCCGTAAATTCCGCCGTAGTGACAAGTACAAGGACCTGCCCCTGGGAACCGACCGCGCTATAAACCGTACCGCCCGACGCACCCAAAATATCAGCGCGGTAAAAGCCAGCGACGGCCGCCGCCGCACCTTCGGAGGGCAAGACCACGATGTTGAACGACAAACCAAGCGCCTCGATCGTGCCACTGAACCGTCCGTCGCGCACGGTGCCGCTCAGCTGGGCCACCGAATTCAAATTTGCCGCCCGCGAAATGAACGTCGATTCGTCGCGCGCGGGGTCGCTGGGCCGTGCCACCGCGACCACCGGGTTCGAGACGGGTAATTCCACCGTAAAGCTTCCAAGGAGGTCAGGGGTAACATCGAACACGCCCTGCACACCGGAATCCGGCAGGACGAGCAGCAACTTTGCGCTCGCGCCGCCAGGCGCCAACGTCAGCGCCAGATCCCCCGCGCGCCCTACGCCAGTAGAATTCGTTACCGGACCAAAGTAGCCTTGCTGGATCGCAGCGGTGACTTGCAGCGTGCGGTCGAGCGTCACCGCTTTGTAGGCAGCGTTGCCGGCCTGGGAAGCCCGCACCACCACGGTGCCGATGTCCAACAAGGTGAGCACGTCACCGGTCAGTTTAGCCGGTCCGCTTACGAGGCTCAGCGTCACCAGCAAACCACTCGAAGCCGTCGCCCTGAGGGTGAGCGCCGTGCCAGCCGCCGCCCTAGTTGTTGGCGCAAAGGCGATGCTCTGGGCCACCGAGAGATCCGGCGGCGGCGGCGGGGCCGCAATTGTTAACGTACCGGCGGCACGACCGGTGTAGCCGGTGGACGTGACCACCGCGACGACTGAATAAACGCCGACGGCGGCGGGGGCGACCGTTGAGCCGTCGTAGGTGACCGCGACGACCAGCCCGACGGGATTTGTTACCACCGACACAGGCTTCGCCTCGCTGTCAAAAACTTGGTTAAGGCCACCGAGAGTAACCTCCACCGTCACGACCGTCGGTGGCACCGTAGGCGGTACCGTAGGTGGAACTGTAGGCGGCACGATAGGAGGCACCGGTGGTGTGCTAACGGCCGCGACCGCCACTTTCACCTGCACCGCGCTCGTCGACGCCAGAGCCCCGTCCCACGCCTTAATCGTAAACGCATTCAACGTTCCGTTCGCATTCAGCGCCGGTGTCCAGCGCAGCGTTTCCCCTGCACCCACCAACGTCGTGCCCGGAGTCACCACCGTCCACGATCCGTCGCTGCCCTTTTCCAACCTGCCCGAACTCACCGCTTCAATCCGGAAACTCAACAGGTCGCCCTCCACGTCCGCCTCGTCCGCCGCCGCAGCCAGCACCGCGTAGCTGATCGTCAACGGGACGTTTTCCGTTCCGCCGCTCAACGTGTTTACGGTCGTCAAGGTCGGCGCGTCGTTCACCGCCGTCAGGTTCACGGCCAAGGTTGCCGTCGTCATCTCCAGTCCGTCGCTCACCATCACTGTAAAGGTCTCGCTGGTGCTCACGGTCAGCGCGTTGATCACCGCCGAGTTCGGCGTAAACGTGTAGGCTCCAGTCGCAGTCGTCACGGCCAAGGTGCCATACGTGCCGACTCGGGTCGCAATACCACCCACGGCCGTCACGCTCGCGATTCCGTACGTCAGCGTTGTCCCCTCATCCACATCCGCTCCCATCAGGGCGCCCGTTCCGTTCGCAAACGTATCCATCGCCACCGTATCCAGGTAGCTCAACCCGGCCGGCGTCGCCAACGTCGGCGCGTCGTTCACCGCGGTCACGGTGATCGTGGCCGTGGCCGTCGCGCTTGAGTAGGCCGTGCTGCCGCCGTTCGTCGTGACGTCCGCCGTAGCCCCTGCAGTCCCACTCGTTTGATCCCACGCCCGGTAGGTCATCGTCGCCGTCCCGTTGAAATTCAGATTGGGCACAAACCGCACCTTGTAGTTCGCGTCGTCGCCCTTGAGCAGTCGCGCCGCGCTCGTGCTGACGCCACTCAGCGTCAGCCAGGTCGTTCCCGCATCCGTCGAATAATACCACCTGCCATTGGTCGTATCCACGCCCGCCACCGCCAGCCCCTTGACCGACCCACTTTCCACATCCGTAAAGTTCGCCACCAGCGCCGACACCAGCGTACCGGTATTGCTCCCGTCCGGCACGTCTTCCGCAATCGTCGCCATCGTGCTCGCCGACGCGCCCGGCGCTTCGTTCACCGAACGAATCACCAGGGCACTCGAGAGCGGACTCACGTTGCCCACGGCATCCACCGCGGTCGCTGTCAGCGTAAAGACGCCAAAGGTGAACGGCGCCACATAGCTCCACGTGCCGTTTGCCAGCGCGACAACCTTGCCCAGTTCAACGCCGCCCGAGTAAACTGTGACGGTAGCGCTGGCTTCAGCCGTCCCGCGGATGCGCGTACTCGCGCCCACGATCGTGCCATCGAGTAACACCGGGGCCGCCGGCGCGAGGCTGTCGAGGAGCAATTGCACAGACGCCGCTTCGCTGGCCTGGCCCGGGGGCAGGGTGGCGGTGGCATTGAAAGTATGGAGACCCTCGCTCAACGCCGTCGGCGGAAGGAAACTCCACGTTCCGGCCACCGTGGTCACGGTCGCGCCCAGATAGCCCAAGCCATCGTAGATCTTGACGGTCGACAGGGCCTGGGCAGTCCCGGCCAAGGTCGGCTGTGCCCCCCGGTAGCCACCACTGGCGATGGTAAACACCGGTTTTGGTGCAACATCGAGATCCGCACCCATCACGATCGGATCTACGATGATGCCGTTGGCGAGCAGGTCGTCGTCACCGCGCTCGCCGTCGCGATAAATCAGTCGCACGACGTCGGGTTTACCGTCGTTATTCGTATCGATCAATTGGCCACCGGTACGGCCATCCCAGTCAAAGAGAAAGAAAGTCTTCTGCGTTGCGTTCGCGAATTCGTAACCGAACTTGTAGATATGCTTTGGCGGATTGGCATTGGTCGGCAGGGAAACAATGACCACCACCGCGCCATCCGCTTGGAGCTTCGCATTGGCGATTTCGAATTGAATCACCGGCGATACCGGGGTCCATGTGACAGGAGTTGAGGAAAATTCTGAAACCGACAAGGCGCTCACATTCTTGATGCTGCCCTGGGGATCGACGACCACGCCATTGCGGTCGGCCCGTACGTCACCCGGATTGCGATCGCCCACAACGATCGACATCACGCCGGCCCCGGAGCCGTTGCCCGAGACGCCTCCGGTCGAGGGAGCAACAAAGGTCGCGACGCCGGTTTGGGAGACATCGGGTTGGCCGTCGCCGTTGGCATCACCCAGGGCGGCCTCGAGCGAATCAGCGATGCCGTTATCATTGGCATCCATCACGAAGTTCAACGCATACGTCGGGCCACTCGTCGGATTGGCCGGGTCGAAGTTTACCCGGATCTTGACCGACGCGAGGCTGCTCAAATCGCTCGGGAAAACCAAACGCAATTGGTTACCGGTCAGCGTCGCCACCACGTTTTTCTGTTCCAAAAGATAGAATCGCAGGATCCGACCCAACGGATCGGTGAAGATGTTCGCCAAATCGCGGGTGATGGTCGCGGTGCTGGTCAATCGAATCTGCAAGGCCGTGGCGGAGGTCGGCTGCGGCAGCGTGTTCGCGGTCGTCGCTGACTTATTCAAGCCCACCACGAGCTCGTCGTCCGAGGTGTCCGTCGCAGTGTTGCCCGCCAGATCAAGCGCAACCACCGTCACCGGATAGGTGCCTTCACGCAAGGAGTCCACCAGCGCTACCGCCAGTTGCCAACGCGCCTCGGCGGGGATCAGTACGACGGCGCCCGTCGCACTGGAGTAGGTTTTACCCGCCACGTTCACAGTGAGAACCGCTGTGTCGGCGGAATCGTACGTACCGCGGAGGATGGGTGTCGGAGAGGTCGTCACCAGTGGTTCCACCGTCGGCAACGAGGGAGGGGCGGCATCAACCACAAAGGTCACCAGACCGGCCGGTCCGGTGTTTCCAGCCGCATCAGTGGCCGTCGCCTTCAGGGTGTAGGAACCATCGATCCAACTCGTCCCAAGCGTCAGACTCCATTCGCCCGCCGCATTGGCCGTGGTCGTGCCGAGCAATTGGGTCCCGTTTGAGATCTTGACGGTCGCGTTGGCTTCAGCCGTGCCAGCAAATTGGGTCGGCACAATCTTGGTTGGGCTCGGCACCGCGCGAAACGTCGCCGCCGGAGGCGCGATCGTATCGATGATGAGCGGCACGACTGCCGAAATCGGACTGGCGTTGCCGGCAGGGTCCAGCGTCATCGCGGTGAGCAAGTGTGTCCCCTCCGCGAGGGCCGTTTCCGGGGTGAAACTCCACGAACCGTTCCCGCCGACTTTGATGCGAGCAATCACCGTCGCGCCGTCCTGCAGGACAACTGTTGCGGCCGCTTCCGCCGTGCCGGCGATCACGGGCCGCGTTTTTACGGTGGCAGCGATGGGTGCGATCACCGGGAGAGCCGGCGGCGTGAGGTCAATCGCGAGCGCCACCAGTGCAGATGGCTGCCCCACACTGTTGTCCCCCAAGTCCGTCGCGACGGCCGTCAAGCCGTGTACGCCCTCGGCCAACGCCGCTTCGAGCGAAACCGACCAGGTGCCACCCACGGTGGTTGCGGCGGTGCCCAGCAGGGTTGCCCCCTCAAAAAGGCTCACCCGAGTGTTCGTTTCAGCGGTGCCGGCGATGACAGGCCGCACAAGATTGAAGGGGCCGACAGTGGTGATCACCGGAGGCGACGGCCCCGCCAAGACGATTGTCAACGAGGCGGGCGCGCTGGCCGGGCTTTCATTGCCCGCCGCATCCAAGGCGAACGCGGTCAAGGCATGAAGCCCGCGATTGAACGGCGCGACCGGCGCCAAGCTCCATTGCCCGGCCTCGTCGGTCAGCGCCGTGCCGAGCACCGTGTTCCCTTCCTGCACGCGCACGGTGGTGAGCGCTTCCGCAGTGCCTGAGATGGTCGGACGCGGTACGTTAAAGGTACCGCTCACGACGATTTGCGGCGCGGCCGGCGGCGTCAGGTCAACCACCAGCTTCACGCCCACAGAGACGACGCTGCGATTGCCCGCCGCATCAACAGCCGCGACCGTGGCGGTTTGCTCGCCCTCGACCAGTCCTTGCCCGACCGTCACGCTCCACGTGCCATCGACGAGGGCGACCCCGGAGCCGATCACCACATTGCCGACGGAAATACTGACCGCACTGCCCGCCTCGGCCGTACCGCGCAACGTCGGCGTCAGAGTACGCAGATCGCCAGGCGCGATGAGGGCGGGTCGGATCGGTGCAGTCAGGTCGATCAGAATCGTCCGCGTGACCGGCGGCCCGACGTTCCCCGCCAAATCGGTCGCCGCATAGGAGAGCACATGCGTACCTTCCGAGAGCACGCCCAATGGGCGGAGGAGCCAATCACCAAAGCTGTCAGCAAACGCTTCACCCACGACCACGCCGGATTCGGAGAGTTGAATCTTGGCAAACGCCTCGCCCTTGCCGAAAAGCGACGGTTGGGCGGAGTTGAACACCGTGGTGGCAGCGGGTACGGGGGCCTCCGGGGCCGTCAAATCGATCACCAAAAGGGTCTCAGCCGAACGGGCGCTTTCATTTCCCACGACATCTATCGCCTGCACCGTGAGACGATGTTCACCTTCGGTGAAAGCCTTCTGCGGGGTAAAGGTCCACGCCCCGTTGGACAATGCGGTCGTGGCGCCGAAAGACGTGGCGCCGTCAAAAATCTTTACCGTCGCGCCCGCTTCACCGAAGCCGGTCAGGGTGGGCGTAACGCGGCGACTCGGGCTTTGTACCGAGATCGTCGGCACGGACGGAGGACGGGTATCGATCTGAAGTTCCAAGGTCCCGGAGGACGCACTGGTCAAGCCTTCACTACGCGCCCGGGCTGTCAGCAGATGGACGCCCTCACTCATAGGAACGAGCGATCGGTAGCTCCACTTGCCATTGGCACCCACCAACACTTCGGCCAAGGGGGCACTCCCATCAGAGAGCAGAATCGTATTGCCCGCAGCGCCTGTGCCCTCAATCAGCGGCGTGGTCGTGTTCACGACGAGGAACGAGGCAGCAAAAGCCGGGACCGTCGGGGCGGCCGGGTTGAATGTGATCGCCACCGGGGCGGAAGCCGGACTCCGATTGCCGGCTGAATCGATCGCGCTCCCTGAAACCAAATTCACCCCCTCGGCGAGGGCGACGAAAAGTTTGAACTGCCAGAAGCCACCGCTGTCAGCCACGCCAGTGCCGATCAGGATTCCGGCGATGCTCAGCTGCACCGTGCTGCCAGGCTCGGAGGTCCCGCGCACCACGGGCGTGGCTTGAGCAAACACCGCAGTCTCAAAGACCGGAGCAAACGGCGCCGTCGCGTCGATGGAGATGATGTTCTCCGCCGAGAAACTGCTCACGTTGCCCGCCGGATCAACCGCCAGGGCGTTAATACGATGCGAGCCATCCGCCAACGCATTCGCCGGAGTCAGGGCCCAGTCTCCGGCCAAAGAAGCCACCACGGTACCGAGAAAACTGAGACCGTTAAAGACCCGCACCGTCGACAACGGCTCGGCTTTGCCAGCAATGACTGGCTTGGACGTATTGAACCAACCCTTCGTGCTGATGGTGGGCGCATCGGGCGCATACGAGTCGATTTCAAGCACGACCGGCACTGACGTCAGACTAAGGTTGCCCGCCGCATCCCGCGCCGTCGCCGAAATCGAACGAAGCCCGGAGGCCATCAACACTGTGGGCCGAAACACCCAATCACCCGTGGCAGCTGTCTTCACGCTGCCCAATAAAACCGCCCCATCAAACACGCTCACCGTACTCTCCGGTTCAGCGGTGCCCCGCAACGTGGCACTCGTGCCAGCCAACACGCCCCGGGTGGAGATCTCCGGGGCGGCGGGCGCGATCAAGTCGACCGTAAGCAAGGTTTCGGCCGAGACCGGGCTGCGCGTGCCCGCAGCGTTGGTGGCGACCGCCGTCAGGCGGTGCACTCCCACCGCCAAGTCGCGCCCCAGCGTTAACTGCCAAGTGCCATCGGTCCCCACGACCACTGTACCCAGGACGTCAGCGCCGTCCGAAATTCGCACCGACAACCCCACTGTACCGGAGCCAAGAATCACCGGGCGGACGACATTGGTCGCACCTGCTGTCAGCACGACCGGAGCCGCGGGCACCGAAGTGTCCACAATGACCGAAAGGGGCTCCGTATCCAAACTGATATTCCCCGCGGCATCGATCGCGCGGGCTGTCAAGACATGGGTGCCCGCGACCAGATCGGACGCGCCAGTCGCCGACCAAGCGCCATTGGCCCCCGCCGTCACACGCGCCAGCAACACGGTTCCTTCGTAAACTTCGACCACCGCCCCCGCCTCGGCAAAGCCGCCGAGTGGCGGACGCACGAGATTGGTTGGGCTCGCCACCGAAAGAGTGGGAGCGGCCGGCGGGGTGGTATCAATGCGCAGGTGCCGAACTGCACTGAGCGAGCCCTCGGCACCGGCCACCGGCAGAACCAAAGAGGGAGCCGTCGTTCCCGTCTCGCTACTAATCGTTCCGGCGCCCGGCACAAAATCGACAACATCAAGGTTACTCACGTTTTCACCGGTCTGAACCACATAAGTGAAGCTCAGCGTGCTGGAGCCGGAGCCAGCGGTCTGTCGAGCCACGCCACCATTGCCCACATTCAACCTCAACGCAGGGGACCCAGTGACGACCACCACACCGGAGAAGCTCACCTCAATCGTAATCGTCTGCCCCGCCCGATACGCTCCATCCCGCATGCCCGAGGTCAGGCTGACAATCTCAATGGAGTTGGACACGACAAACGACCGCTCCACCGGAGTCGCCGGCAGAAAGTTGGCATTTCCCGGCTGGCTCGCCTGGACGAAGACGATCCCAGCAGCGTTCAAAGTCACAACGTTGCCCACCACGGTCGCCGGTCCTCTGACGATGGAGT
The DNA here is from genome assembly GCA_947474365.1 of Opitutia bacterium. Lineage (GTDB taxonomy): Bacteria > Verrucomicrobiota > Verrucomicrobiia > Opitutales > Opitutaceae > ER46. Next base: position 14,015 of record CANJIU010000003.1, on the reverse strand, counting down.
ATTCCGGCAAAAGTCCGGAGCTCGCAACCGCACCCAGAGAGAAGGGAGCATTGCCGAGCGCTTGGGAGGGTAATGCAGGAAAGGACAACGTCTGCGCCGCCGGCACAATCGTCAAAGTGCCCGGCGTAAACCCGAAACGATAATTGGAGGAACGACCGCCGCCCGGCATCAAGACATAGGTGCCCGGAGCCGAATTTTCGTTGGCGTCGGTTCCCACGACCGGAACCGTGTCCAGTTGCGCCACCGTGTCACCGTTGACAAAACCCTGGTACGTGACTGCGAACAAAGGGTTGGGTGCACCGAACGACCGCGACGACGACTGCGCGGTCACTTGAAGATTACGTTGGGCCACCACGATATTTTGCTCCAAGGAAGGCGCAGCCGCGACCGTCGCACTGCCCGCCTGGCTTGCCCGCACCACAACTTCCCCGGCTCCGGTGATCGTCAGCCGACTGCCCTCTACTTTCGCCGCCCCGCGCACGACGGAATAGCTCACCGGCAGCCCTGCATCGGAGCTCGCCGCCAACACAATCGGTTCGTCGCCATACGTCAGCGCCGCGACCAACGGGAAGGTGAGCCGCTGCTCCGCCAGTGCGCGGGTCACGACGCGGGTCACCGGCAAGGCCGCATTAAACACCGTGTCACCCGCCTGGATCGCCTTGAGCACTACTTTGCCCACACCACTAAAAGTAAGCTTGGCCCCGTCGATCGTCGCCGGTCCGCTCACCACTTCGAATCCTACGTCGAGTCCGGACGACGCCGTCGCCCGTAAATCCACGGTGGTCTGGCGAGCCGAGATCGTACCAATTTCCGGAAAATCGATGAACTGGTTCTTTTTCGTCACGTCGAGCGTCATGACCACGTCGTCCGCCGGCAGATAATTCACATTGCCCGCTTGCGTGGCTCGCAAGATCACCGAGCCCGTGGAGGCGATTCCCGTCAGCTTGTTGTCGCCCGATAGACTCGCCGCACTGCCCGGCATTAGCGCGAGGCTTACCGGCAGGTTCGAACTTGCCGAGGCCTCAATCACCAATCCAGACGTGAGGTCCTTGAGTGGAGTGACAGGCAGAGGGGCAAGGACGATCGACTGCTCCGCCCGCTGAATCACGAAAGTGCCAGTCACGCTGCCGGTGTAGTTCGGATCGCTCGGTACCACCACCACGGCATAGATGCCGGGCACAATCGGTTTAACCGTCGATCCGTTGTAGGTCAGCGTCAGCTCCACATCCGCCACACTCGTCGTCACCCCCGGACTCAAACCCTGGCCGGAATAATTTTGCGTCAAACCACCCAGGGTAATCACCACCGGCACCTTCGTCACTGTCAGCGTCCCGACTCCATAGTTGAAGGCGTATTTGTCCGACACACCGCCCGCCGCCACCAAGGGATAAATCTCGGCCGCCGAGCGCGTGCCCGCCTTGGTCGTCACCGTCGGCGCAATTCCCAATACCGCCGCCGTGTCGTCGCCCGCAAAACCCTGATAAGTCACCGCAAAAACGGGGTTGGACTGACCATACGGCCGAATGACATCCACAGGCGTCACGGTCAGCGGGGCTTTGGCGATTTTCAGCACGACCACACCACCACCCACGCCAAGAAGATTGGAAGCACCCAAGCTCACCGCAAACACCCCCGCCTCGCGCGGCGTACCACTCACCAAGCCTGACGAATTGCTCACACTCAGACCGGCCGGCAAACCGGTCGCCGTATAGCTGAAAGGCGTACCACTCACCGAAATCGCATAACTGAAGGCGCTGCCGTACGTGCCCTCGGCACTCACCGCGCTATCGATCACCGGACGGGGAGCTGCCGCGGTCACCGTGTAAGTTTCCCCCGAAGTATAACCCTCCGCCAGCGCATTGCCCGACTGGTCCACGATCCCCGTGCCAGCTGCCTTCAAATCCAGCCGCAGCGTGCCGCTGCCAGTCAAATTTTGCACCGTCACCAAGTAGTCCGTCCCACTCATCGGCGTCACCGCGGCGATGCTCCCGCTCAGCCCGCCTCCGGTCGTCAACCCAAAGTCCGATGCGTCCACCCCGCTCACCTCGCGGCTAAACTTCACCCGGTACACCACACTGCGGTTCACCACCGCCCCGGCCTGCGGGCTCTGCCTCGTCACCGCCGACACCCCCGGCGCCTGCGTATCCAAAATAATCGCTCCCGCCGTCGTCAACTTCAGCACGTACGCGTCCGTTCCCCCCGCCGACACCACCGGCGCCGTACCCGCACCGGGATCGAGATCCGCCGCCCCGCCAAAGTAGCCGGCCGCATACACGGCACCCGCGAGGTCCACCGCCAACCCCTGCACCCGCTCATCCGCTACTCCACCCATGGTCTTCGACCACACATGTTCGCCCGTCGCGTTGAGCTTCAGCACAAACGCGTCTTCTCCGGCTTCCATCGCTACAAAGGTCCGCACGCCGACGCCCGGATCCAAATCCACCGTGCCGTAGAATGACCCTCCCACATACGCCGCTCCCTGCTCATCCAGCGCCAGCGAGTAAACCCCGTCGATCCCCTGGCCACCCACCATCTGGCTCCAGACGTGCCTTCCGTCCCGGTCCAGCCGCACCACAAAACCATCGGTGGCACCCGCGGCGGTTAGCAACCGTTGCCCGACACCGGGATCGAAATCTACGGCGCCTTGGAAAGTGCCCGCCAGCGTAACCTCCCCCTGGCGACCCACCGCCACGGCATTCACGCTATCATCGCTGGCACCACCCATCGAATGCGCCCAAAGCAGGACGTTGTTACCGTCGAACTTGGCGACAAACCCGTCGGTGCCGCCCACTGCTGTCAGCAACTCCAAGTCAGGACCGGGGTTAAAATCCACCGCGCCGCTAAACGCGCCGGCCACGTACAATTCGCCGGTCGCATTGACCGCCAGAGCATTGACCTGATCCGCCCCATTTCCACCCAACGCCGACGCCCAAACAAATCCTCCCGTAGGACCTAGCTTGAGTACAAATCCATCGTTGCCACCCGCGGCTCCCAACGTCCGCGTGCCCACGCTGGGATCGAAGTCCACCTGCCCACTGAAGACGCCGCCGACATAGACCGAACCGACGGCATCCACTGCGACGGCCCGCGCTTCGTCGGCACCGGCGCCACCCAGCCCCACGCCCCACTGGTATTGACCAGCACCATTCAGCTTAACGATGAAGATATCGTTCAAACCGTTCGCGGTCACGCTCGCGCTCGTCGCGCCCGGGTCCAGATTCATCGTTCCACTAAAGGAGCCGGCCAGACAAATACCCCCAGCGGGATCCAGGGCCAGTGCCCTCACTTCGTCGGTGCCAGTGCCACCCCACGTGCGCACCCAGACAAAATTACCCTGCCGATCGAACTTGGTCACAAAGCCGTCCGCATCACCCGCGGAAGTACGCGCTACCACCCCGGCACCGGGATCGAAATCCACCACACCCGTGAAGCGCCCAGCCGAATAGACGTTGCCATCCGCATCGACCACCGTCGCCAGCGCTTCATCGCGTCCGTTTCCACCCCACGTACGTGCCCATTCAAAGCGCACGTCGTTCCCCAAACTAAGGTCCGCCGCAAGATTGGCGTTGCCCGCTGCATCGGTAAACGTTCCGGCCGCCACCTGAACCAACGCCACGGCGCTCACGTCCGACGCCGGAGTGAAGGTCGCCGTATAACTGACCCCACTGCCCGCAAAACCGCTCAAGCTGCCGTTGGTCACGGTCACATCCCCGACCGCAAAATCCGCCGAGGTTTCCGTAAGAGTGAAGGTCAACTGTGCCGTCTGCCCGGCCTTGAGCAACAAGCGGTCGCTGGTCACCTTGACCTGAGGCGCTATCGTATCGATCCGCAGATTCTTGTTCACCGCCAAAGAACCCGCACCACTGCGCGGCGGCAGAGTCAGATTGGCCGGACTACCCGAAAGGTTCAGCACCGCCCCCCCGTTTAGGCTCAACGCGTCCGTCGTCGCATAGTCGAGGTCATCCGCGCGGTCGCCCGGTTGCACGACATAGCGGAATTTCAGCACCCGTGTACCGGAGCCACCCACATAGGTCGCCGCGCGCGGAGGCAAGAAGTCCAACGCCAGCACCGGAGTGCCGCTCACTGTCACCACATTTGAAAGCGTCACTTCAATCGTAATCTCCGCTCCCGCCCGGTAAGCCCCATCTGGGGTGGTTGCAGTCACGCTGACGACGACCACCGGCGCCGCGGGATCTGTTTTTAGAATTACTGGTAGACTCGCACCGCTCGGATTGCCGGACGCGTCCATGCCAGCACCGGCGCCGACCGCAATCGTCGCATTCCCTCCGGGTCCCGGGTCCGGCGTAAACGTCGCAGTGTAGGTCGCGCCTATCCCGCTCAGCCCCGACAACGAACCACCGGTGACCGTGATGCCAGCCGTGCTGAAACCGGTCACGGGCTTGCTGAACACAAAGGAAATTGGCGCCGAGCCGCCGACGAGAGCGACGCGGTCGGCGGTGACGGAGAGGGAGGGAGCGAGGTAGTCGGCGGTGAGGGTGGTCGCAGGGCTGGCGGGGGATTCGTTGCCCGCGGCGTCGCGAAGGACGACGGTGAGGGGGCCGCCCACCGGCACGGCAGCCTGGAGGGCATTGGCGGTCGTCGTCCCCAGATCAAAACTGACTTCGGTGTCCGTCGGGGCAATTACACTGACGCCGGCCAACACCTGCGTGCCCAGCCGCAAGCTCGCGCTGCCGCCACTCGCCGACCCGGCCGTGATGCTCGCCGTCACCCGCAGGTTGGTCGTCGTTAAATTCAACGTGTTTGCCACGATGGTGCCGCCCACCGGTGTCACCACTGGCGCTCCCGGGATCCCGGGCGCCTGGGTGGCAATCACCAATGCCTTTGATCCACCCAGGTTGTCCGCTCCGCCCGGCAGCGAGGCACCGACCGCCGCGTTGCCCGCCAAGTCGGTCACGGTGCCCAGCGTGTAGCTGACCACCGTCAGGTCCGGGCTGTTATCCCCGGGCCGCACCGTGTACGTCCCGCTCAGCTGCGCGCCCGTCACCGCTGCCGTCAAGGTCACGATCGCCCCGGTATCCAAGGTCACCGTCATCGTGCCGCCGACCCGGACCGCTTCGCTCATCGTCGCCCGCAGGGCAATCGCGGCCCCGGCCCTGTAACTGCCATCCGGCGTCGAAGAACCCAACCGGAGCAACGTCGGCCCCGCCGTATCCACCACCAGCTGCCTCGCCTGCGCCAGCGAACCCGGACCACCGGGCACCGGCAGGCTCAACACCGCGCTGGTCGTCCCCGTGGCGTTGCGGATCGCCGCCCCTGTGATCGTGAGCGCATTCACCCCGGTGTAGTCCACCAACGCCGCGGTGTCCCCCGCTTGCACCACGTAGCGAAACGAGAGGGTGTCCGTGCCGGACCCGGCTTCGTAGACCGCACTGCGGGCGGGCGTCGTATTCAACGCCAACTGCGGCAGGCCCGTCACGCTCACCACTCCGGAAAAACTCACCTGGATCTGCAGCACCTCCCCGACCCGGTACGCTCCGCTCGCCTGCTGCGCGGTCACGCCCACCACCCCAATCGTACTGGCCACCGTAAAGCTGCTCGTCACGTCCGCCGCCGGTCGGTAGTTCGCGTCGCCCGGCTGGCTCGCCTTTACCACCACCACGCCGGCACCACTCATCGTCACCTGGTTGTCCGCCACCGTCGCCGGGCCGCTCACGATGCTGTACACCGGCGCCAATCCCGAACTGGCCACCGCTCCCAGTGTAAACGGACCGTTGCCCAACGCCTGATTGGGCAGCGGCGGGAACGTCAAGGTCTGCTCCGCCCGCTCCACCGTCAGCACCCCCTCCACCAGGATCAGCGTGTAATTCGCGGCACTGCCCCCGCTCGGCGTCACCGGGTACACCCCCGGCCCGCTCGTCGGCGTGGCGCTCGTCACCGCACTCGGCGCCGTAATCGCCGCCGCCGTGTCGCCCGGGACCAGCCCGGTGTAATCGTAGGTAAAAATTGGATTCGCCTGGCCGTAGCCCCGGCTCGCCGGCCGCACCGCCACCGTCACCGGCTTCGTCCCCACCACCAACGTCTGCTCCACCTCCGCCGCCGCCAGCGTGTTCCCATCGCCGGGCTGCCCCGCCCGCACCACCACTTCCCCCGCCCCGGTCACCGTCAGCACCCCGTCCTTCACCACCCCCGGCCCACGCACCACCGTGTAGCCGACCGGCAGCCCGGAACTCGCGGTCGCGACCAGACTCACCGGCGCGTCACCGTACGTCACCCGCCCGAGCGCCGCAAATTGAACCGTTTGCGCCACCGCGCCCACCCGCAGGGCCTGCGTCACCACCGGGGCCGGGTTGTAGACCCCTTCGCCCACCTGTATCGCCTGCACCCATACCAACCCCGCGCCATTCACCACCAGATTGTTCCCGATCACACTCGCCGGTCCGCGCACCACCCGGAAGCCCACCGCCAGGCCCGAACTCGCCGTCGCCTCCAGCGGAATCGGCGGCGTCCCGTACAATGCGGCCGCCTGCAGGGCAAAGTTCACCCCTTGCGGCACCTTCTCCACGTCCAGCGTCAGCACCACTTCCTCCGCCGCCACCACATCCGCGGTCCCGGCCTGGTTCGCCCGCAGCGTGATCGTGCCCGTTTGCCCGATCTCAACCAATTCGTTGGCCGCATTCAACTTCGCCGCACTGCCCGCATCCAGGCTCAGCGTCACCGGCAGCCCCTGATTCGAAACCGCCACCACCGCCACCGGCCCGCCCGCGTACTTCGGGGGCACCTTCAAATCCAGCGGCCGGATCGTCACATACTGCTCGGCCCGCTGGATCACCAGCGTCCCGGTCGCACTGCCCGTGTAGTTCCCATCGCTCGGCACCGCCAAAACCGTGTAACTGCCCGGCAACACCGGCTTCACCGCCGACCCGTTGAAGGTGAGCGTCAGCCCCACATCCACCACGCTCGTTTTCAACTCCGGCGACACCGCTTGTCCGGTGTAGCCCTGCGTCAGGTTCCCCAGCGCGATCACCACCGCCACCCAGGGCCGAAGCTCTACATCAGCTTTCGCGGCTGGGAAGCGGACATTTATTTCTATGCGGAAAACGACGGCCAATTGCGGGTGCTGCTGAACAGTCACGACCCCGGCGATGTCGCGCCCTTTCCGCGCGAGCTCGTGTTTCCCCGCCAGCCCGCCGAATTTCTCGGTGAGCCGACCTTCGTTCCCGCGCAACCGGAGCGTTTGCTGCGCCATCACTACGGTTACATCGGCGCAGATGCGGTCCAGGATCCAGTGAGCCGCTACTACCGCCCGCGAAGCTCAACGGCAGAGCGCACCCGCCTACTCTGATGCCAGACGGAATCTAACTGGAAAAGCGCAACGAATACCATGATGCCGCCATCCTCCCCAGTCCGCGTCGAGGTCACCACGCTCACGTTACCGACGTATCTGCCGGCGGCGCCAGACAAGAACCCAATGTTCCTCGACCAGCGGGTGTATCAGGGGAGCAGCGGCAAGGTCTATCCCCTCCCCTTCACGGATCGCATCGCGGAATCACCGGTGGACCGGAGTTGGAAGGCCATCTGGATCGAGAACGAATTTCTGCGCGTGCTCGTCCTCCCGGAAATTGGCGGCCGGATTCACGCGATCCAGGACAAGACCAACGGCTACGATCTGATTTACAACCAGACGGTGATCAAGCCGGCCCTCGTCGGTCTCGCCGGACCGTGGGCGTCCGGCGGCATCGAGTTCAACTGGCCGCAGCATCATCGCCCAGCGACATTCCTGCCGGTCGAGTATGAAATTGAGCAAGGCCCCGGCGGTTCGCGCACGGTGTGGTGCGGCGACCACGATCCGCTGTCACGCCTGAAGGGCATGCACGGCGTCTGTCTGCATCCCGGCAAGGCCTACGTGGAGCTGCGGGTCCGCGCCTACAATCGCACGCCGCTGCCACAGACGTTTCTCTGGTGGGCCAATGTCGCCACGCGCGTGCATGAGGCCTACCAGAGCTTCTTCCCGCCGGATGTTCGTTACGTCGCCGATCATGCGCGCCGCTCGATGAGCGCGTATCCGCTGGCGACCGGCACCTATTACGGCGTCGACTACGGCCAACGCGGACGAAAGGGAATTCCGCCTTCGGAAGTGCCGACCCAATTCGTCCCGGCTCACGCCCGGAACAAATCCCCGAGTTCAAAGAGGGAACCGAATGTTCCCGACTACGCGCCCAACGATCTGTCGTTCTATGCCAACATTCCCGTGCCCACGTCCTACATGGCGATGGGGAGCCGCGGGGATTTTTCCGGCGGCTACGACTACCAGGCTGAGGCGGGCATCGTTCATCTCGCGAATCATCACATTTCCCCGGGCAAGAAGCAGTGGACCTGGGGCAATCATGAATTCGGCTACGCCTGGGATCGCAACCTGACCGACCCTGACGCCCGCGGCGAGTTTGCCCCCTACATCGAAATCATGGCGGGCGTCTACACCGACAACCAGCCCGACTTCAGTTTTCTCCAGCCGGGCGAGACCAAGTCGTGGAGCCAGTACTGGTATCCGATTCAAAAAATCGGTCCGGCCCAGCACGCGAATCTGGCCGCGGCGGTCAGCCTGAAGGCGCTGGGAAACAAGATTCGACTCGGTATCGCGGTCACCGCCGCGATTCCTGGTGCCCGGGTCCGCCTCACGGTCGCGGACAGGCCGCTGTATTCAATCCGCTGCGACCTGCTTCCCGGCGTGCCGTTGGTCAGGACGATCCGGCTGCCGCGCGGCCGGGCGGAAACGGACCTGCGGCTCACGGTCACCGACCGGGAGGGCGCGGAAATCATCTCCTACCAGCCAAGGACGCACCCGCCGGGCAAGGTCCCATCTCCCGCCACCGAACCACCGGCGCCCCGCGACCTTGCGAGTGCCGACGAGCTGTATCTCACCGGGCTGCATCTCGAACAGTACCGCCATGCCACCCGTTGCCCGACGGCCTACTGGCGCGAGGCGCTCCGCCGCGACGCCGGCGACGCCCGGTGCAATCAAGCCCTCGGCGCGTGGCATTATCGGCGTGGAGAATTTGCCCAGGCAGAAGCGTTTCTCCGCCGCGCCATCGCGCGGCTCACACAGCGGAACGCCAATCCCGCCGACGGCGAGGCCTACTACCATCTCGGCTTGTGCCTGAGCGCACTCGGACGCGACGACGAGGCGTACGATGCCTTCTACAAAGCAGTCTGGAACCAGGCCTGGCAGTCGGCCGGTTACCACGCCCTGGCCGAATTGGACACGAAGAAGACCGACTGGCCCGCAGCGGCGGACCATCTTGACCGTTCGCTGCGACTGAACACCGACAACCTCCGCGCCCGCAATCTCCTCGTCATCGTGTGGCGGAAACTGGGCCGTGACGACGCGGCCGCGAAAATCCTCGCGGAAACGCGGGCGCTCGATCCGTTGGACGCGTGGGCGCAGCACCTGGACGGTCAGCCCCTGTACTGCGACTTGCAGACGGCGCTCGATCTCGCGCACGACTACGCACACGCGGGTCTTTACGAAGAGGCCGTCGGACTGCTGGAGGGCGCGTCGGCCCAGCCCGCCGACCTGCCCGATCAGAGCTGGGGCGCTGCGCCGCTGGTGTCCTATACACTGGGTTGGCTGCAGGAGAAACGCGGCGACCGGCGGGCGGCGCAGAGGCACTTCGTGGCCGGCGGCGCCGCAGCGCCGGACTATTGTTTTCCCGCGCGGCTTCAGGAAATCGCGGTCCTCGAAGCGGTCATCCGCGCCCGCCCGCACGACGCCCGCGCCCCGTATTATCTGGGCAATCTCTACTACGACCGGAGGCGTTTCCCGGAGGCGATTCGGTGCTGGGAGAAATCCGCCGAGCTCGCGCCGAGGTTCTCGATCGTCTGGCGCAACCTCGGTATCGGATATTTCAATATCGCTCGTGACGCCGCCAAGGCGCGGGCCGCCTACGACCGCGCCTTCCTCGCGAATCCGACGGATACGCGGCTGCTCTTCGAGCGCGACCAACTCTGGAAACGGCTCGGCACGTCGCCGGCCACACGCCTGCGCGAGCTGGAAAAACATTCTCAGCTGGTCGGGCAACGCGACGACCTCAGCGTGGAGCAGTGTGCGCTGCTGAACCAGACCCGGCGCCACACCGAGGCGGAGCGGCTGCTGGCTGGACGGACGTTTCAGCCCTGGGAGGGTGGCGAAGGCGGACCGCTCGGACAACACGTCCGGACGCAGCTGGCACTCGGCCGCGATGCGCTGGCCCGGCAGGACATAGCGGGCGCCGTCGGCCACTTTGAACGCGCGCTCACCGCACCGCGCACTCTCAGCGAGGCGCGGCACCTGCTCGCGAATCAAAGCGACGTCCACTACTGGCTCGGGGTGGCGCTGGCGGGGCTGGGCCGGCGCGCGGAGGCCAGGCAACACTGGCGCAACGCGGCGAATTTCAAGGGAGATTTCCAGGGGATGAGCGTCCGCGCTTTTTCCGAGATGACCTATTACTCGGCCCTGTCCGCTCGTGAACTGGGACAGGTGGCCCGCGCCCGGAAACTCCTGCGCGATCTGCTTAACTACGCGCAACGACTCCAAACTGCGGAGGCCGTGGTCGATTACTTCGCCACCTCCCTGCCGACGATGCTGCTGTTCAACGATGACCTTCAATACCGGCAGGAAACGACGGCCCTGTTCCTGCAGGCCCAGGCAAGGCTCGGGCTCGGACAGACGACCAGGGCACGAATATTGTTGAAGAAAATCCTGCAGCGCGACCCGAGTCACGCCCTTGCGGCCGACCTGATGCAGGAGTAGCAACACCGGTCAGTGCGGAGCTTCCCAGGAGTTGGAGCGGGTCTCCGATGGCGCCCAGAGCCACCGGAGACGGACGGGAGATGGAGGCGAGATGGAGCGGAGACGGAGCCGACATGGGGCCGAGACGGCGCGCCCGGGTGCAAAACAACGCGGATTTCGATCCGTTCAACCAGCGGCACCCAAAGGTTGAACAATTTCCGACTTCGGGCGTCAAACGGCCCCGATCCGGTAGGCCGGGCTGATGCCGTTCTTGGCAGCTCCAACCGGCTGGTAAAGACCGCCTGCGGGAGATGTGCGGGTGATGTGTGGGTAATCTGTGGGTGATTTGACAACCACCCGAGGACCTCGTGAGGAGGACCCGAGAAGGGCTCGTAGGCCAATTGCCCATTATCACCGCCATAAACCCGCAACTCCGCAGCGCCGGGACAGAAAAAAGGCCGGGCGATTGCGCGCCCGGCCTTTTGCGGCGTATCTGTCAGAAAAAATTACTGCGGGCCGGCAACCACACCGCCGTGGCTGTTGTTGTAAGCGTCGAACCAGTCTTTGGCCCAAATGAGATAGGTGCTCGAGTACTGGGTGGAATTTGTCTTCACATATTCACCCCAATAGAGAAACGCGAAAGTAAGTGTCTTGTTTCCATTCAGGTAAGCGGCGTTTTGATAATTGTACTCGGAGCCGACCAATTGCTTCGAGAGGAGATCAACCGGAGCAGAACTCGTTGAGCCCATGATGGAGGAAGCCGTCTTCTGGGTGATGCCGTCGTACAACGGCAGGGCGAAGGCACCAATCTTGGTCGTGTACGAAGACAACGTGCCAGCGGGAACCTGAATGCCAGCGGTCTTACCTGAAATCGCCTTGTCGAGATTGTTCTTCCAATAACCGATGGTAAACCCGTTCGCCGTCATCGTGCGAATGGCGTTGAAATCGAGCCCAAAGCCGATGTTCGGGACACAGACGTTGGCACTCCCCACCGTGACCGTGCGTTCGTTCAGCGACGTCGCTTTGAGACCCGCGGCGGCCGTGGCCGAAACCGTGTAGGTGCCCGACGTGAGGTTCGCGAAGGAGTAATCGCCACACGCATTGCTGACGGTCGTTGCCACGACCTGATTCGATGCGTTGAGCAGCTTAACCGTAACGCCGCTGAGACCGTAGTCACTGCCAGTCTTTAGGCCGTCAAAATTGATATCGAAAAACGTATTCCCTGAAATCGTCTTAGCCTGCTCGACCGTCACCGTGAAACTCCGTGTCGCACTCGCCGTGCCGTACGCATCGAGCGCCGTCACGCTGATCGTGTACGTACCGGCATTCGTCACCGAAAGGGTTGCGGAACCCTGCGCAACCGCGGTGTTAAGATTCGTCGTGGCAACCGAAAGGGCGGTGGTACCGAGCGAGGCGGTCAACTGCGTGATGACGCCACCCGGAGTGTTGCTCGTGCCGGTAAAGGTGAGAGGGATACTCAACGCCGGACCGGTCGTCAGCCGCACGTAGGTCGAACCCGCCGGGGGGGTGTTAATCACGACGCTCGGCAGGATCGCCACGGACCGCACCGTAAATCGCACCGACGTGGAGACATTGATACCCGCGCTCACTCCCATGGCGGAGAGCGTGTACGTGCCGGCCGTAAGTCCGGTAAGCGTTCCCGTGCTGGTGGCGGTCGCGGTCGAGAGACCGGTCGTCGTGATCCCGGAAACCGGTGTCGTGCCCAACATCGCACTGACGGAATCGACCACAAAACCGTTGTTAGAAGTCGTGACAAAACGATAGGGAACGCTCGTGGTAGTCTGGCCGGCCGCGATGTCGAAAATCTGCGTGTCGGTCGGTGCCGTGATGGTGATCGCCGGAGTCGGCGTTACCACCACGACGGTGAAGTTGGACGTGGCGATCGCTGTGCCGTAGTCGTCCGTGGTCGTCACTTCGAGTGTGTGCGTACCTGCCGCGGAGTAGGAGAGCCCAATCGTCCCGGAGGCGGTCAGAGAGCCAATTCCGGTGGGGATAAAGGCCGCCGGAATGCCATCAACCTTGGCGGTCAAGTCACGGATGCCACCATAATTACTGTTCGCCGTGAACACGAACGAGACAGGGACCGCAGTTCCGCCGGCCCGGTATGAGAACGTGCTCCCCGGGGTCGGTGCTGTAATCGACACGGTCGGAGGGGGAGCGGTGACGTTAATGGTGAACGAGTTTGTGTCAGCGCCCGGCCCACCCCGATTGTTTGCCGTGGCCACCACCGTGTAGGTTCCAGGAGCCGCAATCGACATATTACCCGAGCCCGTCACGGACGTCGTCGACATACCAAAGAGAGAGGACAACGTCACCGGGTTTCCACCGACGGTGACGTTTGCGTCGGTAATCGGACTGGCACCCGTGCCAGTCGAGGTCGCGGTAAAGGTCAAGGGTACCGACACCGGGAAGCTGTTGGGATTCACTGACGTGGTCCAGTTATCCTGAGGCGTTCCAATCACCACGTCCGGCGGAGTATAGACTGCCGAGGGGGCCGTCACGGTGGCATTGATGAATTCGCCGATGTTGGTAAGGCCCAAAGCCGGGTCAACCGGCCAACCCAGCGCGAGGATTTTATATCCGTACGGACCAGGGACGGCGTCACTTGGAACGTCAAGCGTCACGGTAACCGGAACAATCTGTCCGCCGGCCGAAAACGATACGATCGGAGTGGCAATCGTAACATAACCCAAGGCAACTTGGTCGGAAACACCCGACGGCTTTCCATTCATGGAAACCGCAAACGAAATCTGAGCAGTTCCGCCCGCGAGCAAATCCGTCAAATTCGACGGAGCTTGAAGATTGAAGGTATAGGTCGTCCGAAAGGGAAACTGCCCTTGAATCTGCACGATGGTAGCGTCGTAACCGACCACCGGTGTGGGAATGGTCGCGCCGGCACGAAGCTCTGAAGAAAAGAGTGACAGTCCAACCTGCACCAAAATGACAATAGCCGCCGGGTGAAAAAATCGGGACAAGTACGAGGTAAGCGCTTTCATGGTGATGGATGATTTCTGGTGCGGAGCACGACTACGGGTCTCTTCTGGGTGTAAACTAGGTAGAAAACCTCACGAGTCTAGTGAAAAACTGCAAACTATGTGTTTTTACGATCATTCGCCTACGTAGAGCCTGTCCCTCAGCGACAGTCGACCGATTCTTCATAGGAGAAAGGAGGAAAACCGACGCGCGGCGAAGGTGATATGCGGGGTCAAAACGTCGGCATGAGGGCAAAAACCGGTTCTATAATTCGGTCCGTTGGTTTGGCGGCCCG
>CANJIU010000002.1 GCA_947474365.1 Opitutia bacterium | reverse complement strand
CGCCGGTTTCGCTCCGATCAATTTACGAACCATCGTCATGTTTTCGGGTTGGGCCAGCCGTTGCTTGATGGGAATTGTAAGCTTCATCCCTGTTGGCTTAGCCGAGCTCGCACCGAAAGTCCCGTCATTTCTTGTGGGCCATGCGCAGTGCTAGCCGGCAGCTGCGTGACCATCGGGCTCGCCCCGATTTTATTCTGGCCCGCGATCAGCCGCGCCGTCGGCGTCTGGCATCCAGCATGGATCGGCGGCGAGACACCGGCGCCGCTGGGAACCATCAGCGCGGCGCACGTCGGGCTCGCGATCCTCGCCGCCGCCGCCGCGGCTTTCCTCTGGCGACGCGCGCAGGCCAATGGTCTGCGGCGTGCGCTCACCTGGGACTGCGGCTATGCGGCCCCAACCCCTCGGATGCAATACACCGGCGGCGGATTCGCCGCCATCATCACCGGATGGTTTTCCTGGATCCTGCAGCCGACGCGCACCCAGCGCCGCCCGCGTGGCCCCTTTCCCAACCGCGCTCTTCAACTGGAGAGCGTACCGGATACAGTGTTGGAAAGCGTGATCAGGCCCGTGGGCCGAATCGTGATGCAGGTGTCCACGGCCACGCGTCGGCTGCAACACGGCCGGCTGCAATTCTACCTCGTGTACATGTTGGCCGGCCTCGCGGCGACCGCCATGATCGCCGCCTGGGGAGGCACGCCATGATCGCGATTCTCGAATCCCTCCTCCGGCTAATTGGCTGGCTGCTGCTCGCCCCGCTGCTGCCCGGCCTGATCAACCGCGTGAAAGCCTGGGTGGCTGGGCGCTGTGGACCGCCGATCCTCCAACTCTACTACGATCTCGCGCGCCTCTGGCGGAAAAGTGTCGTGATGAGCACGCTCGCCTCTCCAGGTTTTGTCGCTGGACCGGCAGTGGCGTGGGTGGCCGTGGTCGGAGCGGCCTTGCTGCTGCCGCTCGGTCCGGCCGGCGTGGCGTTCAGCTTCCGGGGCGACGTGCTGCTGATGATCTATCTGCTCGCCGTCGCCCGGTTCTGTACCGCCTGGGCGGCGATGGAGACCGGATCTGCCTTCGAAGGGATGGGCGCGGCACGCGAAGTCAGTTATGCCGTGCTGAGCGAGGCCGCCCTCATCACCGCAGTGCTGGCATTGAGCGTGCATACCGGCAGCCTGACCCTCGCCACGATGCTCGCGCCCGCGGCGGGCCCCGGCGCGGTGCTCCTGGCTGCAGGGCTGTTCGCGGTGCTCCTGGCGGAAAACTGCCGCGTCCCGTTTGACGACCCCAACACGCACCTGGAGCTGACGATGATCCATGAGGTGATGGTGCTCGATCACAGCGGACCGCCACTCGCCATGATTCTTCATGGCGCTTCAATCAAGCTGCTGTTCTTCGCCGCCTTGCTGACGCAGGCCGTGTTGCCGATGGGCCGACTCTCGCCGTTCGCGGCCCTGGCCGTGCTGGCGGGCGGCATTCTCGCAGTCACCGTTTGTGTCGCGCTGGTAGAATCGTTGCTGGCCCGCCTCGCCTTTCGCCGCGTGCCGTTGCTGCTGACGACCGCGTTCCTGATGTGCCTGTTTGCCCTGCTCGTCGCCTGGAAAGGTGGCACGACATGACCGCCACCATCAACCTGCTCGTCGGCCTGGCCATGGGGCTGAACCTGCTCGCATTGGGCAGCAGCCGACTGCCCTCGGTCATCCGCGCCATGGCGTTGCAGGGCATGCTGCTCGGCGTGATGCCGCTCCTGATGGAACTCCATTTTGACTGGCGCACCGCGCTGGTGGCGGCCGTGACGATCGCCGTGAAGGGCTTTGTCATTCCCAGCCTGCTCCGGCGCGCGATGCGGGTGGCGAACATCGAGCGCGAGATCGAACCGTTCATCGGCTTCATCCCCTCGCTGCTGCTCGGCGCCGCCGGCACGATCGCAGCGGTGGCGGGAGCGCGGTCGTTGCCACTTCTGCCCGAACACGCTGGCACCCTGCTGGTGCCGGGCGCTCTGGCCTCGGTGCTGACGGGATTTGTGCTGCTCATTGGCCGGGTGAAGGCGATCGCCCAGGTCTGCGGATACCTGATCCTGGAAAATGGCATCTACCTCTTCGGCCTGCTGCTGATCCACTCGACGCCGCTGTTGGTGGAGTCGGGTATCCTGCTCGACCTCACCGTGGGTGTGTTCGTCATCGGCATTATCGTGGATCGCATCCAACGCGCGTTCGACTCCCTCGACACCCGCAAACTCACGGTGCTGCGCGAATGAAAGAATCCCTCCTCATCCTCGTGCCGCTCGTCGCGGCGGTGGCGGCCGCGCTCTGGCCCGGTGATCGCACCCGGGTGTGGCTGCTGCCCGTCGTGGGCGTGCTTCACACCGCTCTTGCGTTTTGGTTGCTGGTGGAACCTCCGCCGGTGGACCCAGGGGCGTGGCTCGCCTTCGATCCCCTCGCCCGCGCCGTGCTCCCCGCGGTGTCGCTGCTGTTTCTAGTCTGTGCAGTCTACGCCGTATCCTATCTTCGGGTGCGCGCCGAGCGCTCCAACCGGGTCTTCGTTGCACTGCTCCTGGCGCTGCTCGGGCTGTTAAGCGCCGGACATCAGGCACGCCACCTCGGCGTGCTGTGGATCGCGACCGAAGCGCTAACGCTTGCCGCCGTGCCACTGCTGCACTTCAACGGCACGGCGCGCGCGTTCGAGGCAACGTGGAAATACCTGCTCGTCGGCGGCACGGGCATCGCGCTGTCGCTGCTGGGATCGTTCTGCCTCGGCTACGCCTCGCTCCACGGCGGCGGCGGCGGCGATCTGACGTTTGCCGCGCTCACCGCCCAGGGGACCGGCCTGTCGCGCCCGTGGGTGCTGATCGCCTGGGTGCTGCTGCTGATCGGCTATGGCACGAAGATGGGTCTCGCCCCGATGCACACCTGGAAACCCGACGCCTACGGTGAGGCGCCAGGGATCGTGGGCGCCTTGCTCGCGGGCGGCGTCACGACGGTCGCGTTCACCGCCCTGCTGCGGGTGCGCGCGGTGGTCGCGGCGGCGGGCGCGGGTCCCGTCGCCGACCGCACGCTCCTCGCCATCGGGCTTTTCTCGATGGTCGTGGCGGCGCTCTTTCTCCTCGGCACGCGCGATTTCAAGCGGATGCTCGCGTATTCGAGCGTCGAGCACATGGGAATCCTCACCATCGCCGCCTCGTTCGGCCGCGTCGGCGTCTGGGCCGCCCTCTTCCACGTGTGGGGCAACAGCCTGACCAAGGGCGCACTCTTCCTCAGCGGCGGCAATATCCGCCGCGCCGCGGGCGCGCGGACCATGGACGAAGTCGGCGGCATGTCGCTGCTCACGCCGCGCTCGGCGGCAATTTTTGTCACCGGTATGTTCGTCGTCACGGCCTGCCCGCCCTTCGGACCTTTTTTCAGCGAACTGCTGATCGTGCGAACCGCGTTTGAAACTCACCACGCCGCCGCCGCCGCCCTGTTCCTCACCTGCCTGCTCCTGGCGTTTTTCGGACTCACCCGGCTGGTGTTCGCCATTGTCGACGGCCGGCCGCGCACCGCCGCGCGCGCCGTTGGCAAACGCTTTCCGGAAACCGCCGGAGTCGTTGTGCCACCGCTGTTGCTACTCGGTTTTTCGCTTTGGCTCGGCCTGGCAACACCCGAGGTGCTGCGCACGGCGTGGACCGCCGCCGTCGCACACCTCTTCCCCACCCCATGAGCCGCGCGCCGTCCTTCGCTCCGCTGGCCAACGCCAGCCGCCTCGCCTGGTCGGACATTCCCGAATCGCCGGTGGCGGACCTCGTGCGCGCGACCGCCCTCGAACTCGACCGCGGCGGCCGCCTGTGCGCCTGGTTCGGCGTGGCCGAGTGCGATGCGACCCGGCTCGTCGCCATCGTGGCGTTTGACGCCGACAACACCCTGGCCGCCGCTCGCAGCCTGCCGTTTACGGGCTCGTATCCAGCGCTGACAGTCACCCATCCGCAGGCTCATCTGTTCGAACGTGAGGTGTGGGAACAGCACGGCGTCACCCCGGAAGGACATCCGTGGCTCAAGCCAGTCCGGCGGAGCGATGGGACCGCGCCCGCGAACGGGGATTTTTTTCGCGTCGAGGGTCGCGAGGTTCACGAAGTCGCCGTCGGACCGGTACACGCGGGGGTAATCGAACCCGGACATTTTCGTTTCCAATGCGCGGGCGAGGAGGTGCTGCATCTGGAAATCGCGCTCGGCTACCAGCACCGCGGTGTGGAAGCCGGGCTCATCGGTGGACCGCATCGCGCCACGATGAGCCGGATCGAGGCGGTCGCGGGCGACACGACGATCGGCCACGCCACGGCCTATGCGATGACGCTCGAAGCCCTCGCCGACACCGAGGCGCCGCTGCGGGCCCAGTGGGTGCGGGCGATCGCCCTCGAACTCGAGCGGCTGGCCAACCATTGCGGCGACCTCGGTGCGCTGGCCGGCGACGTCGCGTTTCTGCCGACGGCGGCGGCCTGCGGAAAAATCCGCGGCGATTTTCTCAATCTCACCGCGTTGCTGTGCGGCAATCGCTTTGGCCGTGGCCTGGTACGTCCCGGCGGCTGCCGGCACGACCTTGATCCGGAGCGGGCGGCCACGTTTGCCGCACGACTCAACACGGCCCTCGCCGACGTCGAGCAGGCCGCCGCGTGGCTTTGGGACGCCGCGTCGGTGCGCGCGCGATTCGAAAACACCGGGGCGGTGTTCGCCCGACAGGCGACCGAGCTTGGGCTGGTCGGGCCGGCCGCGCGGGCCTGCGGGCTGGTGCGCGACGTGCGTTACGATCATCCCGCCGGCTGGCATCGCGTGGCGCAAGTTCCCGTGGCGGTCTGGCCCGAAGGCGATGTTTTCGCCCGCGCCCGCGTGCGCTGGCTCGAGATCCAGCGCTCAGGTCAGTTCATTCTGGAGCAACTTGCCGCGCCACCGGAGGGTGACCTTCGGACCGGCCTGCCGGCGGCCGCGGGCGAATGTCTCACCGTCGCGCTCGTCGAAGGCTGGCGCGGCGAAGTGTGTCACGTGGCGCTGACGGACGCCGCGGGCCAGTTTCGCCGCTACAAGCTCGTCGACCCGTCGTTTCACAACTGGAGCGGCCTGGCGCTCGCGTTGCGCGGCCAGGCGATTTCGGATTTCCCGCTCTGCAACAAGAGCTTCAACCTCTCGTATTGCGGCTTCGATCTCTGATCCGCTCCCCTTCGCCATGTTCGTCCTCGACACACTCACCCATCGGCTGAAGCGCGGCTGCGAGACGATGGCCTATCCGCAGGGACCGGCGCCCGCGCTGCCTGATCGGCACGGCGGCACGCTGCGTGTCGAGGCCGCAAAGTGTCCGGCAGGTTGCGACCAATGCCTGGAGGTGTGCCCCACCGAGGCCATCATCCAACCGCGCGGCAAGGGGATTTCCCTCGATCTTGGCCGGTGCCTGTTTTGCGCGGAGTGCGTCAACGCGTGTCCGCATGGCGCGATCACCCAAACCGGCGACCATCGCATGGCGGTGCGCCGCCGGGAGGATTTGGTGCTGGGCGCCCCCGGCCACGAAGAAGTCCGTCTGGCGGCGGCGCTCGACGAGAAACTGCGAAGACTATTCGGCCGCTCACTGCGGCTGCGCCAGGTGAGTGCCGGCGGGGACGGCTCAGTCGAGGCTGACCTCAACGTGCTCGGCACCATCGGCTGGGATCTGGGCCGCTTCGGTATTCAGTTCGTGGCGTCACCCCGCCACGCGGACGGACTCGTCATCACCGGACCGGTATCGCGGAATATGGAACTGGCCCTGCGCAAGACGTGGGAGGCCGTGCCGGAGCCGAAGATCGTCATCGCCGTTGGCACGTGTGCGATCTCCGGCGGGCCGTTCGCGGGCAGCCCGGAGGTCAGAAACGGTGCCGCATCAATTGTACCGGTTGATCTCTTCATCCCCGGCTGGCCGCCGCATCCGTTGACGATTCTCGACGGACTTTTGCGCGTCCTCGGCCGGTTGGGAAACGACCAGGCACCGCGGTAATTCCGAGGGCCGACCGCATGAGAAAACGAAGGCGGCCTATCAGAATATCAAATGGCGCACATGTTTCGCCAAGGCGTGCGCAGCGACTTAGGAGAGATTCAGGCATATTTTTGCCATGCAAGAAACCCTCGTGAGCGCCCTACGCGCCCACCGCCCGCAAATCCGCGGCAGCTGGGAAGCTTTGCTGCGGACCGAACCCATCAATTCACCCCTGGGCCATCCCGATTCGTTGGTCCATCTGATCGACTGGACGCTCGACGAAATTTTCACCGCACTCACCAATCCGCTGGCGCGGCATCGGGGAACACGAGCCCGCTTTGGCTCGGCCGAACGCCCCGACTGCCCCTGCGGCCGCAATCCCCTGCTGGCGTATTTCGCGGCCGGCGAACAAGCGATGCTGGAGGCGCTGGTGCTCGCCCAGGCGGCCGCGTTTCCCCTCGATCCGGTCGAGCGCGACGCTTCGTTCAACGAGCTCAACCTCGTGCTTCAGCACATTTCGAGGCGCGAAATCGAGGCCTTCTGCGGCGTCTGCCAGTTTCGGGATCGCGAAGCGGCTCACCATCCCGCCACCTCCTCGTCGAACCTAGCCATGCCCTGACGGCGCCTCGCCGAGCAACCGCCGGAAACGGGCCCGCAGTTCCGCAACGTCGCGGACCCGCAGGGTGTTGCCGTCGATCATCAGCAGACTGTCATCCCGCAGCCGCGCAAATGTCCGCGACAGCGTTTCGCTGCTCGTGCCGAGTTCCGCGGCGAGCACGCGCTTGGTCATGCCCAATTCGACCGTGACCTCGCCTTCCCCGGCCGCCGGACAGCGTTTGAGCAGCCAATGGATGAAGCGCGTCTCCACGTCCTTCAACGTCAGGTCCTCCACGAGTCCCACGAGCACCCGAAGGTGCTGGCTCATCGAGCCCAACATGCGCAGGCCAAGGTCGGGACGCCGGCTGAGCAGACCGAGAAACGGCGCCTTCGGCACCACCACGACGGCCGAAGACTCCACCGCGCGGGCGTTGGCCGGATAGCCGCGCTCGCCCGCCAGCGACGCTTCGGCCAGCGATTCGCCGGCCCGAAACACATAAATCACCTGCTCCTTCCCGGCCACGCTCACGCGGTGGACGTTGATCGCGCCATTTTGCACGACGTAGAACCCTTCCGAAGGATCACCTTCACGGAACAGATAGGCGTCCTTTTCCAACCGACGCAGGATCGAAAAACCTGCAATCGTCTCAAGGTCCGCCGCCGGCAGCCCGGAAAAGAGCTGGCAGGAACGAAACGTCGACGCGATCGCCGCGTTGCGCAGGGGTGACACATTGGACGGCACGATCCGACTCAAAACGAGTCCCAGGCACGCGTCGCGTTAAAAAACACCCCGGGACGACCGCGGGCGGAGTCGGCCACGGTTCTCATCCCCGGGTAAACCGCGTCTGCCAGGAACCATCGCCCATCCGTTCCGGTCGCGCATCGAAACCTTCCGACTGGAGCTTCTCGATCAGCGGTGAAGGCAGGAAGGGCGTGACGAGCAACAACGTCTCGTTGCCGGCCAAGCTCCCCACCGCCTGCATGATTTTTGGAAACGGCTCGCCGCCACCCGCGATCAAAGCGCGCAGATCGAGCGTTCGAGTGTCGGGTGGTTGCGGCGTCATGGGAGAGGAAAGGGCGGGCGGGGCCGCTATTTTACCGCGAGCAGGGTGGCCTTGGTCACATCGGCCAAATCACCCTTGAGCCCGACATGCTGGTGCGCGATTTCGCCCTCCGTATTGAGCAGCGTGAAGAGGTTCGAATGGGCAAACTGTCCGCGCGCGTCCTGCTTGAACTTCACGCCCAGCAGCATCGCGAGCTCCTGCACGGAACCCGCGTCGCCCCGCAACAAGGACCAGCCGGCATCCAGCGACATGCGTTCGCGGAAGGTCCGGAGCGCCGCCGGGGTGTCGCGCGCGGTGTCGAAGCTCACCAACACCAGTCGGACCTTGCCGCGAACGTCGGCGGGCAGCGCGGCGCGAAGCCGCTGCAGATCGTTCACAATCACCGGGCAGGCATATTCGCAACTGGCGAAGAACATCGCGAGCACGATCGGTCCCCCCCGCATCGTGGCGAGCCGGACCGGTTGGCCGGCGTCATCGGTCCACGTCGCGTCGAGCTGATAAAGCGAGCGGTTACTCAGGGGCGTGCCCGATTTCATCTCAGCACAACACGGGGCGACCGTCGCCGCGGGTTTTGCCTCGGCGCAACACGCCGGCGCCGGCTTGGTGGCATCGACGGCGAAGCCGGCGGAGGCGGTGAGCAGAACGGCGGCAAGGAATGGGAACGAGTGTTTCATGGCGACTGGGCGCAGCGGAACCCGAGGTTGGGCACGGAATAATTGGCGCGCAGCGAGCTGCGAAATCCGGCGCGCATAAAGGCAGGATAGTCGGAGAGATTTCGGGCGCCCGACGCACCCGCCCCGCAAAAAAGGTCGCGCTCCAGTCCCGTGTCGGCCCGGGACTCGCCGGTCACCATCGCGGTGTTGAAATCGTCGACCCATTCCCACACCAGCGCGAGCAGGTCGTGCACACCGTAAAAATTCGGACGCCCACCACCCACCGCCGGCAGGGGGACCGGGGTTGGCCGGGTAAACCAGGCGAGCACGTGGCGTTTGAATTCCGGCTCGCTCGCACCGTCGGCGATCGAAAATCCCGCCGACGACGCCCGCTCCCACTCCGCGATCAGCGGCAGTCGTTTACCCTGCGATCGGGCAAATGCCCGCGCCGCAAACCATGACACACGCACGACCGGCGCATCGACCGGCGCGATGTCCCCCGGATCCAGGTCCCCCGCCCAATCGCCCAGGTAGCCACTGTCGGCGAACAACGGGCTCACCCGCGAGCGCCGCCACTCGGGGTGGTCACGCACAAACACCAGAAACTCGCCGTTGGTCACCGGACGCGCGTCGAGCCAGAACGCATCGACCGCGACGCGCTCCGGTTCGTCCTTACCGCGGAGCAGCGGCGAATAACTTCCCGCCGGGATGAGGACCATTCCCGGAGGCGGCGGCAGGGCGGCCGTGACCGAACGGATTTCCTCCGCCCGCGCACCCGGTGTCGCGACCGCGATCAGCGTCACGACGATCAGCTGGGTGAATGACGGACGGTGGCACATGAAATTATTTGTTTTCCCCGCGGACGCGTTTGACCTCGGTCGGTGAGACCGAACCGAAATCGTTCCCCCAGGAGTTCATCACATAGGTAAGCACGTCGGCCACCTGCTCGTCGGTGTATTCCTGCGGCGGCATCACGTTGTTGAACGGTTTGCCATTGACGATGATCGGGCCGCTGAGGCCCTTCAGCACGATCTTGATCGCGCGGTCCTTGTCAGCCTTGAGGAAATCCGATTTTGCGAGCGGAGGAAACACCGCCGGCAGGCCTTCGCCCGTGGCCGTGTGGCAGGCGAAGCACGAGGTCAGGAAGACTTTCTTGCCCCGTTCGATCTGAATATCCTTGGTGATCGTCGCAATCTGCGGGTTCGAAGCGATCGCCTTTTCCTTGGCGGCGACCAGTTCCGCTTCGCGCTTGCTCGCCGCGAAACCGGCGTCCGACGCCTGCCCGAGATAGACCTCGTCGACCTCCTTGCCGGAATAGATCAGCCGGTTTTCCGGGCCGGTGACCTTGAGCATGCCCAGAGCGCCCTTGTTGAAGGCGCGCGACAGTGAGTGATCGACGAGAATATAGGTGCCGGGCACGTCGACCTTGAACTCGACCATCGTGGAACCACCGGACGGAACCATCGTGGTCTGCACGTTGTGTTGCGCGACTGATCCGCCTTCGAGATACACGCGGTCGAAAATCTCACCGATGATGTGAAACGAAGACGTGACATTCGGTCCGCCCACACCGAAGTGGATGCGCACCGTTTCCCCGACCTTGGCCTGCAGAGCCTTGTCGCCCACAAGGGAGCCGACCGCGCCGTTGAACACAATATAGGGGGCGCGCTCATCTTCCGCCTTCGTGGGATCGAAGGTCTGCAACCCGGGCTCACCGTTGCGACCAGACGTGTAAATCTCACCCTGCATCACATAGTACTCGCGATCGACGCGGGGCAGTCCGTCCTTCGGCTCGACGAGGATTAGACCGTACATGCCGTTGGCAATGTGCATGGGCACCGGCGCGGTCGCACAATGATAGACATAGAGTCCGGCGTTGAGCGCGGTGAACGAAAACTTCGACGAGTGACCCGGCGCCGTGAACGACGACGCCGCGCCGCCGCCGGGTCCGGTGACGGCATGAAGGTCGATGTTGTGCGGCATCTTCGAGGTCGGATGGTTGTTCAACCGGAATTCGACGAAGTCGCCCTCGCGCACGCGGATGAAGGAGCCGGGGACGTTGCCGCCAAACGTCCAGAAGGTATACTCCACGCCGTCGGCGAGCCGCTTGACGACTTCGCGCACCTCGAGGTTGACGATGACCTTCGCCGCGTGCCGCCGCGTGATCGCGGGAGGCACCTGCGGCGCCTCGGTGAGAACGGCGGTCTCGACCGGGAGATCGGCGGCGAGCGGCGCGCCTCCCTTGGGGGCGAGGACCGTGCCTTCGGCGGCGAAGACCGCGGCCGCAGACAACAGGATTGAGAGGAGGAATGCGGCGCTCAGCCGTGCAGGGAGGGGGGTATTTTTCATGATGATCGGTGGACGATGCGAGAGGCTACCACAGGGTTCGGATTCACGCCTTGACGCGCATCAAGCGAAAGCGAGGGCGCCGTCGCCCGAGATGCCATCATGGTACGCCATGGTGGAGCGCACAGGGTCGCACACCGTTGGTGGAACCGGCTTCGCGTGTCCTGCGCGCACGCCGCGCGGATTGCGGACCTTCAGTTCGCGGCAACGCCGACGGCGGCGACGAAAGCCACGCCCAGCATCGCCTCAATCATCCCGATCGAGCGCGCCCGGAGCGCAGGCCGCGGAAACACCAATAGCGCCAGCGCGCGCAGCGCGAGCACCGCCAGAGCCGCGACCGCCACCCACGGCGCCGCACCGTCGGCGACCAAGGCCGCCGCGACCGCCACGGCGAAAAATGCCGCCAGCAACGCAGGGAGACGATGCGTCACTCCACTCTTGGCCCCGCGCAAAGCCTCACGCACGCACAGCACCGTCGGCACCGCGCGACCACACATCACCACTGCGAGCGCAACCGACAACGCGGGTGTGGCACCACCCACCGCCGCAAACGCCGCCGGCAGAAGGCCGAAAGAGGCCACACCGGAAATCTCCGCCAACCCGGAGCGGCCAGCCCGGCGCAGATCAAAGGCCAGGAAGCCGGCTCCGGCGACAACAGAAGGTAACAGCCACGGGAGCCATGTGACGCCGGCGAACGCCATCGCAACCGACAGCCCCAGCAACCCCATCCCGGCACAGACACCGAACGCAACACGAGCGGCGCGACGGCGGTCCGCGTCCGGATCGCGCACCGCGATCCCGAGCGGGCGACGCGCAAAAAACGCCGCAACCACTGCGACCGCCAGCCCGCCTCCCGCCACCGATGGCACCGCAATCAATCCCAACGCCACCGGTTCAAGCACGAAAGACCAACTCCCGTGCTCCCGCGGCCACACCAGATCACGCCATTGCGAAAACATTGAGACGTTACTCACAGACCGGACGTTTTCCATGCGCCAGTTTAATGCACCCGGCCGGGGCCGGCCTTGATCACCGTCAAGCGGGGGACGAAATCTACCGCGAGGAGAAAATCAGACGGACTCACCAACGGGTGGAAGCAGATTTCCCGGCGGCATCGCCGCCCCTCCAGCGTTCTCTGGCATCGGGGTGCGTCTCGATGAGGATGTCGTAGATCCGCTGTTTTTCTTCGGCCCCGAGATAGGCGTAGCGATCCTTGGGATCGCGGCTGCGCAGCGCCGCCTGGAGGCGATCGAGGATTCTGACTTTCAGCGTAACCGGCAAAGCCCGGAACGACGCGGAGTAGATCAAATAACTGCAACGTTGGGAGAAGATCCGATCCTTCAGCTGAAGATCCTTCAGGGCGTGGCCCGCCGCGCTGCGGGGGGCGCCAGCGGCGAATGTCTTCCGAAATTCCGCGCTGCCATCCACCCCCGCCGGCAACGGCGCCGCATTGCGAAAAAGGAGGCGGTCGATCACATCCTGCACCGCACTGGCAAACACGCTCTTCACACTGTCGTAGGTGGGTTCGTCCGTCTCCGGCTCCTTGAATGTTTTCTGCAGGCCATGCTGGTAGGCGATCATCTTGCGTCCCATGAAGGCCGCACGCGTCAGGCTGTTTTGCATCGCCATCTGGTGCTCGCAGACCATCAGCGCGACGACGTCGCTGGTTGGCCGCAGGTATTCGGAGGGATTGAAAAAAGCGGAAAGCTCATCGGGGCGCTGCTCGGCCGGGGCAAACACCAGTTCGTCGCCGCGCTCGGACGCGAAGGCGTTGCCGCGATGCGGCTCCTTCCCGTGGTAACCCGTGACGTACCAGCCACCCCAGCGCTGATCGAAGGGCGTGTCGTCCTCGACGATTTGCGTGCCGTGCCGGAGCAGCGGTTCGCCATTGCCATCGGAGAACACCGAACGGGCGAACACCCCGGGGATGTCGCGAACAAACGTCCCGCCATGACAGCGCAGACAGTCGCCATCCCGCACAATTTTCGGTCCCTGGTGCCGGATTGCCGAGGAATCAAATGCGTAGAACACCGGGCCGAGCTGCGGATCGATCGCCGCCACCTCCATCAAGCCTCCGGGGACCCACCCGACATAGGCCGAGTCGGCAAAATACAGCGCCCGGGGTTGGTCCGGACGAATTCGGCCGCGTTGCAGGCTCGTCTTGGAAAAAATCAGCATCTGGCTTGCGACCGGCACCCCAAGCGCGTCGAGCAGGGTCTTCAGCACCTCGCGGTCACGACCGGCAAAGGCGAGTTCTCCCGCCGCGATGCGCTGTTGCAACACGACCAGGGCGTCGGTTGACGGGGTTTCGGAATAGCTCACCGGAGGCTGCTCATAGTCGGGAGCGCCCTGCGCGTGCAGGGATCCCGCGCCGAGGCAAAGTCCGGCGCCGAGGTAAAAGGCAATCCGCTTCAGCTTCATGGGTGTTTCATCGGGGTAATTTGGCGGGGAAAACGGAGGGCGTTGCACTCCACGTCGGGGAAATTCTACCCTGGCACTCGGCGCGATGCCTTGATGCGGATCAAGGTCCGCCGGAATCACGTCGCCGGCGGACCGTGCAAGCGCTCGCGATACACGGTGGGCGATTCGCCCGCGATCCGGCGGAAAACGCGGTTGAACTGGGAGAGCGACTGGAATCCTGCCTCGTAGGCGGCCTCGCTCACGCGTTTGTGCGGATTGAGCAGGAGGTTCTTCACCTTCTCCACGCGCACCCGCGCCAGGTAGTCGGTGAAGGTCATCCCCGTCGCCTTCTTGAAGGTCTTGCAGAAGTAAAACGCGCTCATGTTCACCGCACCCGCCACCTCGGTGAGCGAGAGCTCCTCCGCGTGGCGCTCGGTGATGTAGGCGCGAGCCTTGGCGACCGCGGGGAGCTCCTCGGACGCCTTTTCCACCATGAGCTGGTTGCTGAGCGCGGAGAGATGCTGCGCAAAAATCGTGAGCAGCCGCAGGATCGACTCGTACTGTTTGCGCGTGACGACGCGGGTTTGAAAATACGCCTCCTCCAGCCGCTTGAGATCGACCTCGGTCCCCCATTGCACGAGCTGCTTCGTGGCTTTGGCAAAATCCGCCTTCGCCGGCGCGTGCAGCAGAATTTGCCCGGTCTGCAGGAAGGCGATCAGGTTGTCCCCGACCCGCACAGGCACGGAGGAGTCGCAGAGGCCCGCAAAGCACTTCAGCGTCTTCGGTTCAAGCCGGGCCTCCTCCTCCACTTTCTTCTGGAGCTGCAGACAGGCCGAGCAGGAGTGGTTGGACTGAGCCATCAGCGCGCAAAACGGACTCTCCTTCGGATCGCCGTGATGCGGAAGGTCGAACGCCTCAATCGGCCGCAGATTGATCGGCAGCCCGGTCGTCTCCCGAAACGCCTGCTCGTAGTCACGGAAAATCTGCGACCGCTTCAGCTGGGCGACGACCGTGCGGCTTTGCTGGGGATTGGTTGAGGTGAAAGTCATCGAATCATCCTCCTGTAGTTGACGGCTTCATGCGAGGACGGGTTTCGACGGAAAGCTTCGGGCCTGGGACAAGTCGCGACGCAACTCCGCGCGAAAATCCGGATGAGCGATGGAAATGAGGGCATCACCTCGTTCGCGCAGCGATTTACCATGGAGATTGACCGCGCCGTATTCCGTCACCACCCAGTGCACGTGGCCTCTGGTCGTCACCACCCCCGCGCCGGCGTTCAGCTGAACCACCAGCCGCGAGATCTTGCCCCCGGCCGCCGTGGACGGGATTGCGATGATCGGCTTGCCGCCGCGTGAGAGTGCGGCGCCGCGGATGAAGTCCATCTGCCCGCCAATGCCGGAGAAAATCCGGTGACCGATCGAGTCGGCGCAGACCTGCCCGGTGAGATCGATCTCGATCGCGGAATTGATTGCGACGACCTTGGGATTCTTGCGGATGACGGAGGTGTCGTTGGTCCAGTCGCAGGGGTAGAATGCGACCAGCGGGTTGTCATGCACGAAGTCGAACAGTCGGCGCGTGCCATTGATGAAGCTCGTCACGATCCGGCCGGCCCCCACCGTTTTCAGGCGGTTGGTCACGGCACCGGATTCGACCAGGTCGACCACCCGATCGGAAAACATCTCGGTGTGGATGCCAAGGTCATGCTTGTCGTGCAGCCGGGCGAGCACCGCGTCGGGAATACCACCGATCCCCATTTGCAGCGTGGAGCCGTCTTCGACAAGACCGGCGACGATTTCACCGATGCGAGCCTCCACCGCGGTTTCAACGCCCGGCAAATGCTCGTGCAGGGGCCGGTCGGTGGCGACAAAGGCGTGGATCCGTTCAAGGGGCACGACGTTGTTGCCGTGCGTGCGGGGCATCTGCTCGTTGATTTCCGCAACGACCACGCGGGCCGTTTCCGCGGCAGCCTTGGCGGCGTCGCAGGAAGTGCCGAGAGAGCAGAAACCATGAGCGTCCGGTGGCGACACCTGCAGAATGGCCAGATCAAGGGGAACGTTGCCGGAAAGAAAAAGACCGGGGATGTCGGACAGGAAGATCGGCACAAAGTCCGCCCGGTTTTCCGCGATTGCCTGACGCAGCGGCGCGCCGGTGAACAGCGAAACCGACCTGAATTCATTCTCTCGGCCGCGCGCGGCGAAGGGCGCCGTGCCCGCGGTGTGAAGATGGTAGAGGCGCACGTCGGCCAGGTCGCGCCGGGCACAAAGCGCCTCCAGCAGCGGGGTCGGAGTGGCGGCGGCGCCGTGCACAAAGACGTTGGTGCCGCTCCGGGCGACGGAGACGACATCGGCCGCAGAGACTGACCGGGACTTCCAGTTGTTGGGCATGGCGGAAAAGGAACTGTACCATAGTGGGCCCCACCCATCTGGGAGCAAAGTGCAGATACTGCGCATCGGTTAAGAAGGCCTGCGCATATCTTGTACTGCCCTTCACACGTCGCAATGCAGGCAACAGGGGAGTGAGGCCGCGCGGCAAGCGATGCGCAGCCAACACCAAGCCATGACAAGCAGGGACACCCATCGGGGAGTAAAATGTGGCCATGATAACGCACTACCCCACGCCCTTCGATTCCGTGGCGCCCGTGCCGGCGACTCCACGTCCTCCCCGCCAGTCCGCACCCGCCACCGCCAAGAGCGTCTGCCACTACGAGAGCAGCCACATTTCGCGGAGCGCCGTGGTCTTCGCGATCCTCGTCTCCGCCGGACTTCACGCCACGCTGTTCTTCGGCCCGCTGCTGGCCCACCGCAAAGCCGCCCGGGTGGTGATCGCCGAACCGTTGAACATGATTCGCCTGAGCATTCCGGAACTAAAGGAGCTCGAAGAGCCGGATCCGGCCCCGAGCGACGATTCCACACCCGTGCCTGATCTCGCGATTCCGGTGCCGATGCAATCCGACCTGCCGCAATTGGCGCGGCCCAACGATTTCGTGCAGCCCCTGAATCTGGCGTCCCTCTTGGAAAAGCCCGACCTCAGTCAGGCCAATATCAGCATCATTCCCGCGAGTTTCACCCGTGCCACCCGGATCGCGGAGAGCATCGGAAAAATCTTCAACCCGGAGGATCTCGACCGGCAGCCCGAACCCGTGCTGCAACCCTCCCCCACATATCCGTTTGGGATGCGCCGCGAAGGCCTGTCCGCGTCGGTGGTCGTCGAGTTCATCGTCGATGTCGAAGGCCGCGTGCTGGAGGTCATCGTCTTCGATTCGACCCACACCAGCTTCAACGAAGCCGCCGTCACCGGGGTGTCGCGCTGGAAATTCCGGCCGGGAATCAAGAACGGGCGGAAGGTCAACACTCGCATGCGCGTGCCCATCGTGTTCAAGGTGATGGACGCCATCGACTGACCGGCCGCCCTCCCATGCTCCCCATCCCACCCACCCCCAACGTCGCCGTCCTCGGCGCCGGCATCACCGGCCTGACCGCGGCCTGGCAATTGCGCCAGTCCGGTCTCGCCCCCGTTGTATTTGAATCTTCAGGACGCTCGGGCGGCGCCATCGGCAGCTTCCGCCAAGACGGCTGGCTGCACGAACTCGGTCCGAACTCACTGCTGGAGAGTTCGCCGGAGGTCGGGGAGTTCATCACGGCGGTCGGGCTGGGCGACCACCGGCAATACGCCTCCCCGGCGGCGGCCAACCGATACATCGTCCGCCATGGACGCCCGCTGCGGATGCCATCCTCACCCGCGAGCTTCCTGACCACCCGGCTTTTTTCCCAACGTGCCAAGCTGGCGCTGCTCGGCGAGCCCTTCCGCGCGCGGGGGCCGGCCGACCGTGACGAGAGCGTGGCTGATTTCGTGGTGCGCCGGCTCGGCCGCGAATTTCTCGACTACGCGGTGAACCCGTTCGTCGGAGGAGTCTACGCCGGAGATCCCCGGCGACTGTCCGTCCGCGACGGCTTTCCCAAACTGTTCGCGCTCGAACAGGAGCACGGGTCCTTGATCCGCGGCGCATTCGCCCGGCGCAACACAACCGGCGGCCCCAAGGGACGCATGTTTTCGTTTGCGGAGGGTCTTGAGGAACTGCCCCGGACGCTGGCCCGTTCGCTCGGCCAGGCCCTGCGGCTCAACACGAAGGTGCGGACGATCCGGCCCCACGGCCACTTTTGGGAAATCGAAAGTGAAACCGCCGGAATCATCCGCCGGGAAATCTTCTCCTCGGTGGTCTGTGCCCTCCCTGCCGATGCCCTGGTCGGCCTGAATTTCAACGGTGTCCCACAGCCCGACGGGCTCGGCAGCCTTCGCCAAATCGAGCACCCGCCCGTCGCCTCAGTCTTCACCGGCTACCGGAGGGACGACGTCGCGCATCCACTCGACGGCTTCGGGGTGCTCGTACCCGAGATCGAGGGCGCGCGAATTCTCGGCACGCTTTTTTCCAGTTCGATGTTTGCCGGTCGGGCCCCCGCCGGACACGTCGCCCTCACGACCTTCGTCGGCGGAACGCGTCAACCGGAACTGGCGTTGCTCGAAGACGACGAGCTCCTGAGAGTCGTCCAGGAAGCACTCACCTCCCTGCTCGGCGTGAAGGCCCGGCCCGCGTATGTGCACGTGCAACGATGGCCGAGGGCCATCCCGCAATACACCCTTGGCTACCGTCGGCACCATGAAACGGTGACGGCCTTTGAACAGAGCGCCCCCGGTCTCTTTATCGGCGGGAACTGCCGCGACGGAATCTCGCTGGCCAATTGCATCGCCTCAGGACGGCGCCTGGCGCAGACCGCCCGCCAATTCGCCGCTGTGACTCCGACTCCCCCGGTTGCTCCTGCAGCCTGAGTGTCTCGTCGCGGACACAGCTCTAAAAATTCTAGCCTCCGGCGGTTCCGCCTTCCGGTGCAAGCTCCCCCGCGGCTGTTCCGCTTGAGATCCGGCTCCACTTCGCCGTGTCCGGGCTGACATCGACGCGTTTTTCAAATGCGCGGTACTCGTAGACATCTCGATCCGTCCGCCAGATCTTGATTTGAAAATAAGCGGCAAGACCGGTTCGGGCAGGTTCACCGCGCTCCCCACGCTTGAACGCCAAAAACTGGGTGGACAACTCCGGCGCCGCGTCGCTGTCGTCCGCTGAACCGCCAAACGGTGCCTTGGTCTGGTCGTGCGCCGTCGCAGCGGCCGGGTCGTGGTGCTCGATCCCCCCGTTGATCTTAAACCGCGTATCTCCAATCAACGAGGCACAGACCTCCTCGAGTGTCCCTGAAAATTCCGCCGCGACATCGGGCGGGCGTGGTGCGGGCCGCAGCTTCGACAGCCGACGTCGGATAAAATCGCGGGTTGGGTCGGGAAACGGACTTCGCGTTCGCGCTTTCAGGCGGACACGAGCGTCAGGGTCGGAGGCGGCGATGCGGTGCAGGGTTGCCCCGTCGTCAATTCGCTCCACCGCCATTTCACGCACGATCGACTGTTCGGCGATGTTGGCGGTTCGCACAACTTCCGACCGGTCGGTCAGCCTTTTCATGGCGGGCACGGCCAGGGCAGTCGAACCCCGCGCAATTGAACCCAAGACATCCTGTACTTTCAATCGATCAACCGCCGCCAGTCGGACCGCGTCGCAGGGATCTTCAAGCGCGATCTTTTCCAGCACGGCCTGATCGTCGAGTTCCCGCACCGCCTGTTCGCGCACCGCCGGATCGGAGTGATTCCATTTGGGCCGGAGGCGATCGAATAGGCTCATGACGCGAAAAGGGAGGCGAAGGCAAACAGGGTGGAACGACCGGAGCAGCTGCTTAATTCTCGCGACGGTCGGGGAGGAAACGGCCAGGCTGGATTGGGCGCCGAAACCGATGGTCACCGGACGCTACGAGCCAAGACCTAAACCCGGGGTGGCTGACACGCCGACTCTTCATCGTCGGATGACCGGAAACAACCAGGGCCACCGCACGGAAATCTCTTACTCGTAGAAAACCCCGCGGGTCTCGAAGGCCTCCGGCTTGGCGGTCAGCCATTCGAACTGCTTGGCGCCCAATTCAGCCGGCTCAAACATCTTACCTTCCAGCCGGGTGACGCCTGCACGGTCGCGGCACATCAGGCCCGCCCGCTTTGCTCCCAACGCGACCACTTTGGCGGCGAGTTCCGCCGCGGTGCTGACCTCGACGTAGATAGCAGTCGAGGAGGGCTGACCTTTTTTGATTTTCTCCTTGTGGGTGAACAAGCCGATCCGAGTTGTCATGATTGTCAATTATGCTGGGGAACCGTCGTTGAAGTTCGACGAACGTTTGCATCCGCCGGCGGCGCCGACCAGCCAATTGTGAGCCAAACCGCCGTTTTATCGGGCTTATGGGGCCGGGCCGGGCAGTCTGCGATCTTCGTCAATCCGACCAAACTTCGGGCCGGACGACGGCGGGCGGACTATCTGTCAGCTGCGGCCTGCCGTCGAAGCGCTCGGAATTACCGTTGAAGACGGCCGCGCAGGACGGAGTGCAGAAGTCGAGCCGTCCACGCTCCAAATACACCCGCATGAAACTTGGCCCCCCGGCGGTGACCTTGCCACACACCGCACAGATGTCCTGATCATAGGGAGTTTTTGGGGCGACCATGGTTGCTTGGTTGACCCCATTATTATCGGCGCTTTGGGGCGGAAGATCTCCGCAGCCCTTGGCGATTCTTTGCCAGATCTTGGTCCCACCGGCGGGGGGCGCGTCACACCTTCCAACTCTGCAGCGTACGAATATAGTTGGCCCGTTCGAAAGCGGCGGGGTCGCCGCAACGTTTGAGATTCAACAGGCCGCACAGCTGCTGGACATCCTCGTAGCCATGGCAGCGCATCCACGACTGCAGTCCATGCAAGAGGGTGGAGATGACCGGCGGGCCGTGCTTGAGCACCACCGACACCACGTGCACCGCATTGGCGCCGGCAAGGATCGACTTGGCGACATCACCCCACGCGTGAACTCCACCCGTTGCCGCAAGGGAGGCGCGCAGCTGCGGCGAAAGAATGGCGAGCCAGCGCAGCCGGAGAAGCAGTTCCGACGGCTCGGAAAGCCGCAGCGTCGACTGAACCTCGACATCCTCGAGGTTGATGTCCGGTTGATAAAAACGGTTAAACACCACGATGCCGGCGGCGCCCGCGAGTTCCAGCGCGACGGAAAGCTGCGCGACCGACGCATGGAAGGGCGAAAGTTTGACGGCAACTGGGATCTTCACCGCCCCTGTAATCAATCCGACAGTCTCCAGCATCTCGGTCTCAACCTGATCCGCTGCAATCGCCGGTGCGGTGACAACCTGATAGAAGTTGAGTTCAATCGCGTCGGCCCCGGCCTGCTCCAGCCGCTCCGCAAACCCGATCCAGCTGCCGGGCCGGTGGCCGTTCAGCGACGCGATCACAGGAATCGAGAGCTGCGACTTCAGATGTTCGACCTGCCGCAGGTAGCGCTCGGGCGAAAGCTGGTAGTCGGCAGTGTCGGGAAAGGATTCCATCGCTTCCGTCGCAGACTGCCCCGGCAGGCGGCGGAGAACCGGCGGCGGATCCAGCTGTTCTTCAAATAGAGAGCGCATAACCAGCGCCGCCGCCCCGGAATCTTCCAGGCGACGCGCGACGTAGGTGTCATCACAAAATGGCGACGCTCCGACGACGAGCGGGTTCCTCAGGCGAAGACCGAGGTAGTCAGTCGCGAGATTCATGGGGTTGAAGGGGTTTCCCTCAACTATCGGCGTTTTGACGCCAGCGGGCTGCGCACGGTTTGCGATTGAACGCGCACTGCTTGATGTAATTGCGCAGGCCCGCTGCCGCTCGAACAAACTAAATTGCCTGGGCGTGCCGCCGCGGTCCGGCAACAAAGAGCGGGTCAAAGCGCATCGCAATCACCCGCAGCAGCGGGCCGCCTCGCGCAGTGACCTCGATCCCGGCGCCGGTCGCCCGCACCAGACCGTCGGCCTGCAAATCGGCGAGGCTCGCCAACTCCCGCGCATACACCGTACTGAAATCGAGGCCCAGTTCCTTGGAAACCGCCGCAAAGTCCAGGCGCCGGTCACACATCAGACGCATGATGATGACCCGCCGCCGTTGGTCCTCGGCGGTCAGACGCAGTCCCCGCTCCACCGGGAGCAAGCCGGCATCGAGCGCGGCCCGCCATTCGGGGATAGTCTTGTGATTCTGACGGTAAGAGTCGGGGGTTGAGGAGATCGACGAGATCCCAAACCCGTAAAGCGACGCTCCCGCCTGGGTGCTGTACCCCTGAAAATTGCGGTGCAGCGTCCCCGCACGTTGCGCCATCGCAAGCGAATCGTCGGGCCGCGCAAAATGATCCAAACCGATGTCCACAAAGCCGGCGGCGGTGAGACGCTCGTGCGCAGTCGCAAACATCGCCAACTTCTCCTCGGCGCCCGGCAATTGCGCGCGGTCGTCGAAAATCTTCTGCGCAGGCTTGATCCACGGGACGTGGGCGTAACTGAACACCGAAAGCCGGTCCGGGCCGAGCCGCAGCACGTCATCGATCGTGACCGCAAACGTCTCGGGAGTTTGCAGCGGGAGCCCGAAAATCAGGTCGACGTTGATCGATCCGAAGCCGGCCTCGCGGAGCCAGGCGAAGGCCTGCTCGTTGACCGCCTGCGGCTGAATCCGGTGGATCGCGAGTTGCACCCGCGGGTTGGTATCCTGCACGCCGAGCGAGGCGCGATTCGCCCCGCTCTCCTGCAGCGCGACCACATGGTCCCGGGTGAGACGGCGCGGATCCACCTCAACGCTGAACTCGCAATCGGACGCCCGCACCGGAAACAGCTCACGGATGAGCTTCCCAAGCCGGCACAACTCCTCCGGCGGAAAGAACGTGGGCGTGCCACCACCAAAGTGGATTTGCGTCACGGGACGCGTGGTGTCCATCCGCGCCGCAGTGAGCCGCATCTCCCGCTCGAGATCATCCAAGTACTCGCAGGCAGAATCCCGGCGGCGGGTGATGACGGTGTTGCAGCCGCAGAACCAGCATCGTGACTCGCAAAAGGGCAGGTGAAAATACAGCGAGAGCGGCCCGCCGCCCGGCCGGTTATCATCTGCAATCGCCTCGTCCAGCCGCAGCGATTCATTCACCGCGGCAAAGCCCGTCGCCGGCGGATAAGACGTGTACCGGGGACCCGGAATCGAATACTTCCGAATCAAATCGAGGTCGAGGGAGGCGGTGCGGGCCGTGGTGCCGTCAGTCGTGGCAGTCATGGGTGTGGTGGGGCGCACAGTCTGGCACAGGCAGGCAGGCTGCGGCTGTGCAAACGTTGCGGACGATGACGCATTCCTTGCCAAGTCCTGTTCTCTTCAACTTTCAGCATTCGGGCCATGATTGGCGGAGGAACGGCAATATGTCCACCTCTGGAGTACTCCCCTCACGAGGGATGAAGAAAGGCGGCCCGTACAGCGCTTGGCCGCTACCGGCCGGCAACCACCGCATCCGCAAAGGGTCGTTTCACCAACAGGGCCGGCGGGGCCTTTTGCCGCTGCGCCTCTTTCCATTCCTGCGCGAGGGCCGTGCGCTCAGAGGCGTTGGTGGAAGTTGCCGCCAGCGCACCGCGTTTTTGTCGTTCAAAGGTGTCGTCGATCCCATTGGCGTTGGCATCCTCGTAGAGCGGATTTTCGTCGGCCATCACCAGGCCTGCAAGCCACGCGCCCTCGCCACCAGCCCGTACAAGAAACTGGCGCCGGTCCTTGTTCGCTACGATCATCGGCAAATTGTCGGCCAGGAGCCGGCTGCCGGAAAACAGGTCCCACGTGCCCGCTCCGGGATCGAGGCGAACGGTGAGGGTCGGAAGCGGAGCGAGTGTCCTGCCACCATATTTGCCAGTACCAAGGTGGACGTTAAGCGGCTTCCATTGCAGCGTACCGCTCGCGGAATCGTCGTACATGAGTTGAAGACTGCCACCGGCCGGACTGAGCGTGAGGCCAAGCCGGGCCCCCCCGATGTCGACCACGGTCGATCCCGAGGCATGGAGTTGGAACGAAACGAAGGACACATCGCGCGGCGAACCGCGGAGCGGGCGCGACCATTCCTTGGTGCCGTCGAGCGTGAGGAGATCGACGTCGTCCTTCTTCGTCTTGGTTACGCCGGTCGTGGCGCCGGTCGAGAGATCGTCGACGGCGTACTTGCCCGGAGCGAGCGGCGCGGCGTCGTTCGCCTTCGCGGTGGCTTTCAGACGAAGCAAGCCGAGCGCCGGGGGCGTCGCATTTGACTGCGCGTGCAACGACGCGGCCAACGCGAGTGCGACGGGAATGATAAAGATACGGCTGGGGAGAGGGGTGATTTTCATCGGCGTCACGGCTGCTGCTTGATTGCTTTCGCGGGATCAAATTCCAAGTTGCGTGACCCGTTCGGATTCAACCAAACGGTGGTTCGGACTGCGGCGACGTTGTCACCTTCCTTGCGGTCGGCGTTTGCCATGATGCGGAGTGAAACGCGCGCAAAATTCTTTCCGCTCCGACTGGAGATAAAAAATTCGTCCGAGACCGCACGAGTCCAGATCCATTTGATTTTTTCGTCCTGTGCGGCGTGCACATTCTGTGCCCCCTGTGTAAACTCAAAACGCGGCACGTAGCCCGACTCGGGGGCAAGATTGTAATAGTCCTTTTGCCCCGCTCGCATCAGACCTCCGTCAACAACCTCGACTGTTGCCGTCCACGCGAAGCCTTGCTCGCCGTAACGCAGGAGCAGTGGCGTCCGCGAGACGGTCACGACGAGATCGGCGTCCTGTCCTCCGATTTGCCCGGTCACAAGATTGATTCTGATGGGCGTTCCATCTGCGGGGATATCGTGGTCGGTGTCGTAATGCACCAAAGACTCGGCGGCCTGTTTTTTCCAAAGGATGAAGATGACGGGGTTTCTCGAATCGGGCTGGTGCCGTTTGTGGTCGGCCTCAAAATAGGAATACCAAAACAGCGTATTGCGCGCGTTAAACTCGTAGCCGGATTTCTTGAGATCGATGCCGAGACTTTGTCCCTCCAACCCGGCAAATTGAAAGTAGCCGTTGGAATCCGTTGTGGCAGAGGCCACCTTCCGCCCCGACGCCGTGCCAGTGTTGTATAGCACACTGCCTGTCACTTCCGCTCCGGCAACGGCCACGCCAAACTGGTCGAGGGCACGGCCGTAAAACTCAATCGGATTGTGATTCAGCGTTTCGAATGTGCGCTTCAGCTCCGGACTTGGTTTTCGCGTGGTAGGAGTCGCGAGCTGTTGCGATGTGGACGCGCTCGAAGATTGCGCACCACTCGCCGAGCCTTGTTCCGTTTTGGATGTTACGGAGTTGGTCGCTGCCTGCGTCGACACCGTCCGCTGTCCCGGCGTCGTCTGTCGACGCCACAGCCAAAACACCAAGAGCAACACCACAAGGAGCGCGACAATAATGAGGGCTTTGCGCCGCGTGGTCATGGCAGTGTGGTGGTCGGGATGTTGAACGCGTCGGTGCTCAATAGCGCCTTCCAGTAATTTCGCTGACGTTGGATTGTGGAGCGAAACTCGCCGCTGTGCCACTTGTGGGCGCTGTGATTGTCAGGGTCGGCTGGCCAGATCGCGCTTGAACGAAGATTTACCGCCCCACTGATTCCCTGACTAATATTCGGTGTCGCACCAAAGGCCTTCACGCGCGACTCGGAATCAAACGACATGATCTCGTAGCGATCCTGCAACGTCGTCCGGTTGCCCGGACCAAGGATAACCTCGCCCGACAGATTCGTGTATTTGCCTACTTTGCGGAAGCCGTCGTTGGCAGGAACACCGGTGAAGTCTCCAACGTAGTAGTATTCCCAAAGCAAGTTGGGCGAGTCGGCAAAATCTGGCTTGGTGATCTGATTGAACTGCCACACCGGAGCCGACAGCGCCCAATCGTTCTCATTGTAGAAGTTGACCAACGTGCCAACGGCCGACGATGAGACCGCCGACCCATTCAGCACAAACGCAGTCCAGTTCTTGTAAACGTTGGCCGTCTGTGGGCCGTAATTTTGTGTGCCGTTCGGGACTTGCGGATGGTTGTAGTTCCATTGGAGAGCATTGGACGAGCCCACTGCATCCGACAATGTGCCGTCGTAGGCGTGAGCCGAGAGCGCCGCTTGGCTCGCGACATATACTTTGGCGATTCGCCCGCCGTTGGCATCGCTTTGCAATCGCAAAGCCTCGCTCGTGACTATGCCGCCCATGCTGTGCGAAAGCACGTAAAGCTCGCCACCGTAAGCCGAGTTCAACGTCTGCAACAACTGCCGCAGCAGCGCAGCCGAGCGCCATGCGCTGTACTCGCCCCGATCAAAATTTGTGTTATCGAGGATCGCTGTCATCACGCTGCCAAAATTGTTCGTCGTCGGCCACGAGAAGAGGCCGAAGCGGCCTTTGTAGCCCTGCCAGTAAAGGCGCTTGTAAGCGGTCTCGGCGAAACGCTCCTTCTCCCATTTCTCCATGTTCCAGCCGTGAACGAAAAGGACATATTTCTGCTCTTCGGGACTGCTGGTCGTGTAACTGAAGGCACTGCTACTTCCGGTCTCGGATGCGATGCGGCCCGCTACTTGATCAGGTGTCGCACCGCTGCCGTTGCCGACGGACCAGTGTTCATACATGTCGCCGATTTTCTTGAGGTCGAGCCGCACGCTACCGCCGTCACCGATTTCCGTGTAGTTCGTCCCATCTTTCTTGAGAATGACAAGCTTGAGCTGGCCCTTGCCCGCCTTGCAGCCTTCGAAGAGCAGATAAGTCTTCGCCTTGGCTTCCGTCAGATTGTAAAAAAGAAAGGTGGGCAAGACAAACACTCCGTCACCCTCGATAACCGTATGCGAACCAGCGCGGTCATCGTCACGCCCATCAGGAATGGCATGGCTCAAGACGACGCCAAGAATCCCATCGAGCTGTTGCTGGGCCATCGAGTCATCGGTCAGGTATTTTGTGCTGCCGTCAGGATCGATATGCGGGTAGAGCTTGATCGCGGGTGTTCCGGTGACGTTGGTCCATTTCAAGCCAAGGAACAACTGGCCGCTCCTGATCGAGTCGTTGATGCCGCTGGTGCTAATCCACAGCCGCACAAAGTCCTCAAGGTCGCGTTTGGATTTGATGTAGTCGTTTTTCCAATCGGGCTGCCAGTTGTTCGCCGCGGCCTCGGCGGGACTTATGTCGTCTTGCTCCGAGTCGCTGCCATCCACCGCATGTTCCCGATCAATATCATCATTAATCCAAAACCGATACGGCTTCTCCGATGTGGTCGCATCGCTCGCGTCGAACGCAATCACCCCGTCGCGGTTTGCGTCCACGGCTATTCTGGGTTTGGGAAACGTGAACACATCGAACCAGAACGTCGAATCGGTTCCGAGTTTGATGCCCACCTCGTACAGACCCTTCGACGTAATCGCAGCGTCGAGCGCGCCCAGCACTCCTGAGGTCGGCAGCGGCGTTATAACGCCCAAGGCGTCACGCACCGAAATCACCGCGCCCGCGCCGACAGAGAGAATTCTGGTCGCAATGTCCACCGCCTGCACTGTGGTCGGGTCCGTGCCGGGTGGCAACGTCAGTCCCATCCGCCCCGCACTCGAAACGCTGATCCCCACTCCGTTCGCCAGCGCGATCTCGCCACCGCCCGCAGCATTGGCGCGAATGACCACACCGCTCATCACCGGCACTCCACCTCCGACGGTCACCGTCGCGTTTCCAACAGTGTCGACCTCGACCGATCCCAAACCGCCTAAGCCGACAGTTCCAACAATGGGTCCGTTCGGCAGTCCGGCAATTCCCGCGACCGACACGACCCCGCCGTTGATGGATATCGTCCCACCCCCAGGAAATGCGACGCTACCCGTGCCGACACCGACATCGATGGTCATTCCACCAATGGTAATCGGGCCCGCCGTCGGCACACTCGAACCGCCGACCGTACGAATGCCGACCGTCGTCGGTCCCGCACCAGACAGGGTGATGCGCGCGCCACCAATCGGTTTTCCCCGGCGCACCACGTAGAAAGACGGGCGGTACACCGAAATGAGTTCGTAATTCGGGAAGATGACGGAGTGCGTTCCTGTGCTCGGGCTTGGAAATTCCTCACCGAGCAGATCCAAATTGGTCGGACTAAACACAGGACTGCCCACGGGATCCTCGTACACCTGATAGGTCTCGCCCTCCTTCGTCGCGTAGGTCGCTTCAACCGAAGCGATCAAGCTGGTGAGATTCGCGAACAAAAGCGGCGGCATCGCGAACCGGGGAGCGAAGACGGAACTCCCGTCGGCACCCGATGAGTTGAAAAAACTCCAATAGTCATTGAGCGAGATCCCGTCGTCGTAACCAATCGCTGAAATCGTATAGGACGGTTGATAGTCGACCCAGCGAAAACCAATGACTCCGTCCGGTGCAAAGGGCAGGATCTCGTCTTGGACGCCGGTGTAGTACAGCGAATTGAGCACCCCGTTGTTTGGGTCTCGCTGCCGATGCGGCAGCTCCATCCAGACCGAGGCCGATCGGCCCGGTGCGACGGCGGGAGCGGTGGCAGCGATGTAGTCGGCGCTCCACTGAGACCACACCCCGGCGGCGCTCGCCGCCCGCACCTTGAGATTATAGAGTGTGCCTGGCGTAAGGCCGGTGAGCGTCATCGTCCGGTCAGTCGTGGTGCCAAACGAGACGTTGTTGGCCTCCACTTCGTACGACGCCGCGGCAGGACTGCCGGTCGGAGCGTTCCAATAGAGTGTAATGACGCTGGAGCCGATCGTAACCGGCACCAACGCGGTCGGCTTGCCGGGAGGGATCGCCGGTGCGATCGTGAAGCTCACCCACCTCCCGCTCGATCCCGCGGCGTTGGCCACCGCGATCCACGCCGGATAGGTACCAGCGGCTGTGGGAGTCCCAATGATGACACCCATACCCGGGTCGATGCTCAGACCGGCCGGAAGGTTCGAAGCGGAAAACACCAACGGCCCCGTGCCGTTCGCGCTCGCAGTGTAGCTGGAAAACGGCGAACCAAC
This sequence comes from Opitutia bacterium, assembly GCA_947474365.1. GTDB lineage: Bacteria > Verrucomicrobiota > Verrucomicrobiia > Opitutales > Opitutaceae > ER46. The sequence goes on along the minus strand of CANJIU010000002.1, from coordinate 150,341 downwards.
GACGCCAGCGGCGGTGCTCGCACCCGTTACCGTCGGCGCCGTGAAGCCCGGCGTCACTTCGCCAGAGATCCCATAGTACCCGCTGGCCGTGGTGCCGGTGACGGTTACCGAAAGCCATTCTCCCGCGGACACGGCCAGTGGCGTCTCGGCCAGAATCTCCGTGCCCGTCATGCCACGAAGACTGCCGGACAAATCGACCACGCCGTTGGTCCGTAGCCGGAGTGTGCCGGCAATGGGAATGTAAAACCAGTGTGTGTTCTCAGAGTACCCGGTAAGGACCCAGCCATCGTCGTTCTCGTAGGTCCAGTCCATGATCGCCCCACCCTCGGACAGCACCTGAACCGGCCCGGAGGTGATCGTCACGGGGACCGTATGCACCTCGCTCGTTTCGATCACATTCATACCGCCGTCAAATTTCCGATAGAAGAGCGACGCAGAATACAATCCCGCCGGTGGCAAGGCGCCGATTCGGGTATTATTGTTGTTCAGCCCGCCGGCCGTTTCCCAGGTTCCCTGTCCGTTTCGAAACGTCGCGTAGAGACGGTAAGTACCCGCCAGCCTGCCGCCAAAGTAGACGTTGGGCGGGCTCGTGTCGTGAAACGCCTCGGCGGTCAGTTCCACTGCATGGCGCACCGTGATCGGCACTCGCCGCTCCCGTCCAATCGACTGGACGGCGCCCCAGTACGACGAGTAGGTCACCCAATATAGCGCGCAGGTGGCATAATCACCGGGGGCCAGGCCGCGGACCGTGTCGACGGGATAGTTGTTCCGTTTCCACTCGTTTGCCAGATGGAACCCGTACCGCGTCCCATCGATCACCTTGGCCCGCAACCGAAAGTACGGAGCCGCGACGACGCCGTCGGAGGTGGAAATCAGAGGATGGGCGGCATCGCTGAAGGTAGTCGGCGAGAGCTGCATGCCTGTATAGACATAAGGGGGCGTTTCGGTGACGACCACCGAGCGGGTGTCAATTGCTCCAAACCACTCGACATTGTGCTCGAGGGCCTGGAACGTGAACGTGAAGGTCGCGGTTCCAACCGGGTTCGGCAAACCGTAATGAATCTCCCGCGTCACCGTTTCCCCAGGAGCGACCCATTCGACGCTCTCAAGGGCGACGACCGCTCCGCTGTCGTCCCGCATCGCCAGATAGTGATCGGAGCCCCACTGCTCGCCACCGGTGTTCGTGACCGTGGCGGTAATCGTCAGGGTCGAACCGCCGGCCGCCGTGGCGGGCATGCTGAGCGACACCCATTGGACGTCGTTTGCCATCAGGCTGGACGAAACGGCCAGGAAGGCAGACGAGTAAAGGCACGGGCGCAGCAGCCACCGCTGGAAGAACGCCCCGATCGGGCGCGTTGACTTGAAGATGTTCATGGCAAGATGGGTCGGCCGATGCCCTTGATCAGGGCGGGGATCTCGTCGAAGTGACCGTACCCGGAGAGCTGCCTTTTTTCGTCGAAGACAAAAACGTAGGGCAGTTGCGAGACGTGCAGTGTCGTTATCAGAGGGCTACTCCACCCGAGCGGTTCGACGCAGGTGGTACCCGGCGGGGCGACAGCGGATTTGGCACCTTTTGGCAGCGCTCCCAGCGTCCCAACCGACAAATAGACCCATCGGGTGTCGGGCGCCGGATTCTTCGCATATTCCTGCAGGCCCGACGGTCCGTTCGGAAATCGCGAGCCATCCCACAGGCAAACGACCGTCACCTTGCCGGCGAGCTGGCTGAGGCTGGAGGCACGCCCCTGCACGGTGCTGAGTGGAAAATTGATCGGCGTACGCACCAACGCGTAGCGATCCAGCAATCGGCGGGCGGACGCCTTGGTAGGCCCCGGCGCCGTCGACTGCACGATGCGGGCGGCAAAATCGCGGCCGTGATCGCATTCCGTGTTTTCGGCCAGCGCGAGATATCCGCCCCAGACCTCCGGCAAATCGCCAAACTCGCCGTGAAGCCGGTCGAGCATCCACCCCCCAAGCGCTGGATGGGAATACCACGGACGGCCGGGAATTTTTCGGGCGACGTCACGGCGCTCCAACGCATGTGCCACCTCGAATCGATCGGCTGCCGGGTTCCCCGGGTTGGTACGAAACGCCGCGGCGGTCGCAGTGGCGGCGAGCGCGTAAGCGCGGTCGGTCGGCGTGATGCCCTCCAGTGCGGCGAGCGCCTCGAGTTTGCGCGCCTCATTCGCTCTGGGATGCGCGGGATTCTGGATATAGAATGCCTTGGCCCCCTGCGCCACGGCGCGGAATTTCTGCGCCCGTTGCTCCCGTTCGATCTTTTCGGCTGCGGCTGCCGCCGGATTCGGGGCCACCAGATGAGCGGGACTTACTTTGGAGGACGCCGCCGCTCGCGAAAGCGCGCTGACGTTGAACCAGGCCGCATCGGCGGAGTTCGCACCGGCGGATGAATTTTGAGCGAAGCCAGGTTGCGCCGCGCAGAACAACAGGGTGAAACCGCCACGGAGGAAAAAAGTCCGGAAACGAGTCGGGAAGTGCATGGGAGCTCGGGTGAACGCGCCCAATCAGCGCGGTCCCGCCCCCGAAAGAAAGCGCGTGCAATACCCGAATTCAGGTAGATCGCCCGCTTGCAGGCGTTCGCTTCAGGCGCGCCAAACACAGGTTGCAACCAGGGCGCCGCCACGCCGGACCGATCGTCCACGAAGAACAAAAAGGAGGCCGGCACCGTGGACGGCGCCGGCCGACGGGATTCACCCGCCAACTTCGTACTTAACTATTGAATACTTATGTCGGCTACTCCCGCACCACCGCATCCAACTCCAGCTCGAACAGGAGGTCCGCGCGGCAGACGTCGCAATGGGTCGAGATGACAGGCATCGCGGCCAGATCACGATCGGCCAGCCAGGCGGTGAAATAGGCCTTGAAGGCCGGGTTTTCAAAGTAACCGGTGGCACGGGTTACGTCGTGAAAGGTCATCCCGCGCGACTGCAGAATCGCCCCGATCACCTCCATCGTCAGGTCCACCTGCTTTTTCGGATTGTCGATCCAGGCCGTTGCTCCGCCCGGGTGAATGCTCGCCGTCCCGGAAATGAGCAGCCGGCGGGCTCCGCCGGAATGGATCTCCATCGCACGGCTGAATGAGCTGCCGTAGGCGGGAGCCGGACATTGCAGCGGCGATCCGATTTCCTGCGCGCAAGAGACTCCATCGAGCGGCTGGACCGCCCACGCGCTCGCGACGAGCGCGGCTCCGGCTGGATTGCGCGCCCCGATGCCGGTGCTGGCGGGCAGGGAGCCGGTCCGGAACTTGATCCTGCCGTAATGCGCCGAGCGCACACGGTTGAAGTCACCGTACCAAGGGACGATGTCGTCGTTGTAGAACCAGGTCCGCACGACATCACTCAACGCGAAGTCCGCAAGGCCGAGCGCCCATTCCAGATTGCCCAGCAGCTGTTGCACCTGCGCTCCCGGCTCCAACAAAACGGATGTCGGCCCCAGGCCGCCCAGCAAGCAGTGCCGCGCCTCGCCGTCCTCGTAAACCGAGCCCACCACCCGAGTGCCCAACCGCAGACGGGTCACGGAACAGCCACTTACGGCAAAGACCTGGACTCCCGCCAAGGGCAGGCCGTCGCAATCCGCGCCTTCGATCCAAGTCACGGGCCATTGGACCGCGCCAAAGTGATCCTGCATGGCGTGGTCGATCTCACGCTTCGCACTGAGCGATCCGTAGATCATCAGGCTCAGCAACTCGGCCTCCTGCGCCGCCAGATCCGCGGCCAGGCGTTGGAACACGGCTGCCACCGGTTCGCCGGGAGCCGGACACCCCGTCAGCACAAAATCTCTTACGGGGCGTGGGGTTTTTGGCGATACGGCGGGGCTCTTCTCCGGCACCCACGCTGCGGCGGGTGCTCCAACTCCGGCAGGATTTGTGGTCATGTCGCCGCAGACGAAAGGGGATTCGAAGGGGTTACAGCACGCCCTTCCAACCCACATGCTAACACCAGATGAAATGCCCCACATAAGCGCGACCCAGCGCAGATCTTGCCTTCTCCAGCATCCCGGCGAATTCACCCCATAAGCTCGCGTGCAATGAGAGCCCAGGGTGTAGCACCGCGGGCACTACGACGTCACCTTTCGTGACGCACGCTCCCCGCCTGCCGCCGGGATCCCATCATTTGCCGCCATGTCCCGATCTTTTACCACACCGCCGCGCGCCGCTTCGCCCCTGCCGTGGCCGCTTCTCAGCCTGATCCTTGTACTGGCACTCGCCTCGAACCGGCCCGCTCAGGCCGTTGGCTCGGGGTCCGCGAACGGCCCCGTCATTATGCCGTACGAGATGGCTTTCACCGCAGAATGCACCGAGGGGATTGACGCGGTGGTGTTCGATCGCCTCCAGCAGCTGGGAATCGAACGGGCGCGCCGGTCATCAGACGCCGTTTTCGTCCGGCGAGCTTACCTTGATGTGATCGGCACCCTGCCCACCGCGGCGGAGGCCCGACAATTCCTGCAGGATCGGCGGCCCGAGAAACGCTCGTTGCTGATCGACCAGCTGCTCGCCCGTGACGAATTCACCGACTATTGGGCGATGAAGTGGAGCGACGTGCTCCGGGTGAAGGCCGAGTTTCCCGTCAACCTCTGGCCCAACGCCGCCCAGGCCTACTACCGCTGGATCCACACGGCGGTGCGCGACAACCTGCCCTACGATCGGTTTGCGCGCGAGCTGCTGACCTCGAACGGCAGCAATTTCCGCGTGGGTCCCGTCAATTTCTACCGCGCCCTCCCCAATCGTGAACCGCAGGTGATTGCCCGCACGGTCGCGCTCACGCTAATGGGCGCCCGGGCCGAGCACTGGCCGGAACAACAGCTCGCCACGATGGCGCTGTGTTTCAACACCATCGGCTACAAGGCGACTGGCGAGTGGAAGGAGGAAATCGTCTACTTCGACCCCAACAAGTTTCCCGCCAGCGGCCTTGCCGTGGCGACCCTGCCGGACAAGACCGTGGTGAACCTCGCCCGCGACCGCGATCCGCGGGAGGTGTTTGCCGATTGGCTGATCGACCCGCGCAACCCTTGGTTCACCCGCGCCATCGTCAACCGGGTGTGGTCGTGGCTGCTCGGCCGCGGCATCGTCCAGGAACCGGACGACATCCGGCCCGACAACCCGCCATCCAACCCCGAGCTGCTCACGCTGCTCGAACACGAGCTGGTCGCCGCCCACTACGATTTGAAACAGCTCATGCGGCTGATCCTGAACTCGCAGACCTACCAGCTCTCGTCGATCGCCCGCAGCGACCGTCCGGAGGCGGCGGCAAATTTCGCGAGCTATCCGCTCCGGCGACTCGACGCGGAGGTGCTGATCGACGCGCTCAACCAAATCACCGGCACGACGGAAAAGTACATGAGCGCGATTCCGGAGCCGTTCACCTACATTCCCGACGACCAACGCGCAATTGCACTGCCGGACGGCAGCATCACCAGCACCTTCCTGGAAATGTTTGGCCGCCCGCAGCGTGACACCGGCCTGGAGGCGGAGCGCACGCCGCGCATGAGCGCCAGCCAGCGCCTGCACCTGCTCAACTCAACCCAGGTACAGCGCAAACTCGAACAGGGCCCAAAGCTCCAGAGCCTCCTCCGTGCGAAGGGCAGCCCGAAGGAGTTCGTCGACACGCTTTATTTTTCGATCCTATCGCGGCCACCCACCGACGAGGAACGACTCGCCATCGGGGCGCACGGCGTCGCGACCCGCGACGGCCGCACCACCGCCCTCGACCTCGCGTGGGCGCTGATCAACAGCGCCGAATTCCTCTATCGCCACTGAAACCCTTTCCGCCTGACGGCGCCCACGTGTGCCGGTCCGCAACACCGCCGTAAAATCACCAACTCGTCCTACCATGAAACTCCACCACAGCATCGATCCGCGCCTCTGGAATTTTCAATCGGAGCTGCGCCTGCTTGGTCTCGGCGAAGACGCTCCGCTCACCCGGCGTGAGGCCATCCGGCTCGGTCTGGTCGGCACCGCCGGGCTCATCGCCGCCCACAGCTTTCCCTCACGGGCCGTGGCGGCTCCGGCGGCGCCGAAGGCCAAGTCCGTCATCCAAATCTGGCTCTGGGGCGGGCCCTGCCACATCGACACCTTCGATCCAAAGCCAGAGGCGGGCTACGACTACAACGGGCCCCTGAAGGATCCCATCGCCACGAACGTTGCCGGCATCCGCGTCGGCGAACTGCTGCCGCTGCTCGCAAAACAGGCCGATAAATACTCGCTCATCCGCAGCATGAGCCACGGGTCCAACGCCCACGAAATCGCGGCCTACACGGTGCAGACCGGCCGCGCCTCAGGCGGTCGCGACGTCTTCCCGGGCGTCGGCTCGATTGTCTCGCTCTTCAAGGGTTACGACGCCGGTTACAAGGGTCTCCTCCCTCCCTACGTCGTGCTCACCGAGCTGCAGGGCCGCTTCTCGGAATCAGGTTTTCTCGGGGCGCGCTACAAACCCTTTGCCACGGGCGGCGATCCGGGGGCCACCCGGTTCGCCGTGGAAGGCGTCGTCGCGCAGGGCATCAGCGACGACCGGCAGCGAAAACGCCGGGAGTTTCTCCACCAGCTCAACACCTTCGAGCGCGCCTCCCGCAACGGCGATCCCGAGCTCGCCGCCCTCGGGCAATGCGAGTCGGACGCCTATGAGATGATCCTCGGCGACGCGGGCAAGGTGTTCGATCTCGCCCAGGAGAAGGACGACGTGCGCGAGCGCTACGGCCGCAACACATTCGGCCAGTCGTGCCTGATGGCGCGGCGGCTGGTTGAGCGGGGCGTGCCGTACATCACGATCAACTACAAGGGTTGGGACACGCACAAGCAGCACTTCCCGATCATGCGGCGCAAATTGCCCGAACTCGACCGCGGCCTCGCCACGTTGCTCGAGGATCTCGTCGCCCGCGGTTTGCTGGCGAGCACCGTGGTCTGGACCGGCGGCGAATTTGGGCGCACTCCCAAGGTGCTGTGGGAGGCACCGTGGAACGGCGGCCGCGGCCACTGGGGTAAGGCGTTCTCGGCCCTGGTCGCCGGCGGCGGTTTCAAGGGCGGACACGTGGTCGGCAAGACCGACGCCAAGGGCGAAGAGGTCCTTGAGCGCCCGGTGCATCCGAGCGAGTTGATCGGACATATCTATGACCAGCTCGGCATCGCCCCCGACGCCAAGCTGCCGCACCCCGAAGGTCGCGACGTGCGCGTGATGCCCACCCTCGAGGAAGGCGCCACCCGCAGCAAGGTGTTGGCCGAAATCACCTGACACCACCGACCCGATGAAACCCTTCACGCGTGTCGCCGGATCCTGCCTGCTCGCCGTGGCGCTGTTTGCCACCGCGTCGGCCCAGCCACAACGCGTCGCGCCGCATCTCGGATTTGTCTACCCCGCCGGCGGGAAACAGGGCGCGACGTTTTCCGTCTCCATCGGCGGTCAAAACCTCGTCGGCACCACGACGGCCTATGTCTCCGGCACCGGAGTCCGGGCGCGCGTGGTGGGTTACGATCGGCCGCTCTCGCAAAAGGAGATCAACGATCTCCGGGAGAAGGCGCAGGCGTTGCAGGACAAACGCCAGGCGGCGCGCAATGATCCGAAGAAGCCTCCGTTCACCGCCGACGATGAAAAGAAGGCGGCCGAGATTCGCGAGACGCTCGCGAAGCGTTCCAACCGACAGGCCAATCCGGCGCTCGCGGAGACCGTCACCCTTGAGATCACGCTGGCGCCCGACGCAGCCACGGGCGAACGCGAGCTGCGGCTCAAGGCCCCCAACGGGTTGTCGAACCCCCTCGTGTTTTGCGTCGGCCAGCTGCCCGAAATCAGCGAGGAGGTCGTCACCGCCACTTCCGGGCGCGGCAATGTGCGCAGCCGCACGGCCGATCCGCGCAACGGCCGGACAAAAACCGAGATGGATATCAGCCCGCCGACGGTCGTGAACGGCCAGATTCTGCCCGGAGAGGTCGACCGCTTTCGCTTCACCGCCAAACGGGGCCAACGCCTCGTCGTGGCGGTCAACGCCCGCGCGTTGATTCCTTATCTCGCCGACGCGGTACCGGGCTGGTTCCAGGCCACCGTGGCGGTCTTGGACGCCAAGGGCCGAGAAATCGCCTACGACGATGACTTCCAATTCAATCCGGATCCGGCGCTCGGGATCGAGATCCCGGAGGACGGCGCCTATTCGATTGAAATCAAGGATGCGATCTACCGCGGCCGCGAGGACTTCGTGTACCGGATCACCGTCGGCGAGCTGCCGTTTGTCACGAGCATCTTCCCGCTCGGCGGCAAAGTTGCCGGTCAGGCCACGTTCGATCTCACCGGCTGGAACCTCGCGAATGAGAAAATCTCGATGGACACCAAGGAAAGGGGCACCGGCCGGTTTGTGCTCGCGGTGCGCAACCAGGGCGTGCTGTCGAATCCGATCAAGATCGCCCTCGACGCCGATCCGGAATGTTTCGCCAGCGAGTCCACCGGCGGAAATTCCGCCCCCCAAACCGTCAGCCTGCCCGTAATCGTCAACGGCCGGATTGAACAAGCGGGCGATGAGGACAGCTTTGTGTTTGAGGCCAGGGCGGGCGCCGAGTTCGTGGCGGAGGTTTTCGCCCGCCGGCTGGGTTCGCCGCTCGACTCCATTCTCACGCTAACCGACGCGAGTGGACGGCAACTGGCGATCAACGACGACTTCGACGACAAGGGCGCCGGCCTGCTGACGCATCAGGCGGACTCCCGCATCACATTTACGCTTCCCGCCGACGGCGCTTACACCGTGAAGCTCGGTGACGCGCAGCGACACGGGGGATCGGAATATGGGTACCGCTTGCGGCTCGGGCTGGCCGAACCAAATTTTGAACTCCGCGTCGTGCCGTCGAGCCTCAGCATCCGCTCCGGCGCCAGCGTCCCGATCACCGTCTACGCCCTCCGGCACGATGGTTTCGCTGGCGAAATCCTCGTCGGGATCAAGGACGCCCCCCGCGGTTTCTTCCTCAGCGGCGGACGCATCCCACCGGGCGAGGACTGCGTGAAAATGACCCTGAGCGCCCTGAGCACGCCTCGCGACGAACCCTATGATCTCACCGTCGTCGGCCTGACGACCATTGCCGGCCGGCAGGTCGCACACACCGCAGTGCCGGCCGATGACATGATGCAGGCCTTTGCGTACCACCACCTGGTGACGGCGAAAGAGTTCAAGGTCGACGTCAGCGGCCGCGGCACCGCAATGCGCGTCCAGAGCAAGCTGCCGGTGCAGATTCCGGCCGGCGGCACGGCGCGCGTCCGCATCGCCACCTACGCCGCGCGCCCGTACGACACCGCGCATTTCGAACTGATCGATCCGCCGGCGGGCGTCACCGTGAAGTCGTCCTCAAGCGGATCCGATTACGTTGACGTCGTGCTCGCGTGCGATCCCACCAAGGCCAAGGCGGGACAACAGGGCAACCTCATGTTGAACGCATTCGGCGAGCGGCGCGGCTCAACGTCGAAGAAGACGCCAGCCGCCCAGCGGTCGTCCTTCGGCGTTGTGCCGGCGATTCCGTTTGAGATCGTGGCGTCCGGCAAACCCTCAACCTGAGGGCGTGCCGGACTCCCGACGCCGGCCTCAGCCGTTCAACGGCCAGCCGGTGCGGTACTCGCGTTTGAGCAGCGCATTGGCCTCGGGGCTGTTGGTGACCCGCCCCGCCTTGCCGTCGTACTCCAGTTTCTTGCCCGCGCGATAGGCGACCAGTCCGAGCGCCATCTGCTCGGTCATGTGACCGTTGTAGTCAAAATTGCATGACGTCTTGAGGTTGCCCTTGCAGGCCCGGAAGAACTCTTCCTGGAAATTCCCGATCGGCGGCGTAACCTGCTCCTTGGTCCGGACTTTGTAGTAGGTCAGGTCGGAATCGTCGGCTGCCGGGATGAGCATGCGGTTGTTGAAATCCGCCAGGAGGATGCCGCGCGAGCCCTTGAACATCGCGCCGTGCCCGACCTTGAAGAGATCAATGTAGTTTTTGGGCGCGGTCGGCAACGCACCACCCTGGTACCAGCTCACCCGGATCGCCGGGCGCCAGTCGTTGGCGGGGTGGTCGAAATGCGCGGTGAGTTCCACCGGCGTCACGTCCGGGTTGAAGGGATCGCCCTTGGCCTCGATTGACGTCGGCAGCTTGGCGTCGATGGCGTTCCAGGCGAGGTCCATGGTGTGGTTGCCCATGTCACCCACCTGGCCGGTGCCGAAATCCCAATACATGTTCCACTGCAGGCAATTCGCCCCCGGTCCGCCCGAGAAGTAGCCCGGATTGTAGGGATGAAACGGAGACGGCCCGATCCACTGGTCATAGTGGAACGTCGCCGGCGGCGTGCCCTCGGCCGGCAGATAGCCCGGACGGGGCAGCTTGCGGTTGCCCCAGACAAACACGCCCTTGAGTTCACCGATGGCGCCGTCGCGGACCAGTTCGCGCACCCGGGCAAAGTTCGGATTGGCGTGGCGCTGCGTGCCGGCCTGCGTGGCGATCTTGTCCTTCTTCTCGAGGTACTTTGCGCGCAGGAGGCGGCATTCCTCGACACTCATCCCGATGGGTTTTTCGCAGTAGACATGCAGTCCGCGGTTCATCGCCCACATCGCGACGTGTGCGTGCGAGTGGTCGGTCGTGCAGATCACCACCGCCTCGAGATCCTTCTGCTCGAGGCATTTTCTCCAGTCGGTGTAGGTCTTGGCACCGGGAAATTTCTTCAAGGCCTCCGGCAGGCGCGTCTCGTTCACATCGCAGAGCGCGACGACATTTTCCTTGGAAAGCCCGTCGTAATGCGCGAGCCCGCGGCCCCAGACGCCGATGAGCGCGACATTGAGTTTTTTGCCGGGGGAGTTTTGTCCGAACAGAGTGCCGCTGGGGAGGATCAGAAGACCCGTTCCGGTTGCGGCCGCGGTTTTGAGGAAGTGACGGCGGTTAATGGCATTCATGCGCGTCGATCGTGGCGTCTTCCTTGGGCGCGGTCAACGCGGTCATTTCACGGCTTCCGCCCGGCCGATTTCCCGCCTAGGGTCCCGCCCGCCCGCACCCATGCACGAATCGCTCCGCCTCCGCGCCGTCCAATCGCCCATCATCCCTGTCATCGCCGACCTGATACGGAGCTGCCCGGGCACGATCTCCCTCGGCCAGGGCGTTGTCGGCTACGGCCCGCCGCCCGCCGCACTCGCGCAGATCGAACGGTTCCTCGCCGAACCGGCGAACCACAAGTACCAGCCGGTCGCCGGCATCCCGGCGCTGGTGGCGGGCATCACAGCCAAACTCGCCGCTGAAAACGGCCTCGCAGTGGGCGCGCCGGACGGACCGCGCGTGATGGTCACCGCCGGCGGCAACAACGCCTTCCTGGCCACGGTGCTCGCGATTGGCGATCCCGGCGACGAGTTCATTTTGCCGACGCCGTACTACTTCAATCACGAGATGGCAATCGCGATGGCCCATGGCCGGCCCGTGCTGGTCCCGACCGACGCCAATTACCAGCTGGACCTCGACGCGCTCCGCGCTGCTATCACGCCGCGGACGCGCGCCATCGTCACCGTTACACCGAACAATCCTTCCGGGGCGGTGTATCCCGAAGCGACGCTACGCGCGGTGAACGCCCTGTGCGCCGAACGCGGGATTTTTCATATTTCCGACGAGGCCTACGAGGCATTCACCTATGACGGCGCCACGCATTTTTCCCCCGCTTCGATCCCAGGCAGTGCGGGCCACACGATCTCGCTGTTTTCGATGTCGAAGGCTTTTGGTTTCGCGAGTTGGCGGATCGGCTGGATGGTTTTCCCAAAAGAACTCGAGGCGGCGATGCGCAAGGTACAGGACACGCTGATCATCTGTCCGCCGGTGATCTCCCAATTCGCCGCCCTCGGCGCACTGGAGGCCGGCTCGACCTATGTGCGCGAAAAGCTCCGCGGCCTCGCCGAAGTGCGCGCCGTGGTCCAACGCGAACTCGCGGCCCTCGAAACCGACGGGATCTGCGACGTGCCGCCGGCGCAGGGTGCCTTCTACTTTCTGTTGCGGCTGCGGCCGGGACGGACCTCGCTATCGTCCCTCGGCCTCGCCGAGCGGTTGATTCGCGAACACGGTGTGGCGGTGATTCCAGGCAGCGCCTTCGGACTCGATCAGGCCTGCCATCTCCGCGTGGCCTACGGTGCGCTGGCGCGGGATACCGCGGCCGAGGGCATCGGCCGGCTGGTGCGCGGTCTGCGCGGGTTGACCGGCTGAGACGGCGATGCGCTGGTGGCGGGCGAAAACCTTCCTGATAGGGCGCTTTGATTCGGCCCAGGCCCTTGCTCCGCGATCGCATTCCCTCCGGCCCAACGGGGCCTCGCCATGGAGGTTTTTCTTGCTTTGATTTTTTCCATGAACCCCACCCCACGCCGCCGGCGGTCGCTTGCCTTGGTCTTCGTCCCGTTCATCGCCATTGGGCAGGCCCAAATTGCCCCGAGCCCGGCTCCCGGATCGCGCGCCGAGGAAACGGTGAAGCTTTCGGCGTTCACGGTTTCGGATTCGAAGGACGTCGGCTACACCGCGACCAATACGCTCGCCGGCACCCGGCTCAACACGCCGCTGAAAGATGTCGGCACCTCCATCTCCGTCATCACGAAGGAATTTCTCGTCGACATCGGCGCCAACGACAGCGGCACACTGCTGCCCTACACCGTCGGCACGGAGGTGGGTGGCACCGACGGCAACTTCGCCGGTGGCTCCATTTCCGACCGGCGGCCCGATCAAGCGGGGGCGCGCGCCGAGCCCGAGCGCAACCAGCGGGTGCGCGGCCTCGCCTCCGCCGAACTCACGCGCGACTATTTCCTCTCCGACATTCCCTTCGATTCCTACAACACGGAGCGCGTCACCATCAACCGCGGTCCCAACGCCCTCCTCTTCGGCATCGGCAGTCCCGGCGGCGTGATCAACAACTCGACGATCGCGCCCGTCTTCGGCAGCAACTTCTACGAGGCCAAGTCCCAGTTTGGAGAGCGGCACGCCCACCGCGAGTCGTTCGAATTGAACCGCGAGATCGTGCCGGGCCGGGTGGCCGTGCGCCTCGCCGGTCTGAACAAGCGCGCCGAATACCGGCAACGCCCGGCGTGGGAACGCGATCAGCGTATTTTTGGCAGCATTACGGCGGTGCTCGCGGAAAATCGCGGCAGCCGCCTGCTCGGCCCCACGACGCTCCGCGCCAACTCCGAATACGGCGACATTGCCGCGAACCCACCGAGCGTCACACCGCCCTCCGACGGCTTCAGCTCGTGGTGGAGCCTGCCCTCCCGCGCGTTGCAGCGCTACACGGGCACGACGTTCCCGGCCTACTACGACGACGGCACCTTTGTGCCCCGGGCCACGATCGACAACCGCACGCAGCAGTCGATCCTCGGGCCGACCAACATCCCGAATTTTCTCAACTTCACCGCCATTTATTCCCAACCCGGCCGCCCCAACCAGGGGGTCGCCGACGCGACGGGTCGACCCCTGGACGGCGGTCAGGGCCGCATCCTCTGGACCGGCGTGCCCGGTCGCATTCGCTTCGACATCTACGCCACCGCCAACGCCTACGCCACCGCCTCCTTTCCCGGCTTCGACAACCCGTCGCTGCAGGATCGCAAGGTCTTCGATTTCTATAATCAGCTCTTTTCCGGCGAGTCCAACCGCGTGAACCGTGATTTCCAGGCCCAAACCGTGACCCTGGAACAGGCTCTCTGGGGCGGCCGCGCCGGCGTCGAATTAAGCTACGATTACCAGCGTTATCGGAACGACCGGCAACTCCCGTTCAACGGCGGCACTTCCGAACTCCGGATCGACATCAACCGCTGGCTGGGCACCGATCAGCCGAACCCCAACCTCGGCCGACCCTACTACGTGCTCGACACGGGCAACACCAGCGACGCACGCACCGACCGCGAGGCTGCCCGCGCCACCGCTTTCGTCACGCTCGACGGCAAGGATCTCTTCGGCAAGAGCCGAGGCGCATTTTGGTTCGGCCGGCACACCCTCACGGGGATGTATTTCAACAACACCATCGCGACGCGCAGTCGCACATTTGGCCTCTCCACCGACGCCGCGACGCTTGATCTGACCACGATGCTCAGCGGCAACAGCGACAATTTTCGCCGCCAGATGGGTGCCGCCGTCTATGTCGGTCCTTCGCTGCTCAACACTCCCAGCGCGGCCGATGTGCGCGTGACCGCCATCGACGCCATCCTCCCACGGGACGGAGACGTCTACCGGATGTTTTATTTCGATCCCACCGTTCCCGTCGCCAACCGCACTGTGCGTTCCACCGACATCACGACCCGGCGCATGCTTCGTTCCGGCGACATCGGACGCCGTGAAATCAATTCCTCGGTCGCCAGCCTCCAGAGTTACTGGATCGACAGCCACATCGTGACCATTGCGGGCCTGCGCCGCGACGAGCAGAAAACGTTTGAACGCGTCGACCTCGACAACGACGGCAATCCCGCGACCAATGATCGCCTCCTCAACGGCGATTTCGATTCCACCGCCATCCGGCTGCGCAGCGCACCTTCCGACGTCGCCAAGGGCGACACGCTGACCTGGAGCGTGGTCGGCAACTATCCGCACACGCTGTTCGGGCGCCTCCCCTTTGGCGCCGATCTGCGGGTCTTCGCGAACCGCTCGGAAAATTTCAGCCCCGTTGGCGCTCGGCGCGACGTCTACAATAATTTGCAGGCTCCGCCGACGGGGACGACCAAGGAATACGGTTTCATGTTCGATCTCTTTGGCGGAAAGATCTCCGCGCGCGTGAATCATTTTGAGACCGCGGGAACGGGCTTCACCAATCCGGCTCTCCAAGGCGCGGTCAACACGGCGCTCAATGGGATCGAAACGCTCGCCCTTTCGCGCCTGCTCGATGCCGAAACCAACCGTTTCACCCTGGCGGAGGCCGGCCTGACGCAGGCCGGAGTGACGTCTTATGCGCAGGCATATCAGGAAATCATCAAGTTCCTCCCCGAGCCCACACGCACCATCCGCAATCTCCGCATCGAGACGTTGAACGGCGTCCCCCGGATCGTGGGAAATCCGATTCAAGGTGCCGTCGGCACCTCCTCCTTCGTGGCCAAGGGCTGGGAGTTTGACCTCACCGGCAACCCTGTCCGTGGCCTGCGCGTGTCCCTCAACGTGGCGCAACAGAACACCGTGAAGTCCGACATTGCGCCCGAACTGCGCAAGTTCGCCGCCGAGATGCGCGCCAACATCGACAAGTCTCCGATGCGAAATGTGCTCGACAGTCCCGCACTCGCCGCCGCCCAAACCCACTTCGGCCGCTTCGAGAACAATGTGACGCTGCCGATCGCCGCCGAGGTGGCGAAGGAGGGTACCAAGTCGCTCGAACAGCGCGAATGGCGGGTCAACGCGGTCGTGAGCTACGACTTTTCTGGTCGCCTGCGCGGCTGGGGAGTGGGCGCCGGCGCCCGCTGGCAATCGGAGGTCGCCACCGGTTATCCCAACTACATCGGCTCCACCGGCATCATCCTGCCCGAGCTCACCAAGCCCTACTTCGGCGATCCCGAGTTCAACGGCGACGGCTGGATCAGCTACAAGCGGCGCATCTTCAAGGACCGCGTGGCCTGGCGCATCCAGCTCAATGTCCGCAACCTCATCGGCTCGGATTCCCTCATCCCGGTCAGCACCAATCCCGACGGCCGCGCCGCCATCGTCCGCATCCCGCCGGATCGGCAATGGTTCGTGACCAATACGTTCCGCTTCTGACCCGCCGCCGCGCCACCAGCCGGCGCCCGTCGCTTCCCCCTGCTCCTTTAACGCGGATGCCCTCGCGGAGCCGTCACGCGATCCTCACCGCGGGCGCGCCGGCAGATATCTTTTTGGGATTCTCAATCCCATCGAGCCGGCGACAGTGATGACGTCGTACTTCCCCTGAAATCCGATCAGCAAGTGCGCGGCCCACGGCTCCATCTTGAACTCCTCGATCAACCAGGTGCTCATGTCGCTCGTCGCGAGCTGGAGCGCCCGGTCGAGGGAGCTGACGAACTCGGGTTGGCTGCCCACGCTGATGATGTAGTCAGCCGTCTCCACCCGCGGTCCCGTCAGCTTCGCCGCCTTCTTCACCGTCACCGTGAACTGCACCGCCATCGAGATCTCCACGCCGTTGCCCGTCGGCTCACCGTCGCCTTGGAGGGCATGGCCGTCGCCGAGGAAGAGGAGCGCCCCCGGATGAAACACGGGCAGCATCACGGTCGCACCTTCGCCGATTTGATTGTAATCGAGGTTGCCGCCGTAGGGTCCGGCGGGCGTCGAGGTCGGCGCAAATTCACCCGCCGGGGCGACACCCACACACCCGAGCATCGGCTTGACGGGGAACTCCAGCTTGGCGACGGCGCTTTGCGGATCGGTCAGGCGGACGACGCCGCGCGCGAGGTCGATATCCCACTTCACGCGGTTCGCTTTGCCGGGAGTGACCTTGTCCGGCAGGTAATTCGGCAGGTACATGGGATGCAGCGCAGCGATCGACTCCGGTGTGAGGGCGAACATGCCCAGCCGCGCGCTGGTGGTGCCCCACGACCGGTTGAGGCGCACCTGATGAAAATGCACCAGCAACGCGTCCCCCGGCTCGGCGCCTTCGACAAAAAACGGTCCCGTGAGCGGATTCCCACCTGGTGCGCGTTCCACGCCCTGTTCGTCGCGCCCGCCGGAATCGATCGTCTTTGTGGCGATGAGCTCGCCAGCGCGGATGCGCTTGAGCACGGGGTGCACGGCCGAAAACGTGCGATGGAATTTCTCCGCGTGCACGACGGTGGGTTCGGCCGCACGGGAAATCGCCAGGCCGGATAGCAGGGCGGCGAGTCGCAGCAGGATCGGAGTATTCATGGCGGGAAAGGAGTCACCTCCCAACGCTCACGGCGAATCGAAAACCACGTTCCCTCATGGTCCGCAGCGCCGTGACCGAATTCTGGCCGAGCTGACGCGTTGACCGGACCGCCCGAAGTCGGCTCTAGTGGCGTCCTCCCCCAATGCCCTCCGCGCGCGCTTCCGTCCTCACCGCCTTCAACGCCCCGCTCGAGCTGCGCGATCTGCCGCTGCCCGACAAACTCGAGGCGGGCGCCGTCCTCGTGCGCACCGAGATGGCCGGAATCTGCGGCACCGACGTCCACCTCTGGAAGGGCCAGTTGCCGATCGCGCTGCCCGTCATCTTGGGACACGAGACGGTCGGCCGCATCGAGCGACTCGGCGCCGGCGTCGATCGCGACTGGAGCGGGCGCCCTCTCGCGGTGGGAGACCGCATCACCTGGAACTCCGCGATCTCCTGTGGCGCGTGCTACCACTGCTCCGAAAAGAAGCAGCCGACCCGCTGCGCGCAACGGCGCGCCTATGGCATCGGCCATCGCTGCGACCAGCCGCCGTATCTCCTCGGGGGATATGCCGAGTACCACTACCTCAGTCCGCGCACGACGATCTTCAAGCTCCCGGCTGATCTCCCGACCGAATCCGTAATCGGCGCCGGTTGCGCGTTGATCACCGCGATCCACGGGGTCGAGCGTACTGGCATCGCCTGGCGCGATAACGTGGTGGTGCAGGGTGCAGGCCCGGTGGGCATCGCCGCGCTCGCCGTGGCGAAGAGTGCCGGAGCCGGCCAGGTCATCGTCATCGGAGGGCCGCGGCACCGTCTCGACATGGCGCTCCGCTTCGGGGCGGATCACGTCATCGATCTTGACGACGTGCGCGACCCGGCCGAGCGGTTGAAGCGGGTACGCGAGCTCACCGGCGGTTACGGCGCGGACGTGGTGCTCGAGTGCGTCGGCATTCCGCAGGCCGTGGTCGAGGGCATGGAACTGTGCCGCGACGGTGGAAAATATCTTGTGCTCGGCCACTACTGCGACGCGGGACCGGTGTCCTTCAATCCGCACGTCATCACGCGCAAGCAACTCCAGGTCTTCGGCTCGTGGTCGAGCGAACCGCGTCACCTCAAGCAGGCGATCGAGTTCCTTCGCGCCAACCAGGAGCGGTTCCCTTTTCACGAGATGGTTTCCCACCGTTTCACCCTGGACCGCGCCAACGAGGCCCTCGCGATGACCGCCGGCTGGCAGGTGGCGAAATGCGTCTTCGTGCCCTCCGCACCGTAGCGGGCGCGGGGCGGTAACCGCACGTATTGCCTCCTCAGCGGCCCGCTGATGCGAAATGCTTCCGGATGAACGCCACCGCTCGCCGTGTGGACTCGGCCGTCTCCGGGATCGCCTGCGGCAACGCCACGTAGAAGCCGTGCGGGCCGTTGTCGGGGTGATAGGTCTCGGCCTCCTTTCCGAGCGCGTGCAGTTTTTCGACGTACGCGTCCATCACCGGCAGCGGAGCGTTGGGGTCATTGCGGCCGCTGATGAGCAGAATCGGGCATCCGACCTTGGGCGCCTCGGTGAGGAGCGATGAGTAATGGTAGGCGCCCGGGTTTTTCCCGATTTCAGCCAGCTTGACGCCGGAGCGCTGCTCCATTTCCCGCACGAGCCGCTGATTGCCGCCGATCGGCGTTCCGCGTTCCGCGAGCTGCGCCAGCGCGACCAGATCCAGCCCGGCCGGTGCACAGAGGACCGCGCAGGTAAGATTCACCCGCGAAAGCATCCGACCGGTGACATGCGCCCCATGGCTGCCGCCAAACATCGCAATGCGCGTGGTATCCACAAACGGAAACGTCCGCGCCAGGTTGACGGCGGCCACCGTGTCGTCCCACTCGAGCGAGTCGAGGGTGTAGCGGGCGTTCGGGCGAAAATCGATCGTGTAGACCGCCCAGCCCTCGGCAAGGAAGTCAGCGAGGGGCGGATGAACCGCATGCCCCATGACCTTCGCCGCGCGCACCGCTTCCGCCGTCGTCTTTTCGATTCGCGCCGCCTCCGTGTCGGCACTGACCGGCTTGGCGGTGGGACCGCCGCCGTGGAGGACGATCACGATGGGAAACGGACCCTCTCCGACGGGCTTGCGGACATAGCCCGCGATTTTCACGCCGCCGGCGCCCTCGAAATTCGCGACCCGGCCGAGCACGCTATTGGACAATTTTTCCCAAGGCTCGTCGGCCGCCCGCGCGGCCAGACTGCCCGTAAAAACAAAGGCGACCGCGATCACCCCAAACATTCCCCAACGTGATTGGTTTTTCATGCGCTTTCTTTCAGTTAAACTGTGAACCCGTCCGTTCAGCGCGCGGCCGCCGCCTCACCTTTGACAAACCAGCGTTTCGCACCGGCGTCGGTTTTGAGAAAGCCCAACAGCAAATCCGCCACCTTCTGCCGCGCTGTGGCGTCGGGATGTGTGCGATCGTTCGTGACGAAATCATCCCGCTCCCACCGGAAGCCGTCGCTTCGGCGCGGCGTGGTTCCGTTGGCCCAGAGATATGGACCCCAGACGACGATCGGGGATTTCACCTCGCCACGCGCCGGATCAAAATTGAGCCGGGGTTCGCCCTTGATCTGTTTTTGGATCACCCAGCGCAGCGAGAACGCCTCTTCGTACGCGTACGGCTCGGGGTTCAACGGCGTCGTCGCCCATCCGCCAAAAATCCGACTGGAGAGATACGCGACGCGCAGATTCGGATAATGGTGCCGGGCGATGTTGAGGATGTTGACGAGGCTCGCCTCGAGTACCTTGGCGTGCGCCGGAAATTCTCCCAACGCGCCCGGTTTCGCCTCGGCTTGCTTGATCCAGAGCGCCTGCACCTGCTGTGCGGTGACGCCGCTCGCCTGGAGCTTCGCCTCGGCCCCGGACCACGTGTCGCCAAAACCTTTCCGGACATTCATTCCCACTTTCGCCAGCCCGTAGATCAGGCGCTGCTCCTCACCCGCTGGCAGGAAATCCACGCCGTCCAGCGACCACGCGATTCCCGTGCGCGCGCCTTTCGCGCCATCGACGATGACAACGTGCGGCGATTTTTCGGGATCGGCGTCGGCCGTTTTTTTGAACTGAGAATATTCCATCGTCGTATTCGACATGCCGATCGAGAGCAGGACGATCTTGCCGTCCTTCGCCGGTCTGCCCCCGGCGTCGAGCGGCTGGATCATCTTCGACTCATCCAGGTAGGCGGCGAGGTGGCCCGAAGGCGGCGTGTTCCGCCCGTCACCATAAAGACCACCGGATTCCCCCTTGTAGGTTCCGGTCAATTCGTCGAGCGGCACGAGCGCGGCGACGATCTTCGGATCCGAGACCGGCGTCGTACTGGCGATCTTGGAAATATCGGCCTTGCCGCCTTTTTTCTCTTTCGCCGCCTTTTGAGCCGCCATGGCACGGGCAACAAACGCTTGCTCCTCGGCCGTGAGCTGCTCACCCCGTTGTTTCTTTTCGAACAACACGCGGGCCCGCGGAAAATCGATCGATTCGGCCGCCGCCGCGGAGGCCGGGGCACTCTGGACTCGGACAAGCAGGAAAGCCAACAACAGCCCGAATGGGAAAACAACGGGCGAGAGCCGGGAAATTCTCATGGGGCAGTTCGATCAGCGTGGACCGTGATGCGTTCCCGTACCATCACAAAGCCAGGACGACAATGCGACCGCAGCCAGGGACCTTCCGTCGAGCGCCAATCCGCGAGTTACGTGGCATAATTTTGGCGCCGAGCTTACTCCGTACCTTCATCTTTCACCCGTGACTGCGCGACTTGAGAGATGCCCACACCGCCTTCCGTGAATTTTTCCTGGCTTTCCTTTCGTCATCCCACCCTCTGCCGCAGACTCGCCGGCAGCATCGGACTCGTCATCGCATTGTCCCTCCCGTCCGCACCCGCTGCCAAGCCGACGGCCAACCGCCCAAACATCATCCTCGCGATGGCCGACGACATGGGCTGGGGCGATCCCGGTTTCAACGGCAACACCATCATCAAGACGCCCCATCTCGACGCCATGGCGCGAGCCGGATTGCGGTTCGAACGTTTCTACTCCGGAGGTCCCGTGTGTTCGCCGACGCGCGGCAGCTGTCTGACCGGGCGGCATCCCTATCGCTACGGCATCTGGTCCGCCAACCAAGGCCATCTGCGGCGCGAGGAGATCAGCCTCGCCGAGGCGTTGAAAACCCAGGGCTACACCACCGGGCATTTTGGCAAATGGCATCTCGGCACGCTCGACCCCGCGCACTCCGGCAAGGGCGAGGGCCGCGACGCTGCGCGGAATTTCATGACGCCCGGCATGAAGGGATCCGACGAGTGGTTTGCTACCGAATACGGCGTCCCGCTTTGGGACCCGTACAAGGACGCCGCTCGCAATCCGTACTACCACAACGGCACCATCGAAACCGAAAATCTCGCGGGCGACGACTCGCGCGTACTGATGGACCGAGCGATTCCGTTCATTCGGAAGGCCGCCGCGGCCAAGACTCCATTCCTCGCCGTGATCTGGTTTCACGCACCGCACGAACCCGTCGTCGCCGGACCTGAATTTCGAAAAATGTACGCCGACCGCTCGGAGGGAGAGCAGCATTTCTACGGTGCGATCACCGCGCTCGACGTCCAGATGGGCCGGCTGCGCCAGGAACTGCGCGACCTCGGCATCGCAGACAACACCGTGCTCTGGTTCACGAGCGACAACGGACCCGAAGGCGACACCGGCGATCGTGGCACCACGCGGGGATCGGCCGGGCCGTTTCGCGGCCGCAAACGCAGCCTGTGGGAAGGCGGCATCCACGTGCCCGGTTTGCTCGAGTGGCCGGCGCGGATCAAGCCGGGCACCGTCACATCCGTTCCCTGCAGCACGCACGATTATTTCCCGACCACGCTCGAGATTCTCGGCTTCAAGCTGAAGGGTCAGCCAGAGCCACTCGACGGCGTCAGCCTCGTGCCGTTGTTCGAGGGAAAGATAAAGGAGCGGCCCGTACCGATTCCGTTCGAAACGCTCGGTGGCACCGGGAGCAACACCTCGCGCGGCTCACCAAAAATGGCGCTGGTGGACAACCGCTTCAAATTTCTCACCGACATGGAGGATTCGGAGGAAAACGACCTGCTCTTTGATCTCATCGCCGATCGCGGCGAGACGAAGAACCTCATCACAGAGCACGCCGACGTCGCGCGCGCGATGAAGGCGAAGCTCACGTTGTTCCGCGCGTCGTGCCAGGCGAGTCTCGCGGGCAAGGACTATGCCACACCGTTCACGCCGGACCGCGGCGACATCCATCCGGCGGACCCGGCCTTCAGCAGCGCGAGGGCCCGGCCCGCCGCGATGGCGAAGACCGAAACCGGGGCACGAGTCGTATCCGGAAAATTAGTCCGACAAAATGACGACTCCGGGATCGTCGCTCTCACCGCGGCGGCCGCGACCACGCACGGCAACCTCGCGTACCGCGCGGACCAGGAAAAAATCGGCCTCTGGTCGAGCGAGCGCGACTGGCTGAGCTGGGAATTTGAAGTGCGGCAACCCGGCGCGTTCGAAGTCGAGGTCAGCTGTGGCCAAACGGTCGACGGAAGCGTCTACGAAATCGAGATGGGCGGGCAAACGCTCCGGAACACCGTGTCCGCCTCGGGCAATTACCAGAAGCCGAAGGCGCAGGTCGCCGGGACGCTGACGTTTTCCGAGCCCGGCCGCTACACGCTCTCGCTCAAACCAGTCACGAAGAAGGGCGCCGTCGTCATGACGCTGTGGAGCGTGAACCTGATCCCGATGAAGAAATAGCCGCCCGATGTCCACCACTCCCACTCATCACCGACCGGGTGTCCGCCGCCGACTGATCGCCGCGGTGGGTTGCGCCCTTCTGACCAGTTTCGCCGGCGCCAAGACGATCGAGTTTCATGTCGCGCACGACGGCGACGACCGCAACCCCGGCACGGCGACGGCGCCTTTCGCGACCCTTGGGCGCGGGCAACAGGCGGCACGGCAACGCGCCCCGGGCGACGGGGTGACGGTGTGGGTGCATGCTGGCATTTATCGGCTGGAGCAACCCCTGCAGTTCACCGCGGCCGACAGCGGCACCGCAGAGGCGCCGGTGACCTATGCGGCCGTCGTGGGAGAGAGCGTGGAGCTCAGCGGCGCACGCGAATTGAATCTGCCGTGGACGCTGGCCGAAGCGGGCCGGTGGCAGGCGGCCGTCCCGGCGGGGGTGGAGTTCGATCAATTGTTCGCCGACGGCGCGAAGTTGATTCGGGCGCGCTATCCGAACTTCGATCCCCGTGAAGGATTTTTTGGCGCCTACGCCCGCGACGCGACGGATCCGGCGCGGCTTGCCCGCTACGCCGATCCCGTCGGGCTGTTCGTCCACGGCCTCCATGGGCTCGGCTGGGGCAGCCTGCATTTTCAGATTCGCGAAAAATCTCCCGACGGTCGGTACACGTTTACTGCGGGAAGGGATCCGCGAGTTGCCGGCGGCTGGCAGAACAAGGGCCGCGCCCTGACGCCTGAGGCTCCCTTCGATCCGGAAAGACGCTTCGTGGAAAATGTGCGCGAGGAACTCGATGCACCGCGGGAATGGTTCCTCGATCGCGCGACGCACACGCTGCGCTTCATTCCGCCGGCGGGCGCAGACCCACGCACGATGCGGTTTGAAGGTGTGGTGCTGAAGCAGCTCATCGCATTGCGCGGCACGTTGGACCAACCGGTGCGGCACGTGACGCTGCGCGGGCTCACCTTCCGCCGCGCCGGCCACACGTTCATGGCGACCGACGCGATTCCCAGCGGCGGCGACTGGCGGATTTTTCGCGGCGGGGCGATTCTGCTGACGGGCACGGAGGACTGCACAATCGCGCAGTGCCGCTTCGACGGCCTCGGCGGCAACGGCATCTTCGTGCAGAACTATAACCGCGGCGTCGAAATCGCCGAATGTGAGTTTACGCGCCTCGGCGCCAGTGCGGTCCTGTTCGAGGGCAGCGACGGGACGGTCCGCTCCCGCTGGGCGCACGCCTGGGGCTGGCCGGCGAATGCAGTGGGTCCCGTTCCGCTCGTAGACGGAAAGCCGTTCGAGCAGCGATTCGTGGCGCTGCTGCCACCCGCGATGCTCGACGGCGCAATAAAGGATCCGCTACTCGACCTGACGCCCGGGCCGCAGGGCCGGGATTTTCCCGACCGCTGCCTCGTGCACGACTGCCTGATGACCGAACTCGGCACGGTCGAAAAGCAAATCGCGGGAGTCTTCATCTCCAAATCGCGCGGCATCGTGCTCCGCCACCTCACGATTCACGACGTGCCGCGCGCGGCGATCAACCTCAACGACGGCATGTGGGGCGGCCACGTGATCGAGGAGTGTGACATCTTCAACACCTGCCTCGAAAGCCGCGAGCATGGCGCGATCAACGCCTGGGGCCGCGACCGGTACTGGATGCGCATGAAGGGCGAGGCCACGCCGGCGCAATTTGCGCGCATGCGCGACCTGGCACGCCTCGATGCTGTCGAGGTGACAACCCTCCGTCACAACCGGGTGCAATGCTCCAATGGCTACGACATCGACCTCGACGACGGATCGACGCACTTCATGATAGAGGAAAACCTCTGTCTCCAGGGCGGGATCAAGCTGCGCGAGGGCTTCTTCCGGACGGTGCGCAACAACATCAGCCCGGTCTTCAGCGCGCATGTATGGTATCCGGACAGCCGCGACGTCGTGACGCACAATCTCCTCGTCGGCCGGAAGGCCTACGACCCGCGCGGCATGACGATGGACGGATGTCGTGACGCCACCCTCGATTTCAATCTCTTCGCGACCTACACCGTGCCAGATGACCTGCGGCGTCTTGGTCTTGACCGGCATTCAGTCACCGCCGACCCGCAATTCGTCGATCCCGCAACCGGTGACTACCGGGTAAAATCCGGTTCGCCAGCCGAGCGCATTGGTTTTGCAAACTTCCCGATGGACCGCTTCGGCGTCACCTCGCGGGAGCTAAAGGCACGCACCACGACGTGGAGCGGGCTGGCAAACGCCTTCGCGGACAACGGGAACGACGTTAACCTATCGGCGTTGCATCACTGGCAGGGAGCGACCCTGCGCGATCTCGTGAATCGCGGGCGCGAATCCCCCGTCGTGAGCAATATGGAGCTGTCCGATAACCGGGGCGTCCTGGTCAAGACCGTGGCACCCGCGTCTCCCGTGGCCCAGGCTGGCATGAGTGGCGACACCGTCATTGTCGCAGCAAACGATGCGCCGGTTGCCAGTCTCGCCGACTTTTCGACCATCATCCGGGCCGCGAACGGAGACCGGGTCCGCCTGAAAATCCTGACCGCCTCCGGCTACGTGGAAATCGCCGTGCCGGTCGACGGCAGCGAACCGAAGCCGGAAGAATCCAGCGACTCACGGCGGAAGCGGCGCTAGGATTGGACGCAGGGTTGTCCCGATCCGGGCTTCCGAGGATTTTCTCGCAACGAACAACGGCAAACACATCATCCGGCAGGCACGCCACCCCGATCCCCCGCCGAGCCGATGAACAAGCGCGCTTTCCTCAAAACCCTCAGCGGTTCTTCGCTCGGTCTGATGCTTGCGCCGGAGCTGCTGACCCGGATGGCCGCGGCCTCACCGGCGGCGCTCGCCACCGACAACGATTTCTGGGAGGCGATGCGCGCCAGCTTCAAACTCACGCCTGACTACATCAATCTGGAGAGCGGGTTTTACTCGATGCAGGCGCGGCCAGTGCTGGAGGCCTTCATCGGCCATGTGCGCACGGTGAACCTCGCCGCCTCGCATTACATGCGCACGGTCGCCGTCGAAAACAAGGCGCGGGTGCAGGCGCGTCTCGCCGCGCTCGCTGGATGCGGCACCGAAGAACTGATCATCACGCGCAACACCACCGAGTCGCTCGATACCGTAATTGCCGGGTTTGATTGGAAGTCCGGAGACCAGGCGGTGATGGCGTCAAGTGACTACGGCGCGATGCAGGACCAATTCGCCCTGCAGGCGCGACGGCACGGGATGGAGAACCGCATCGTCAACCTCCCACTGCACCCACGCTCCGACGACGAGGTCATCGCTCCCTACGCGTCGGCGATCACGCCGCGCACGCGGCTCCTGATGGTGAGCCATGTGGTAAATCTCACCGGACAGGTGCTGCCGGTGAAAAAAATCACAGCGATGGCGCAGGCCCGCGACGTCCAGGTGATGGTCGACGGCGCGCATGCGTTCGCCCAACTCGACTACCGGATTCCCGATTTCGGCGCCGACTACTACGGCGCCTCGCTGCACAAGTGGCTCGGTTGCCCGCTTGGCTCCGGCGTCCTCTATGTGCGCAAGGACCGGATTGCGCCGCTTTGGCCGCTGTATGGCGACCGGACGTACGCTGATGACGACATCCGGAAGCTCAACCACACCGGGACGCATCCGGCGCACACGGACCTCGCAATCGAAGACGCGATTGCGCTTCACGAAAAAATCGGCGTCGCCCGGAAGGAGGCGCGGCTACGTTATCTGCAATCTTACTGGACGGGCCGAGTGCGCGGTCACGCCCGCATCGTCCTGAATACTCCGGCCGAGCCGACCCGAACCTGCGCCATTGCCAACGTCGCGGTGGAAAACGTCGCTCCCGCCGAGCTCGCACGACGCTTGATGGACGAGCATCGCATCTGGACGGTTGCCATTGACCGTCCCGATGCCGGCGTGCGCGGGGTGCGCGTGACGCCGCAGATTTTCACCACGACGGCCGAGCTCGACCAACTGGTCGCCGCGTTGAAGGTGATCGCGGGTTAGGCCAGAGTAGCCGCCGCCGAAGACTGCGCGCCTTACCCCTTCGGCTTCGGCACGCCAAAATGTGCGAGCACGTTGCGCAGCAGGCCGGCCATTTTCGGTTCAACGGACAGCACCCAGCCGGCGCCAATTGCGCCGGCGTTGAAAACGCGTCCGCCGCCGGGCCGCTCCCAGTAGATCATCTCGCCGCCCTGGTCGACCGACGGCTTGATCCGTCGGAAGAAATAATCGAAAGCCGAACCGCCCTTTTTCCAGTACACCTGACCGTTGGCGAGCAGAGTAAGGCCTGACGGATCGGGGGGCACGACCCCTCCGGCCGGCGATGGCTCCTCCTGCAGGCGCGCAAACGTCGAAGGCCGGATGTCGAACTCGTGGGCGTTGGCGATGCGGATTCCGTCCGCCGCCATGCCGACGCGGTCCCCGCGCTGCAGCCCGAGATCCTCCGGCTGTTTGAAGAGGAAATGCCCCGGCTCCTCGACGAGATACGGTCCGAACTGCGCCGCCACTCCCGGGCTGTTGAAACCGATCGTGTCGAGCGCGATCAAATTCACTCCGGGCCAGCCGCATTCGCGCAGCATGCCGCCGCGCAGTCCGTCGTGGCTGTGCCACGCCTCGCCGCGCCGCGTCAACGGCACGCGATTGCCCGCGGCGTCGGCCTTCCGACACTCCATCACGGTGCCGGCATCGTTGAAGGTGACGCGCCAGAAAACCGCGTTTCCGCTCAGCACGATCAGGTTGCCGCCGCGCCGCAAATAGTCGTCGGTCCCGCGGTACATCGGCAGCGACCAATACTCGTTGTGGCCGACCACCATGAACGTCTTGTACTCACGCAGCACCGACGGGTCGCGGTGCAGATCAAGATCGCTGATCATGTCGTACTCGTAGCCCTGCTCCTCAAGCCAGACTTGGGTAAATCGATCCGCCCGCGAAAGATGACTGTACTTGGTTGGGCCGCCATAGAGCACGTAGGGACCTGCCGATGGCCAGGGCATCCGCAGGCCCACCTGATACGTCCCCTGTCCCGCCGCGTGGTCGCGATACAAATCATAGGCCGGCAGCCCGCGGGGATCCTTCTCAATGCCACCGGTGCCCCACACCTGGTGGCGTTCCGGAGGAGTGATCGCGAACGGCGTGCCGCTGTAGGCGCGCCAGGTGTTCGTCGCCATCATCAGGAGAATCGGCGCCTTCCGCCGCCGCGGCGCGCGGCGCACGATGAACGTACAATGGTACTGCCGTGGCTTGCCCTCGTACTCGAAGTCCATCCGCGCCACGTGAAGCCCGGTTCGTGCCTCCGCCGGCACCCGCCAGCGATGCGTGACGCTCCACCGGCAGTCATAGAGATCGTCCGACGCGAACCGCAGCCCGTGGCCGCGCGTCGGATCCTTTCTCGGATCGTAGTCGCCGAAACGCGGGACGTCGGCGTCGAAACCCGGCCCGCCGATCATCCACGTTGCGTGATTGATGATTCGTCCGGAGCGACCGCCACCCGAGATATCCGCGATGGTGTCGCCACGTTCTTCCTGCAGAGGCCACGACGCGATGACACCGCGGCCCCGCGCCGGCTGGAGGCCTTTTTGCCCAAAACGTTCGCGCACCTCGTCCGCACTCAGCGCGCGATCATAGATCGCAGGCCCCGCCACATCCCCGTCGAGAAAATGCAACGTAGCCCCCGCCTGGCCCATCGCACCCAACCGCAGCGGATGCTTCCCCGGCAGCAACGGCCCCGCAAAGTCCCACGCACCCACTTCCCGTGCGTTCACATAGACGCGCTTCCGCGCTCCGTCCCACGTAGCCACGAGGTGATACCACACGTTTTTCTTCAAAACCCCCGGCGGCGTGCGGTGTACGACCTTGTCGTCGGGCGACACCCCGTCGCCGAGAAAGAAGCCGACATAGCCGTCCTTGCCCACGCCGAGAGCCAGGCCGTCGTCCGCATCTTTGTCTTCCTGGCTGATCACACCCTGGAGCTTCGTCAGATCCCAGGGCCGCACCCAGCATTCGAGGGAGATCGCACGCTGCGGACCAACCAGTCCCTTCTCAACATGGACGTAGGAACCCGGATGGATGGGCTGCGGGTTGGGCGGCGACGGATCGAATTGCATGAGCACGCTGTCGCCGGCCGGATCGTCGATCTCGCGGCCAAGCCGGCAAATCGACATTCGGTACGGCACGCTGTTGCTAACGCAAAGTTCGAGGGTGTCGCCGGGCGTGACGGAATGCTCCATCG
The DNA here is from genome assembly GCA_947474365.1 of Opitutia bacterium. GTDB lineage: Bacteria > Verrucomicrobiota > Verrucomicrobiia > Opitutales > Opitutaceae > ER46. The sequence goes on along the minus strand of CANJIU010000002.1, from coordinate 121,569 downwards.
GATACGCATGGACGCCCGGAACCGCCAGCGCACGAAGACGCGGCATTTCAGCTGAAGCCAAGGTTGCGGCCCGGGCACGCGGGGCGAGCGGCAGGGCGGTCGCGGCCGCGACGGTTGCGCCGGTGCGCTGGAGAAATTCCCGTCGGGTGAGTTTTTGCGGAAGGTTCATGGGGAAACGTTGGAGTTCGCCGACCCGACCAAGCGGGCACTGCGGAACATACGGCGGGGGATCGTGACGCCGGACACTTCTCCGGTTTCGCGGCGCCGGTGCAATGCCGTTCTCGCGCTACCGAGCCGGCGGGAGTCGAAGAATAGTGTTGGAACGTTTCCTGGAATTGGCGATTCCTACTCAGCTTCCTTCCCCCAGAATCGTGCTTCCCCAATCCCCCCGGGAAAGCACCGACCTCCACCCCCATGAGATCACGATCACGTGCGTCCACAACGACCCTGCTGCTCTTCGCCTGCAGCACGCTTCCGATTGCCTCGTCCCTGTCCGCCCAGACTCCCGCGACGGACCCGCTGCTCCTCGCCAAGTATGACACCAACAAGAACGGTCGCCTCGACCCCGAGGAACTCGCCGCGATTCCGGCACCCGCGCGGCCACCGGTCACCACCACGTCCACCGCAAGCGGCCCCGGGGACACCGTTGTGCTCTCACCGTTTGAGGTAACGGCGGCATCCCGCGGCTACTACGGTTCCACGACCATGTCGGGCACGCGCCTGAACTCCAAGGTCGAGGACCTAGCCTCCTCCATCACCGTGATCACGAAGGAGCAGATGGCGGACTTCGCACTGCTGGATATCAACGACATCTTCCTCTACGAGGCGGGCACCGAGGGAACCGGCACGTACACGGAGTTCTCGGTCGATCGCAACGGCAGCCCGGTCGACAACTCGCTCAACCCCAACACGGCGAACCGCGTCCGCGGTGTGGGCCCGGCCAACATCTCCTTCGGCAACTTCGAGACCAGCGGCCGAGTGCCGATCGATCCAATCAACATCGACGCCGTCGAAATCAGCCGCGGGCCCAACTCCACCGTCTTCGGCCTCGGCAACGCGGCGGGCACGGTGAATCTGCAGCCCGCCTCCGCCAATCTCGGCCGCGACCGTTCCCAGGCCGCCTTCCGCGGCGATAGCTTCGACGGCTATCGTGCCAGCCTCGATCTCAACCGCGTGCTGAAGAAGGGTGTCCTCGCCGTGCGTGGCAGCGGCGTCTACCAGCACGACGGCTACGTGCGGAAGCCTTCCGGCACGGACACCCGGCGGCTCAACGGCATGGTGAAGTACCAACCATTCAAGTATACGAGCATCTCGGCCTCGTACGCTTATTACGACATCGACGGCAACCGCCCGAACACCACGATGCCGCGCGATGCCATCACCGGCTGGAAAAACGCCGGCTCGCCGACCTGGGATCCGGTGACGACCACGGCCAAGATCAACGGCGTGCGCGTCCCGGGCACGTTTTCCGGCACCACGCTGCCCGTCTATTTTTCCAACGCCAACTTCCGCACGCAATCGACGCTGTTCGTCGACAACACCGGGGCGGTCGGGTTCTGGTCGCCCAGTCGGACGACGAACACGACCAACCCCGACACCGGCAACCAGAACATCGTGCTCGTGAGCACCGTGCCGGATCCGATTCGCGCAACCCAGCCGCTGTTCTCCAGCGATCCCTCCGTGAACAGCAAGGCCCTCTACGATTGGTCGACGATCAATCTCGCGGCCATGAATCACATCTACGATCGCACCGGGACGACGCACGTGCAGCTCGAGCAGATCTTCCTCGACACCCCGCGCCACATGCTGGCCCTGCAGGCGGCGTTCTTCCGGGAAAATTCCAACCGCTCGAATCGCAATCTCAACGGCACGGCGGGCAGCTCCGGCGCCACCGGCTTCCTCCATGTCGACCCCAACGAGCGCATGATCGACGGAAGTCCGAATCCGTTCTTCCTCCGTCCGTTCATCGGAATCTACAACGTGAAGGCGACCGTCGACGGACCATCGGAGCGCGAGTCCTATCGCGCGCAGCTCGCCTACCGGCTCGACCTGCGGCAGGAGAAGAGCCTCCTGCGCTGGCTCGGCATGCAACAGTTTTCCGGGTACAGCGAGTACAAGTTCTCGCGCTCACGCACCTCGACCTACCGCGACGTCATCCTCTCCAATCCCGCCTGGTATCCCGCGCCCACGGGTCAGTCATCCAATTTCGTCCCGCCCAACATCGCGCTGAATTACTACCGCTACTACGTCGGCGACAACATCGGCCAGAACGCGGACCAGGCACCCCACGATTTCGCGGCGGGCACCTACCCGTACCGATGGGGAGACGGCGTGACCGGCAAATTCGTCACCGAGCAGCTGAAACTGGGATCGGGCTACTGGGGCGACTCCACCTCAGCCTTCTCGCCCACGATTCTCAAGACCCGCGGCGGCGTGCTCCAGAGCCATCTGCTGAACGGGCGAATCGTCTCCACCCTCGGCCTCCGCGATGATCGCCGCTACAACCGCAGCGGCGCCACGCCGATTTTCAGTTCCACCGCCGATGGCATCATACTGAACCCCGATTCCATCTACCAGCTCACGCCAAACGACTGGGTGCACGCCGGCGGCAAGACCAAGACGGCCGGTGTCGTGGTCAAACCGACCCGCTGGCTGAACGCCTACGCCAACGTATCCGACAGCTTCCAACCGGCGGGCGTCGCCGTCGGGCTGTTCCTCAATCCCCTGCCCGATCCCACCGGCAAGGGGAAGGACTTCGGTTTCTCCGTGAACCTCTTCGACGGCAAACTCGTCGCCCGCGTGAACAAATATGAGACAACCCAGATCGACACGCGCAACAGCAGCAACCGCACGCTGGCGCAACGCGTCCGGAATCTCGATTTCGACTCTCCCAACAGCAACCAGTTCTTCAACCTGACGACGCGGGCGCGGGAGTGGGTCACCAGCGCCGCCGCCGCCCAGGGGCGCACGCTGACGAACGAGCAAATCAACCAGGAGCTCGTCCGCATTACGAAGCTCGACCTCGCCTATTTCACCCGGCCGGAAAATCGCGACGAACAGAACAGCCTCGTGGCGGAGACGCAGGATGTCACGGCGAAGGGCCTCGAATTCGAGCTCAATTACAACCCGACGAATTTCTGGACGACGAAGCTGAACGTCACGAAGCAGGAGTCGATTGACTCAAAGCTCGCCCCGGGTGTCTCGGACTGGATCACGGCGCGGCTGCCGGTCTGGCAGAGCATCATCGACCCGCAGACCGGGCGACCGTGGTTCACCGAACGCTACAACAACAGCAATTCGCCGTCGCAATTCCTGGAGTCGAATGTGAAGGCTCCGCTGGCGATCGCCATCGCCACACTGGGCAAGAGCCGGCCGCAAATCCGAAAGTATCGGGCAAACGTCAGCTCAAGCTACCGTCTGGCGGGGCTGACGGACAATGCCATGGTGAAGCGGTTCACGGTGGGCGGCGCCCTGCGTTGGGAGGACAAAGGGGCGATCGGCTACTATGGCGTCGAACAGCTTCCCAAGATCATCACGACCCTCGATCCGAACCGCCCGATTTACGACAAGGCCCGGCTCTACGCGGACGCCTTCGTGGCCTATCGCACGCGGCTTTTCTCCAATAAAATTAGCACCACGATCCAGCTCAACGTGCGCAACCTTCAGGAAGGCGGGCGACTGCAGGCAATCAGCGCCTTCCCCGATGGCACGCCCAACGGCTACCGCATCGTCGACCCGCGGCAGTACATCCTGAGCGCGACGTTCGATCTTTAGTCAGGGGCGGCCCGAGTGGTGCCTCGCCCGATTGACGATTCCTTCCGCACCGTAACCGGTGCGGCTACTGCATTTTGATTTCTTCGACGGGCCGGATGCGCGTTGGAGAGTGACGCCCGGGCGGTTCAATCCCAACGTTCGCGTTTCCCCGCTTTCTCCGGACACCGATCCCCATGAGTGAACCCTCCCCTTCGCCGTCATCGTTTCGTCGCGTCGTTGTCTCCAGCATGCTGGGCACCGCGATTGAGTGGTACGATTTCTTCCTCTACGGCACTGCGGCGGCCCTGGTGTTCAACCAGCTGTTTTTTCCCACGCTGAATCCGCTGGCGGGCACGATGGCCGCGTTTGCCAGTTATGCCGTGGGATTCTTCGTCCGCCCGCTGGGCGGAATCGTTTTTGGCCATTTCGGCGACCGCGTCGGCCGCAAGTCGATGCTCGTCATCACGCTTGTAATGATGGGAGTCGCCACGTTCCTGGTCGGTCTGCTCCCGACGTACGATCAGGCCGGACTCTGGGCGCCGGTATTGCTGGTCACGCTGCGAATTGTGCAGGGCCTCGCAGTCGGCGGCGAATGGGGCGGTGCCGTGCTGATGGTGGCGGAGCACTCGGAAAAAACCCGGCGCGGATTTTTTGTCAGCTGGGTTCAAGTGGGCGTACCGCTGGGTTTGTTGATGGCCAACGGTGTTTTTCAGCTCGCCACGCTGTTGCCCGGGGACGCGTTTCTCGCGTGGGGTTGGCGGATTCCGTTCCTCCTGGGCATCGTGCTGACCGGACTCGGATTCTTCATTCGCCTGCGCGTGTTGGAAAGCCCGGCCTTCGAGCTGGCCCGCCAGGCGCGGCCTGCTGCCCGCCTGCCCATTCTCGAGGTGCTGCGGTCGCACCGGCGCAGCGTGCTGCTTTCCATGGGCGCCCGCCTCGCGGAAAACGCTTTCTTCTACATCTTCACCGTTTGGATTCTGAGTTTCGCCACGCAACAGCTCGGGATGAGTCGGAGCACGCTCCTCAATGGCGTCCTTCTCGGTTCGGCGGGGCAGCTGATTGCAATTCCTTACTTCGGCGCCCTCTCGGATCGGATCGGGCGCAAGCCGGTCTACCTCGGCGGCACCGTTTTCCTACTCGCGTTGATCATCCCCTTCTTCCGTCTCGTCGAAACCCGGGAGCCGCTCCTCGTCTGGTTCGCGATCGTCCTCGGGTTGGTCGGCCACGCCGCGCTCTACGGTCCGCAGGCGGCGTTTTTTTCCGAGCTGTTCGGCACCCGCACGCGCTACACCGGCGCGTCGCTGGGCTATCAACTGGCGGCGCCGTTGGCCGGCGGGCTGGCGCCGCTAATCGCCTCCGCGCTGCTCGATTGGTCGGCCGGCGCCACGTGGCCAATTGCGCTCTACCTCGCTGGAATGGGACTGGTCACGATCATCAGCGTCATGCTCGCCGCCGAAACCAACCAGGCGGACCTTCGCGCCATCCACCCGGGCGAACAGAAATAGCCCGCGTCAGAGGGCAGGTGCCAGCCCGACGCGGCCCTGCGCCAGCGCGCAGGGCCGCGAAGGAAGCGAACCTGCTCTCAGTTGGCCTCCTTCATTTTCTTCCCGGATTTTTTCGCTCCGGTGGCCGTGCTGAATTCCGAACGGCTGAGGGAACCGTTCTTGTCTTTGTCCAGTTCGGCGAAGCGAGCCCGCGCGGCGGTGTCGTCCAACTTGCCCTGCATGGCGGCGACGTATTCGGACAGTGAGACCTTGCCGTCGCCGTCGGTGTCGGCGGTGGTGAAGGCGCTCTTCTTCTTGGTTTCGTCCGCGGCGTGGGACGCCAGCGGGAGGATGAGAAACACGGCGGTCGCCGCGGTGAGGATATGCTTTTTCATGGTATCATCGGGGGGTGGCGCCAGTGGAGAGATCGGGGGCTCGCCGTACTGGCGCCGGAAGACGGAGCGCCCCCATGCTGAACAAAAGTCATCACGCCGCGAAACACGGTGTAAGGTCGGCGCGTCTCACGGTAAAACTGCCGTCCCGGACAGGAAGAAAAGGAGGTGTGGGAGGGCATGCCGGCAGTCGAACCTCGGACTGCCGGCCGTGTCACGATTCCGAATACCCCAAATTTGGGTATGTCCGATCCGAATTTTTCCACCGGCGGCGGCCGGCCTATTCCGCCCGCGTATCCGCGGCGAACGGCCACTTCGCGGTGACCTTCGCCCACGCGAAATAACCGCCGGCCCCGAGCGCGAGCGCGCCGAGGGCAAACGCAATCACGTCCGCCGGAGTCGTGGCAAACACCAGCAGCCAACCCAGGCCCGCGACGAACAGGGGCAGCGGGTATAACCAGACGCGATACGGTCGGGGCAGATTCGGGGCGTGTTTCCGCAGCAGGCGCAGCGCCACGATCTGGCCGACGAACTGGATGAGGATGCGCGCGGCGATCAGCGTGTCGATCACGACGCCCAGCGAGACGAAGCTCGCCAGCACCGCGAGCAGGCCGAGCGCCACGATGGCGACGTGGGGAAAATTGCCGCGGGGATGCACCCGCCCGAAGACCGCAAAGAACGTGCGGTCGTTCGCCGCCGCATACGGGATGCGCGAATAACCGAGGAGAAGCGCGCACACCGAGCCGATCCCGGTCCAGACCACCATCAGCGTGAAGACCGACGCCGCCGTTTTCCCCCAGAGGCGCTCGACAAAGATCGAGCCGATGAAGTTGGCGATCTCGGGATGTTTTTCCGCCGGCACGAACTCGCGCCAGGAGATCACGCCGTTGATGCTGAGATTGATGCCGACATAGAGCGCGGCCACGACCACGAGGCTCGTGATGACCGCCCGCGGAATCGTCCGGCCAGGATCCTTCACCTCGTCACCAAGGTAGCAGATGTCGTAGTACCCGAGGAAATCATAGATCCCGATTCGCGCGGCTGCGCCCAGGCCGAGCAGAAAACCCGAAGAGAATGCCCACGGGTTGGGTGGAAAATCGAAGGCCTTGGCGGAATCGAAATGCAGGAGGCCGCCAACGAGCACCACCGCGACGGTCAGCATCACGCCGACCCAGAGCACGACCATGAGTTTGCCGATGCCGCCGATCCGCCGGCAGAGCAGCGCGATGTTCAGCAGGCCCAGCGCGACGACCAGGACTCCACCCTGCAACGACAGTCCGCCCCCCGGAAGCGTCATGCCGGGCCAGAGGTAATCGAGATATTGGGCGATGCCGATGTAACCCGACGCAATTTCCATCGGGCCGCTGAGCATGAATTGCCAGAGGAAGAGAAACGCCATCAGCCGGCCCCAGGTCTGCGCGCCGAAGCCCTCCCGCAGCCAGCGGTAGGTGCCGCCGGAGCCGGGAAGCGCGGCGCCGAGCTCGCTCCAGATCAGGGCATCGGGCAGCGTGATGACCACCGCCACCAGCCAGCCGAGCAGCGATTGCGGCCCGCCGAGCGCGGACATGAGGAGCGGGATCGTGATGAACGGACCCACGCCGATCATATTCGCCATGTTCAGCGCCGTCGCCGGCAGCAGCGTGAGCCGGCGTTCGAGCGCCGGTGCGGCCGGGGAAGGTGCGTCACTCACGCCGGATCGTGTTCTCGGAAGCCGGCCGGTAGTCCAAGCGGCGCGCTAGGCGAGTTTCCAGCCGTCGCGGTAGGTGCGGCGCAGGAAGCGCTCGGCGTCGGGGGCGTTGCGGATGCGCATGGCCTTAGCGTCCCACTCGATCTTCCGGCCGGCCCGGTAGGCGACGTTGCCGAGGTGATTGGCCTCGGTGAGCGGACCGCTGTATCCGAAATGACAGGTGGTTGGAGCGCCGGTCTTGCACGCGTGGATCCATTCCTGATGATGGCCGAGCGAATCCGGAATGGTCTTCGGCGGAGGGGTGAAGCCAGCGAAATCTTTTTCAGGGAGGAGCACGTACTTGGAGTAGTTGGAGAGCAGCATGCCCTTGTCGCCGACGAAGAGATGGCCGTCGGGCCACTGCGGAATCCGCTTCTCCATCCAGGCCGGCGGTTTCATCTGGCCCTGGTACCACGTCAGTTTCAACGCGGGCCGCGAACCACGGGCGCCATAGTGATAGGTCGCGCTCATCGTCGCCGGGGCGATTTCCGGGTGCGCCGGGGGCCCCGCGGCTTCGATCGCCAAGGGTGCGTCGAGATTCAGCGCCCAAAATGGCAAATCGTTATAGTGCGAACCGAGATCGCTCATCGTCCCGTTGCCGAAATCCCACCAGCGATACCATTTGTTGCCCGGAATGTAGACGCTGTTGAACGGCCGCCACGGGGCCGGCCCGATCCAGAGATCCCAGTCGAGTTCGGGCGGAACCGGCTCGGCCTCCTTCGGCCGCTCCTGCGTGCTCACGCGATCAGCGTTGGCCTTGGCATCCTCTGGCGACTGCCAGCCCCAGGTGCGATTGACCCAGACGTGGACTTCCCTCACGTGACCGATCGCGCCGCCCTGCACCAGTTCGACGACGCGCCGGTAATTGGTTCCCGCATGGATCTGTGTGCCCATCTGGGTGGCGACCCCCGCGGCCTTGGCGGCCTCGGTGATGATGCGCGCCTCGTGCACATCGCGGGTGAGTGGCTTCTCGCAGTAAACGTGTTTCTTGCGCTTCAGCGCCGGCAGCGTGGCAAAGGCATGCGTGTGCTCGGTCGTCGAGACCACGACGCCGTCGAACTCGGAGTCCTTCAGCGCCTCGTACATCTTCCGGAAATCGCGAAATTGTTTGGCGCGCGGATGCTTCGCCGCCGCGGCCTGCAGGTTCTTCGCGTTCACATCGCAGAGCGCGACGATGTTCTCGCTCTCGACGCCCGCGAGATTCGAGCCGCCGCGGCCGCCGCAGCCGATGACGGCGAGATTGAGTTTGCCCGCCGACTGGCTGCGCAAAACGGCGGGAAAGCCAAGCGCGCCGACTCCGGCCGCGCCGGTGAGCTGGAGAAAATGCCGACGGGTGACGGGAGAACGGGAATTCATGGGGTGATGGAGGCGGATGCGACGGGGGTTGAGACGAGGCAGGGATCGTTGGCGGGGAAACCGGAGGAACTCAATGGCGAAGCCGGAGGAATGTGAGTCTCGGGCGCATCCCGCTCTTTGGAGATGCGGGAAACGCCGCCGGCTACCCATGCGAGATTACAGGAACGGCGATGCCCCCGTCGCCGCGGAAACGCGACGAGGGCGTCGCGTCCCCAAGGTCCCAAGATCGCAGTGGATCCGCCTCATCCAGCGGGGAAGCGAAGGGCGTGAGGTTTTTGGGCGTCGATCCTCAAACCATTTTAACCACGGATGGACACGAATGGACACGGATAAAGACACCACAGGCAGATTTGCCGTAAAAAAGGCGCAGAAGGCGCAAAAACCAAGCCTGCCATTTTTTGCGCGAACGCTTCGGTCTGCGATACGCAGACCCCTGGGGATTTACTCCGGAACCGATAAGGCGGAGGGGTGTTCACAGTTTCGCCCGTGGGCGAAACCCATTAGCGGTTTCCCCATCCGTGTCTATCCGTGTCCATCCGTGGTTAAAAATCAGCCGTGGTTGCAAACCACGCGACGAGGACGTCGCGTCCCCAGGGTTCAGAAATGGAGATCCGCCCGCGATGGTTCATCTTTCACTATTGCAGACCACCGTGAATTGCGTGGCCTCAAACGCGCCCCGATCCGCCGGCACGCTGCCGCTCTCCTCCTGCGGCGCCCCTTCACCAACGCCCAACTCCTCTCCACGTGAATGTTCTCCCCTGCCCCCGCCGACACCACGCCTGCGCCGGCGCACTCCTGGCGGCCCTCTTCGCCGTCTGCGCCCTCACCCAGGCCGCCGAGGCTGTCCGCCCCAACATCGTCTACATCCTCGCCGACGATCTCGGTTACGGCGACGTGCAGGCGCTGAATCCCGCACGGGGAAAAATCAAGACGCCGCACCTTGACCGACTGGCGTCGCAAGGGATGACGTTTCTCGATGCCCACAGCGGCTCCTCCGTGTGCACGCCGACGCGCTATGGGTTGCTCACCGGGCGTTACGCCTGGCGCTCGCGCCTGCAAAAGGGCGTACTCGACGGCACCGACGATCCGCCGCTGATCGCCGAAGGCCGTCTCACCGTGCCCGCGCTGCTCAAGCAGCACGGCTACACCACCGCCGCGATCGGCAAGTGGCATCTGGGTTTCCTCTCCGAACGCCCCGCCTCCAACAACGCCTCCGCCAAGAAGCAGGGCAAGATGGGTGAGAACGGGCTGCCCGTCGGCTCCCGCATCATCGGCGGACCGATCACGCGCGGCTTCGACTATTTCTGGGGCTGCTCCAACGCCCGCACGATGTCGGGCCTGATTGAAAACGACCGCGTGATCGAAAATCTCCCACCCATCGAGATGCTGCCACGCCTTGACCGGCAGGCGGTGAACTACATTGCGACACACGCCGCCGCGGCCAAGTCGGGAAAACCGTTCTTCCTCTACGTGCCGCTCACTGCGCCGCACACACCCATTTTGCCGACCAAGGAGTGGCAGGGAAAAAGCGGACTGGGCGCGTACGGCGACTTCGTGATGCAGACGGATGCGGTCGTCGGCGACATCCTGGCCGCGCTGGAAAAGAACGGCCTCGCAGGGAACACGCTTGTGATTTTCACCGCCGACAACGGCTGTTCGCCGCAGGCCGGCACACCGGACCTGGAGAAGCAGGGTCACTTCGCCAGCGCGCAGTTTCGCGGCTACAAGGCCGACATCTGGGACGGCGGCCACCGCGTGGCGTTCTTCGCCCGCTGGCCGGGCACGATCAAGGCCGGATCACAGAGCACACAACTCATCTGCCACGTCGATCTCATGGCCACGTGCGCCGATCTGCTGGGCGCGAAACTTCCGCCCAACGCAGGCGAGGACAGCGTGAGCATTTTGCCGGCGCTGCGCGGCACGGACCGCGCGCCCCTGCGCGAGGCCGTCATCCATCATTCAATCCACGGCATGTTCTCGGTCCGTCAGGGACCGTGGAAACTTGAGTTCTGCCCCGGGTCCGGCGGCTGGGCCGCCCCCGGCGACGCCGAGGCGCGACAAAAGGGATTGCCCGAATTGCAGCTCTACCATCTCGCAAACGACATCGCGGAGGCGAAGAACGTGCACGCGGAAAACCCCGCCGTGGTCGCGAGCCTGAGGAATTTGCTGGACCGTTACATCGCGGACGGCCGCAGCACACCGGGGCCGAAGCAAACGAACGACGTGGCGATCGACGTCACGAAAACGAGCGCCCCAGCACGGAAGAAAAAATAGCGTCGCGACCGCCATCGGACAAAAGGTTCGCTTTTATCCCGGGCTGACCGCCAGCGCCATTCTTTACAGGCCGGCACGAGCGCATTAACAAGATTCTCGCCCCGCCCACTCCGGCCCCGGTTGGATCCTCCAACCGTTCCGGCAGCAGCACTCCCCATTCTCATGAACCCCACCCCGTCCAAATTGATCCGCCGCACGCACCTGTATCTGGCGCTGTTTCTCACGCCCTGGATGGTCATCTACGCGCTCAGCGGACTCGTGCTGAATCACGGGGAAACCGTCCGCGGCTTCTACGGTGGAAAATACAACGATTTCGAGAAGGTGGAGGAGCGTGCGTATGCCGCGGCGTTTTCGGCAGACGCGGATACGCGCCTGATCGGTGCGCAAATCCTGGGGGACCTCGGACTCGCCGGATCGTTCAACATCCAGGGCGGCGCGACGCCCGCCAAGCTCGTGATCAACCGCGGGGGCCCGTTCGTCGCGCATCGCATCACCTACTTTCGAACCGAAAACCGCCTGCTCGTGGAGAAGCAAACGCTGAACGCACCGATGGTGGTGAACCGGCTGCACTTCCGCAGCGGTTATGATCAGCCGTTTCTCTCCTCCAAGATTTGGGCGGCAGTCGTCGACCTGGCGATCGTCGGGATGATCTTTTGGGTCGTATCGGGAATTTGGATGTGGTGGGAGATCAAACCGGCCCGCGGGTGGGGCGCCGTCTGCGCGCTCGTCGGCATGGGCACTTTCGGCCTGCTGCTCGCCACGATCTGAACGGAGATCGCACCATGCCAAACTGGAATCTGATTTTCCGCCGGACGCACCTCTATCTCGGCCTGCTCCTCATCCCGTGGCTGTTGATTTACGCGCTATCCACCGTTCTGTTCAACCACCGCGCCACCTTCCGGCCCCACCATGGCGGCGACCAGCAATGGACGCCCCTCTGGGAAAAAGACTACGCGATCGCGCCACCCGCCGGCACCGATGCGCTGCGCGCGACCGCGCAGCGGATCCTGGATGACCACCGCATCAAAGGCGCGTTCGGCGTGCGCCGCCAGGGTGAGCGCCTCAACCTCAACGTGCAGAATTTCTGGCGCCCGAAGCGGCTGACCTACGATTTTAGCACCAAGAAGCTACGCGCGGAGGAGCGGACCTTCGCGGCAACGGAATTGCTCGCGCGCCTCCACACGCGGACCGGCTACGGGCAGGGCGGCTGGCTCGACAATCTCTGGGCGTTTATCGTCGACGCGTTTTGCGTCACCACCCTCGTCTGGATCGCCACCGGGCTTTATCTCTGGTGGAAACTGCCGGCCACGCGAAGCTGGGGCTACGCCGCGATTGGCGGCGGAGTCGCGACCATTGCCATCCTCCTGGGCACACTGTGAGCAACGATCCGATCATCATCCCGTCTCAGAGGTAATATACCCGACAATGAGAACGTCCGTCCCGCTCTTCTGCTTCTCCTCCCTCGCCCTGCTCACCGGCGCCGCCTTGCACGCCCAGCGTTACGAGCAGGATCAATTCGCTCCACCGGAGGCCTATCTTCCCGGCGAAAGCCTGCCCTACTTCGGCAGCGAAAACCCGTGGAACCGACGCTTCTTCGAGACCGAGAAACCACCCCGCGTCGGCCAGCCGCAATTCCTGCACCTCGCGGAAGGCCGAATTCCCGAAGCCATCGCCCTGTGCCGCGAGCGCCTTTCGGCCGATCCGTTGGAGCTGGAGTCGCACTTCATTCTCGCACTGGCGCAGGGGCTGCAGGGTGACGATGCGGCGATGGAGAATTCGCTGGCGACCGCGGTTTCGCTTGGGCTGCCCCCAGAGCGGGTGCTCCGGCCGCTAGGGAATCTAACCAAGGTACTGGAGCGCTCCCCGACCTATCGTCGGCTGGCCGCCGAGTCTTCCGGCCTGCTGCACGGTCCCCTGCTCGGAGCGGTGACGCCGACGAGCGTGCGCTTTTGGGTGCGCACCCGGCGGGAGTCGAAACTCGAGGTTCGCCTCAGCGCCCGCGGGGACTTTCTTCACCCCGACGCGTCCGGAGCGGGCCAAAGCAACTCCGGCGATGACCTCACGGGCGTGGTCGAGGTGACGGGGCTCAGATCCGCCACGCGTTATCGGTATCAGCTTTTCATTGACGGTCGCGCCACCCCGCGTCCGATCGAATGGGAGTTCACCACGTTTCCCGCCACAGAGACGAAATCGTCCGTCCGCATCGCTTTCGGCGGCTGCGCCCGCTACTGGCCGGAACACGAGCGCATGTGGGATACGATCCGCCTCCGGCGCCCGGACGCGTTCATGATCCTCGGCGACAATGTCTACCTCGACATCCCGGAGCGCACGGGAGCGTTTCACGATTACACCTACGACCAGCGCCAGGCCCGTCCGGAGTTTCGCCGGCTGACGGCCGCGGTGCCGACCTACGCGATTTGGGACGACCACGATGCCGGGATCGACGATGTGTTCCTTGGGCCCTATCCCGACAAGCCCCAATGGAAGGTCGACCATCTCGCTCTTTTCCGGCGCAACTGGAACAACCCCTCGTATGGCGCGCCGCAGCAGCGGCCGGGAGTGTGGCATTCGTTTCGCGCCGGACCGATCGAAAGCTTCCTCCTCGATGGCCGTTACTATCGCGAAAACTTCTTAAAAAAGGATCCCTCGATGCTAGGTCCGGAACAGAAAGCGTGGCTGCTGCGCGCGCTGAAGGACTCCACCGCGCCCTTCAAGTTGCTCGTCTCGCCCGTGGCCTGGGCCGAGGACGCCAAGGTCGACATCGGTCCCACCGGGGAAAAAGTCTACACCCGCGACACGTGGTACGGCTACCTCAAGGAGCGCGAGGAGATTTTCGACTTCATCGTGGATCAGAAGATCAGCGGCGTGATCTTGATTTCGAGCGATCGCCACCGGAACGACGTGCGCGTCCACCGGCGGAGCCGCGGCTATCCGATGCTTGAAGTCGAGAGCGGCTGGCTCACCAACTCCGTCGGCACGGGCCGTTCCGGCGAGACCATCTTCGAATACCTCGCCGGCCCCGCGTTTGGCGTGGTCACCGCCGAGGCGGCCGGCGCCGATCCCGTCGCCAAACTCGAAATCGTGACCATCCAGGGCGATCCCGTTTTTCAGCGGGTGGTGAAATTGTCCGAACTGCGCGTGCCGTGAGACTCCCGCATCATTCTGTTTGAAGTCACCGATGTTGCCGCCCGAATGTCCCCACCCCCGACCATGAAACTCCGCCCCGTTTTTTTTGCCGTCCTCGCCGCCCTGGCCGCCGTTCAGGTCTTCGCCGCCCCGGCGCGCAAGCTCAACATTCTCCATCTTCACGCCGATGACCATCGCGCGGACGGGCTGCACGCACTCGGCACGGCGATGCTGCAGACGCCGAATCTCGACACGCTCGTGGCGCGCGGGATGACGTTCACGCATTGCTATACGATGGGCTCGATGATCGGCGGCGTGTGCCTGCCCAGCCGCACCATGCTGCTCTCCGGCAGGTCGTGGCAGCGCATCCCCAACGGGCGCGATCCGAAGGTGGATGCCTCGCAGTCGCTGCCAAAGGTGCTGAGCGGTGCCGGCTACGAGACATTCCATGTCGGCAAGGGCGGCAACGAGTTCACCGCCGGGCTCAACGCTTTCGACACAAACGTGATCATGAACGACCCAACGCCCGACGAGCGCCGCGGTTCGAGCGAGCGCCATGCCGACGCTGCGATCACGTTTCTGCAGGGCCGCGCGGCCGGCGCAAAGCCGTTCTATATCTATTTCGCCCCGCCGGTGCCGCACGATCCGCGAGCGGCCGCGCCGGAATTTCACGGTCTCTATCCGGCCGCCAAGGTTCCGCTTCCCGCCGCCTTCCTGCCACAGCATCCGTGGGACAACGGCGAGATGGCCGTGCGCGACGAGCAGCTTGCACCGTGGCCGCGCACCCCGGAGAACACGAAACAGCAGATCGCCGATTACTACGCGTGCGTCACGGGGCTCGATCACCACATCGGGCGCGTCTTCGCCCAACTCAAGGCGATGGGCGAATGGGACAACACGATCATCATCTTTACGGGCGACAACGGCCTCTCGCTCGGCGAGCACGGCCTTTTCGGCAAACAAAACCTCTACGAGTTCGGCGGTATGCATGTGCCGTGTGTGATCGCCGGGCCCGGCATTCCCCAGGGCCGCAGCGACGCCCTCGTCTACCTGATGGATCTGTTCCCCACGTTTTGCGATTTCGGCGGGGCACCAATTCCGGCCGCGGTCGAGGGCCGCAGCCTCGCCTCCATCGCCCGGGGAAAGGCCACGAAAGTCCGCGACGTGCTCTACACCGGCTATCGCGACTGCCAGCGGGCCCTGTTGGACGGACGCTGGAAACTCATCCGCTATCCGCTGGTCGATCGCACGCAGCTGTTCGATCTCTCGGTCGATCCGCGCGAACTCAACAACCTCGCCGCAAACCCGGCGCATGCCGCCCGCGTCGCCGCGATGACGGAATTGTTGCAGAAGGAAATGCGGAGTTACGCCGACGAATTCCCGCTCAAGGTCGCCCACCCCCAACCGGCCGCGTGGACGCCGCCCGCGAACCTGCCGGCGGCGAAGGACGCGAAGGCCGGAGCGAAGAAGAAGGCCTGAAGAGCACTCCTGCGTTCCGACCGCAGCTGCGATGAAGATGCCGAGGAGGAGCGGGCTTCGCCGCCCGCCCGAGCGTCCATGGCAGAGGTCCGAGAAATCCCCTTCCCCATGAACACCCCAACCTACCCCCTCTTCGCCGCGCTGTTCGCGTGCGTCCTGCCATCGTTGCCGGCCCAAGCCCCCGCCGCCACGGCCAGCGGAAAATCCACCACTGAAGACGAGGCACTCGTCCTCAGCCCGTTCACGGTGCAGGCCGAAAACGACGGCTACCGCGCGACCACAACGGTCACCGGCACCCGCATCGTCACCCCCGTCGAAAAACTCCCGCTCTCGATCAGCATCATCACCGAGGAGATGCTCCGCGACGCCGGCCTCTACAACATCGAGGACGCGCTTCGCTACACCGCCGGGGCCGGTCTCGACGCCCGCAGTCAGGACGGTCGCGCAGATGTCTCAACGGTGAATCTCCGCGGTTTCTCGCGCGTGCCCGTGCTGCGCAACGGCGTGGCGTTCAGCGCCGTCGCGGACAGTTCCAACATCCAGCAGGTCGAGGTCGCGCGCGGACCCTCCGCGATTCTCTACGGGGTCGTCGAGCCGGGTGGCGCGGTCAACTACGTCACCAAGCGGCCGACGAAGACACCCTCGGCCTCGTTGCGGCAGGTGATCGCCTCGGAGCATTTCTTCCGCACGGAGTGGGACTACAACCGGCCGCTCAACGCGAAGAAGACGATGCTCTTCCGCTTCATGGGTTCGTATCAGGACAACGAGAGTTTCCGCTGGTTCGAGCAGCGACAGAACCTTTTCGCAAACGCTGTTTTCACCTGGCAACTCACGCCCACGACTCTGCTCAACCTCGACGTCACGCACGTGCAGCGCGGCGGCACGGCCTCGTCCGGCGGATTTCCGTTTCTCCAGCCAAATCCCGCGCAGGGCCTCACCAAGGGTATTCCGGCGTTTCGGCTCCCCGGCTGGGATCGCTCGTACGGCACGGCTTCGCCGGACAACGACCTTAACATGACGAACGACATCGTCGACGTGCGCCTGGAGCAGCAGGTCGGCACGCCGCTGCGCCTGCAGGCGATCTGGCGCGAGTTTTTCGCCGACGTCGATTCGCTCCTGATGTTCATGAACCTGTCGCGCGCGGCAGGATTTACTGCAGTGGAGTTTCCCACCCGCAGCCAGATCACCGCATCCAAGGGCTCCTTCTTCCAGCAGCGGCACCAATGGGAGCAGTATTTCGAATTTTCCGGGCTGCTCCAGTTCAAGCTCGGCGCCACGCGGCACAACCTCGTCGCCGGCACCCAGCTCTCCCGCGTCAAATTGCTGCGTTCCTATGGGGTGCAGCGCAACGTCACCATCTCCGCCGCCGCGCCGCTCCGTGAACTTTACCGCGGACTGCCCGTCAGCGAACTCATCGGCATTGCGACGCCCGCGTTCGGCAGCCGCACGCCGACACGCACAGGCTGGGGCGGGCCGGATATTTTTGTGACCGAACAGGTGGCTCTCCTCGACGGCCGCCTGAATCTGCTCACCGGCTGGCGGCGCGAGGATCAGACCAACACCCTGCAGGGCGTCGACAACGTCTACCAGGGCGGTGCGATCTGGGAGGTGGTCCGCCACGTTTCGCCGTATTTCCTCATCGCCAATTCGATCCGGCCCAACGGCTTCAACCGCCTCACCAACCTGCCGCGGCCGCCGGAGCAGTCGAAGGGCTGGGACGCCGGCGTGAAGTTTTCTTTCCCGAAGCAGGCCCTCTTTCTCAACGTGGGCTTCTACAACATCGACAAGCACAACGTCACCTATCCCTGGCCCGGCGTCCCGCCCCCCTCCGTGGACAGCGTGCTGTTCAGCGACGGCGCCCGCAGCCACGGCATCGAGGTCGATCTGAATTGGAAACCGCTGCCGACGATCGATCTCGCACTCACCTACGCGAACGCCGAAGGCATCGCGACGATTCCCGGCCAGCCGACCAACCGATTACCCGGCGCGGTGCCGCATTCGGCGGGTCTGATCATGCGCTACCGGATTCCCGACGGTCCGGTCAAGGGCCTTGTCCTCGGCAGCGGCGTCCGCTGGTGCGGCGGCGACATCGAGTTCTTCCTGCCGGGCGCCGACCGCTCGGCGTTGAATCAGAAAGCCCCCTACACGCTCTATGATGCGTTCGCGCGCTACCGGATGAAAATCTTCGGCCGCGAAACGGATATCGGGGTTGCGGTCAAGAACATCACCGACGAGCTCTACATCGACCGCTCGATCGACATCGGCCAGCCACGCAGCTATGAATTCTCCGTGAGCGCAAAGTTCTAAGTCGACGAAGCAGTCAAAACCCAGAGGGCGAAGAGCAGGGAGCCAAACCTCCTGAGCAGGCGCGCACGCGACCCAACTTGAAAACGAAGTTCACCACTGGATTTTGCGCTCAGCCCCTGGCCCTCCGCTCTCGACGGCATCAGCCATGAAGCCCCGCCGCCGTTTCCCGCTGCTCGCCGCGCTTGGGTTGATCTCGGCGGCGTTCCTCCCGGCCGCGGATTCCACGCGGCCGATCGAAACACTCGCGGAGCAATTTCGCCACCCCCCGGCCGAATTCCGGCTCGTGCAATACGGGCTTAACGACCAGACCCTCGAAAAATATCCGCGGTACGGGATCGGCGGGTTCATGGGTTTCTTCCACCACAATCTCTACCAGTCCAAAAGCGGCGGGCGCGAGCGCATCGGCCCGCTGGTGGAGGCCGCTGCGAAGAAGAATATGCGGGTCTGGCTCGCCGATGACTTCGGCTATCCCAGCGGCATGGCCGGCGGCAGGGTGATCGCGGAAAACCCCGCGTACGAAGTCCGTGGACTCGCCATGGTGTCGCTGGAGGGCGCGGGCCTGCGGCCCGCGGTCATCGAGCTTCCCGCCGGAGCCGAGCGCTTCGTCAGCGCCGTCCTTTACCCGCTGATCGACGGCATACCGGATTATCCGCGCGGACAGGTTATCCCCGCCGGCGAGCGGCGCGTGGAGTCTTCGGGCCTGGCCGGGCCCTGGCACCTGAGCGCGTTCGCGACCGTCATTCGCGATCACGATGTGCAGGCGCAGTCCACCACCGCACAGTTTCAACACACCGGCCACTATCCCGATCTGCTCAACCCGGACGCCGTCGCGCGGTTCATCGCGAACATGCACGCACCGATCGTCGCGTCGATCGGAGATCTTTCGTCACGCACCATCGGCTTCTACGCCAACGAACCCAATCTGATGCAGCTGCACTGGCAGCGGACGGAGGCCCCTTTTGCGTGCGTGTCGTGGAACGACCAGCTGCCAGGGGCATTCCTAAAACAACACGGCTACGTACTCACGCCGCTGCTCGGCGCGCTGTATGCGGGCGAGGACACGGTGGCGCGGCGGGTGCGGATGCACTTCCACCAGACGGTGGCCGATCTGCTCGCGGCGGGTTTCGCCCGTCAGATCCGCGAATGGTGCCATGCGCGGGGCGTGCTTTCGAGCGGGCATTTCCTCCTTGAGGAACACCTCGCCCTGCACGTCGCCAACTACGGCGACTACATGAAATTCGTCTCGGAATTCGATGTTCCCGCGATCGACACCGGCATTCCCAACGCCGACCGCGTGGCGTCGTTCAACTACCAGTTCGCCCGTTTTACCAGTTCGGTCGCGGTCTGGAAGGAGCGGGACCGGACGATGTGTCTGCTCGATCCGATCATCAGCGGCGGCGGGCGCAAGCGGCTCTCGCCCGCCATGCCCCTGCTGCACAATTCCGTGAACATGGCGTGCCTGTACGGGATCGGCGAATTCAGCGCCTATCTTCCGCTTGAGGCCCGGCCCGATGGCACCGCCACCGGTTACACCGTCGAAGAGTATCGGGATTTCAATGACTACCTCGGGCGGCTCTGCCTGCTGCTCCGCGGGGCGCGTTCGGCGACCTCGGTCGCCCTCTACTACCCGATCGCCCAGTTCCAGGCCGACTATCGGCCTTCCCGGCAATTCTATAACACCAGTCTTTCGAACTACCGCCGGCAACACGGCGCGTGGGATGCCACCGAGACGGCGCTGCGCGAGGCCGACATCGAGTGCACGATCGTCCACCCGGAGGCGGTGGCACAGTCCGTCGTGGACCAAGGCACGATGACCATCGGCCACGGCTCCTACCGCTATCTCGTCCTGCCGCAGTTGGAGTTCATCCCCGGGCCCGTACTCGAAAAAATCAGGACCTTCGAGGCCGGCGGCGGCGCCGTGCTCTGGGTGGACACCAAGCCGCAGGCGGGCGCTTATGCGCCGGACGACGCGGCGGTGGCGGCTGCGCTCAAGGCAGCGAAGATCGTCCGCACTGCCGAGCTCGCGGCGCACATCACCCAACCCTATGCGGCGCCGTTCGACCTGCGCTTCGCACCCGGGCCCGAGCGCCTGGCGATCGCCCGGTTTCAACGCGGAAACCAAAAGATTCATCTCCTCGTCAACCGGACCGCCGAGCCGATCCAGGCCGCCGTGCGATCGGTCGGAGGCGCCCGCGTGGAGGTCTTCGACCCGACGACCGGTAGCATCACGCCGATCTCCCTGCCGGCTGTCCTGGAGTTGGGCGGTTTCCGCAGCATGTTGCTGGTGAGATGAGCGCCTCGGAGGATGAGCCGGTCGGACGCCCGCACTCCGCGCTTGAACTGTCCACGCGTTTCGCATCGGGTCGGCGCCGTCGCGATGCCACCCCACCCGGAACAAGCCCAATGGTTTGCCGATCAAATCCAACCGCACGACGGTCAGCTCAAGGCTTATCTGCGCGGGGCGTTTCCGACCGTACGCGATGTCGACGATGTCGTGCAGGAATCCTACCTCCGCGTGTGGCGCGAGTGCGCCAAGGGTCCGATTCGTTCGGCCCGGGCGTTCCTCTTCACGATCGCGCGGCGCCTCGCGATCGACGGCACGCGCCGGGCGAAGGCCTCGCCGATCGAGACGGTCGCGGACCTCGCGGGCCTGCCGTTCGCGGATCCGGCGATGGATGTCTCCCGCGACGTCGAACGGCGCGAGCGCGTCGCCATTCTCGGCGAGGCCATCGGGCGCCTCCCGCAGCGCTGCCGCGAGGTGTTTTTGCTCCACAAGATTCATGGCCTGTCGCGCCGCGAAACGGCGGAGCGGCTTGGGCTCGCGGAAAAAACCGTCGAGGTGCAGACCGCGCGGGCGATGGAACGGTGCGGCGAGTACCTGCGGCAACGGGGTGTAACGGGGCTTTTTTCCGATGAACGCGCCTGATTCCCACTCCGAGAACATCCGCGCCACGGAAGACGCGCTGCGCTGGATGCGCGGCGCCAACGCCGAATCCGCCCTGCTCGGCGAGGTGACGCGCACCGTCCGTGCCCGCCGTCGTCGGCGAACCGCCGTGCTCGCCGGACTCGGCGCGCTCGCCCTGGGGCTTTCGCTTTTTTCGGTGACGCGCCGGGAAGCGCCGCCAGCGCACGCCACGACGACCGCAGTCGTCACCGCGCCGCGCCGGGAGACTCTGGCGGACGGCAGCGTGGTCGTGCTGCGCGAAGGGGCGGAGATCGCCACCGATTTTTCCGCGGGGATACGGCGCGTGACCTTGCGGCACGGCGAGGCTCATTTCGAAGTGGTGAAGGATCCCGCGCGGCCGTTCATCGTGAGCGCGACCGGCGTGGAGGTGCGCGCGGTCGGCACCGCCTTTTCCGTCGGTCTCGGCGGCACGGCGGTCGAGGTGTTGGTCACGCACGGGCGCGTCGCGGTCGGACCCGCGGCCACCGCGCCCGCCTTCGTGGATGCCGGACAGCGGGCCCACGTCGCGGATACCGGAGCGAGGCCCGAGGTGAGCGCGGTCTCCACTGCCGAGATGGCCCAGGCGCTCGCGTGGCGCGCGCCGCAGATTGAGTTTTCCCGGACGCCGTTGGCCGAGGCCATGGCCTTGATCAACGCCCACCTATCGCCTGGACAGCGCCCCATCGTCGCCGATCCCGGCGCGACCCGACTGCGCGACCTGCGCCTCAGCGGTTTCCTGGCCGCGGACAACGCGGAGGGTTTCCTGCTGCTGTTGGAAAGCACCTTCGGCGTCACTGCCGATCGCACCGGCAGCGAAGCAATCGTGCTTCGCTCGGGACGCTGAACCGGGAACGTTCAGACAAGAGTTCGTTCCTCCGCCCACAGGGGGCACCGAAAGGTGGAACGTGGTTTCAGTCCACGCGGCAGCGGCGTCGCGTCCCCAGGGTCCAGGAATTGCGGCCGCCCGATTCCTCACTCTTCGTTAAAGATAATTGTAAGGCGCGCGGAGGGGCTCGTGCGTCTTCCCTTGATGCCCCTCTCGTTCCGTCGCCGCGCCCGCCGGCGCATCATCCCCTTGCTCGTCGCAGGCGTGTGGTGCCTCATCGGCGCGATCGGCCTGTGCGGAGCCGAGACGGCGCGGCGGGCCTTTGATCTGCCGGCGGGCGAAGCGGAGCCGGCCCTCAAGCGTTTCTCCCAGCAAGCGGGCGTGCAGCTGGTGTTCGACAGCCGCCTCGTCGAGGGCGTGCAGGTGAACGCGGTGCACGGCGACTTTACCCCGCTTGAGGCCGCCCAGCGCCTGCTCACCGGCACCCTCCTCCGCGCCCGCCGCGATGAGCGCAGTGGCATCGTCAGCATCGAACGCGACCCCGCCGCCCCCTTCCCGCCAAAAAAAGACCCGGCGCGCGCTGATCCTCCGCCGTCCGCGCGCGCCCTTTCCGAAGCCGGACCCGATTCTCCCCATCAAACTGAACCCATGAAACCCTCCCGATCGTTTTTCGCCACCCTCGCCAGCTGGCTCCTCGCCTCGACCTCCGCGGTGGCGCAGACCGCCGGTCCCCTCAAGCCTGCCGGGGCCGAAGATCAGTCCAACCCCACGGCATCAAGCGGAGTCGTCGCCTTGTCGCCCTTTGAGGTCTCGGAATCCGCGGACAACGGCTACGCCGCGGCCAGCACGCTGGCGGGCAGCCGCATGAACACGGAGCTGCGCAACACGTCGGCCTCCATTTCCGTTTTCACGAAGGATTTCCTGCGCGACATCGGCGCACTGAACCTGAACGACGCACTCGCCTACGCCCTCAACGGCGGCAACGAATACACGAACTTGAACGGATTGGGCGCCCGCGATCGCGAGGTCAACGTGCAGCTCCGCGGCTTTGTCAACGCCACGGTCACGCGCAACTTTTTTCCCTGGGCGCTTTCGGGCGACGCGTTCAACACGGAGCGGCTCGATTTTTCCCGCGGCCCCAACTCCATCCTCTTCGGCACCGGCAGCCCCGGCGGCGTGGTGAACACGACCACCAAGCGCGCGCGCTTCGGCAAGTCGATCACCGAGCTGGGGCTGCGCGTGGGCAGCTGGGACGACTACCGAGTCACCTTCGACGTCGGCCGTCAGGTCAACGACCAGCTGGCCATCCGGATCAACGGTCTGCGGCAGCAGAAGAAATCGTGGCGCGACTTTGAGAATCTAGATCGCACCAGCGGGGCGTTGGGCGTCACCTATCGCCCTTTCAAGCACACCGAGGTGCGCGTCGATGCCGAATACGGCAAGGGCCACCAAGTGGTCGCGAATCCGTTTCGCACCGGCGACAAAGTCTCGGCGTGGCTGGCCGCGGGAAAACCCATCTCGCCCAACGATACCACCGTCGTCGGCGGCACGCAGGCGGCCGCTTCCAACCAACTGACCTACGATCCCTTTGGGATCACCGGGCCAACCGCTTGGCGCGGCGTCCAACAGACGATTAACGCGCTCCCTGTCGGATCGAACATCCAACTTCGGCGCTCGTTCACCGATGAGTCCGTGCTGCCGCGCTCCAGTAATGTTTTCGGCCCCGGCGCCTGGGTGAATTTTCCCTACCACAATTATTCTGTCTTTCTCGAACAACGCTTCGGCAAGCTCACGGCGGAGCTCGCTTATAATCGCCAGTGGGAGCACCGCACCTACACGCAACCGCTGATTTTCAACGTCGCCAACCTCCAGGGTGATGCCAACGCCCTGTTGCCCAGTTTTCCGCTGCCGAACGGCCAACTCGCGCCCAACGCCGGCAAGCCCAATCCGAACGCCGGAAAGTTTTTCGTCGAGAGCGCCAACGCCATCGCGTGGCGGGATCGCTCGGACAATAACTACCGCGCGACCCTCGCCTACGAGCTGGACCTCAGCAAACACTCAGCGTGGCTCGGGACGCATCGCCTGGCCGGACTGGTCAGCCGCAGCGAAGCGTTTTCCTACACGGACGGAATGCAAGAGGTGAACATCACGCCGCCGGGCACGACCACTTATCCGTTGGACGTTACCAATGCCAACAACGTCCTCCTGCGGCGCACCTACCTCGATTTCACGACGCCCGACGCCCGCTGGCACGGCCAGCATGATCCTCTGCTCTTCCCGATCAATAACCTCAACGGAATAACCACCGGCTATCGCCGGATTGCCAACCAGAGCGTGCCGTCGCTCAGCCGGACCGATACGCGCATGGTCGCGTCGCAGAGTTCGTGGTGGCAGGACCGATTGTATGTCACCGCCGGTGTGCGCCGCGATGAGTTGGACGCCTTTGGCCCCGGCACCGTGATTCTGCGCGACCCGGTGACCAGCGAGTTTCTGCGGCGCAGCATGCTGTCCGCCCCGACGCTCTCCACCGCCGGCACCACGCAGACCGCCGGTGGCGTCTTTCACGCGTTCCGCTGGCTCTCGCTGATCTACAACCGGGCCAATAATTTTGTGCCGCAGACGGCGCTCGACATCAATGCCCAGCCAATCGGAGCGGTGGCCGGCAAAGGCGAAGACGCCGGGGTCCGTCTCACCCTCTGGGACGGCAAGGTCAACCTCACGGTGATGCACTACGAGACCACGCGGGAAAACCAGGTGCTCAACATCGCCAACAATCAGAACCTGCGAAGCTACATTAACGGAATCTGGTCGGCCATGGGCCGGTCGGAAAAACTCATCGACTTGCAGTCCATCGACACCGTGTCCAACGCTGGCAAGGGCTGGGAGGTGGAGCTGATTGCCAACCCGACCAAGCGCTGGCGGCTCTCGGCCAACTACAGCCAAACCGACGTGAATCAAACGGACACGTTCCTGCGCTCCGCCGTCTATATTGAGGCCAACCGGGGCTTGTGGACGCAAAACGTCACTCGACCGCTCGTGACGAACATTGGGGTCTCCGGCGCCACGACCGTCCGCGATGCGCTGAACGCGGTCGACGCGACCTACGCCGTCATCCGCCTATCCGAAGGCAACGTGCCGCTCCAGAATATCAAGTACGCCGCGAACGCGTTCAGCACCTACACGTTCGGGTCCGGACCGAATTGGCTGCACGGCCTGATGATCGGTGGGGGTGCGAATTACCGCGGCAAATCCGTCGCCGGCTACAGCGCGGCGCGCAATGGTGCGCCGATCTTCGCGCCCGGCTACACGATTGTGAATGCCGTCGCCAGCCGCACGTTCCGCCTGGCTCAAAAACGCACCGTGCTGGTGCAGCTCAATGTGAACAACCTCCTCGAGAACGACCAGCGCCTCTTCCTCGATGGCGACGATTCGGGTTTCCACATCTACCGCTATCAGCAGCGCCGCAACTGGAGTCTCAGCGCCACGCTGAATTTCTGAGATGCCTGAGCGCTGGGGAAATCGGTTTGTCCTCTTACTTCAGGCCCAAGTGGAATGCCAGTCTCTCGGCGCAGCTTCGTCGGCGCCGCCATCCTCGCGTTGAATAACGGCTGCGACAAAGCGCAGCGCTCCGAGGCGAGGGTCAGCTTGTCGTGACGTGGCGTATCGCTCAAAACTCTTTTCCCCTCCCATGCGTTTCCTGATCCCGGCCCGCGCCCTCGCGCTCATTTGCCTTTTGCTTTCCGTCGCCGCTCGCGGCGCCGAACCGTCCGCTCCGCCGCCCTTCGAACTGCGTGCCGGCGACCGCGTCGTCTTCCTCGGCGACCGGATGATCGAGGGCGAACAATACCAGGCCTGGGTCGAAGTCATGCTCACAAGCCGGTTTGCGGATCGCGCGATCACGTTTCGCAACCTCGGCTGGAGCGGCGACACGCCGGCGGGCGATTCCCGGTTTGGCCTGAGCTTGCTGCAAGCGAGCAAGGAGCCTGCCGACGAGGGCTGGAAAGGTCTCGTGCAGCAAATCGAGGACGCCAAGCCGACGGTCGTGTTCGTCGGCTACGGCATGGCGAGTTCGTTCGACGGCGCGGCGGGCCTCGCGAAATTCAAGGCGGACTACCAACGCCTGCTCGACACGATCCAGCGCGTCTCGCCGGGAGCGCGGCTCGTTCTACTCTCACCGCTCCGCCATGAAAAACTCGGCGGGGCGTGGCCCGATCCGACGGCGCACAATTCACAGCTCGCGCTCTACGCCAAAGCGGTCGGGGAAATCGCGGCGGCGCGGCGCGTGCGCTTCGTGTCGCTCTACGATCTGCTGCCCGCCGGTTCATCCGTGCCCGGCGCGGCGAAACTCACCGACAACGGCCTCCAACCCACGCCGCACGGCTATCGCGTCATCGCCGAGGTGATCGAGGACCAGCTCTTCGGCGATTCCCGGCGCGGAGCCTGGCGCACCAGCGTGCAGACGGAGGCGTTGCGGCAGGCGATTCTGCGGAAGAACGAGTGGTTCTTCCACCGTTCCCGGCCGGCCAACATGGCGTATATTTTCGGCTTCCGGAAACACGAGCAGGGCAAGAACGCCGCCGAGGTGTTCAAGTTCGACGAGTTCATCGCCACCGAGGAAAACCGCATCGCCCAGCTCCGCGGACTGCAACCCGCCAACGTGCCGGAAATCCCGCGCCGCGTCGGCAACGTCAACGCCACGTTCACGCCGCAACCGCATCCGGCGTTCACGGTCGCCGACGGTTTCGAAGTCACGCTCTGGGCGGAAAATCCGCTCCTGCACAAGCCGATCCAGATGAATTTCGATCCGCGCGGCCGGCTGTGGGTCGCGAGTTCGGAGCTGTATCCGCAAATCGAGCCCGGCCAGGCGGCGACCGACAAGATCATCGTGCTCGAGGACACGACGGGCACGGGGCGGGCCGACAAGGCGACGGTGTTTGCCGACGGCCTGCTCATTCCGACCGGCCTCACGCCTGGCGACGACGGCGTGTACGTGGCGCAGAGTTCCGAGCTGCTGCACTTCCAGGACACGGACGGCGACGGCAAGGCCGACGTGCGGCGCACGGTGCTCAGCGGCTTCGGCACGGAGGACACCCACCACAATCTGCATACGTTGAAGTGGGGCCCCGACGGCCGCCTCTATTTGAATCAATCGGTCTACACGCGCACGCACGCCGAAACTCCGACCGGCGTCGTGCGGCTCAGCGCGGGCGGCATCTTCCGTTTCGATCCGCGGGACCAAAAGATGGAAATTCTCTACCGCGGCTGGGTCAACACGTGGGGCCACCAATTCGATGACTACGGCCAGTCATTCATGACGGACGGCGCCGGCGGCAAGGGCGTCAGTTGGGGCATCTCGGGGGCGACGTATTCAACCCATGCGCCGGCGCGGCGCCTGCTGGGCAGCGTGAGCGAGGGCAATTATCCGAAATTCGCCGGGCTCGAAATCATCCGCAGCCGGCTGTTTCCCGCCGACTGGCAGGGCGACATCGTGACGTCCGATTTCCGAGCTCACCGGGTCGTGCACTTTAAAATCTCCGAACAGGCGTCGGGCTATCTCACCAAGGAGATGCCCGACCTGCTGCGCACGACGTCGGATACGTTTCGCCCGATCGATGCACGGCTCGGGCCCGACGGCGCGCTCTACATCGCCGATTGGAGCAACCCGATCATCCAGCACGGCGAGGTCGATTTTCGCGACCCGCGGCGCGACAAGTCGCACGGCCGGATCTGGCGCGTCGCGCAAAAAGGCGTCGTCGCCGGCAAGAAGGTGGACTTCACGACACTCGAGAACCCGGCGCTGCTCGACCGGCTGCTCTCGCCAAGCGGCTACGACCGGGAGGCGGCGAAGCGCGTGCTCGTCGAGCGCGGCGCGACACGCGTGCTGCCCGATCTGGATTCGTGGGCCAAAACGCAGACGAGCGAATTGGCGCGGCTGAACGCGCTCTGGACCTATCAGGCCCTGAACACGACACGCCCGGAGCTATTGAACGGACTGCTCGCGGCGCAAGACGGACGAGTGCGCGCCGCCGCGGTGCGGGCGCTGCCCGCCGACGGACCGCTCGGCCCGCTGGAAAAGCTCTCCGCCGATGCGCACCCGCGCGTCCGCGTCGAGGCGGTGCGGGCGCTCGGCACCCGCAAGTCCGTCCGCGCCGCGGAACTCGCGCTCGCCGTGCTCGACCGCCCGATGGATGCGTTTCTCGACTACGCGCTCTGGCTCACGATCAACGAACTCGCCGAGCCGTGGGTCGCCGCGGTGAAGAGCGGCGCGTGGCGAATCGCCGGTCACGAACGGCAGCTCGAGTTCGCGTTGAAGGCGATCGAGCCCGTGCTCGCGAGTGAAATTCTCGGCCAGCTGATCGGAAAACAAGGCGTGGCCCGCGAAGGCTCCGGCCCGTGGATCGAATTGATCGGATCCGCCGGGGGACCTGCGGAGCTGCAGCAGTTGTTTGAGCAAACCCGGCGGGGTGATTTCGCGGAGCCCGTCGCGTTGCGGGCCCTGAACGCGATCGGCGAGGCGGCGCGGTTGCGCGGTGTGAAGCCCGCGGGCGACACCAGCGGGCTCGCGTCGCTGCTCAGTGGGAACGCGGAGAATTTGCGCACGGCGGCGATCCGACTCGCCGGTACGTGGAAGGTGGAGGCGTTTGCTCCGCAAATCCTGAAGGTCGCGGGGAATTCAGCGGTGGCGGCACCGGAGCGCACGGCAGCGTTTGGTGCGCTGCGGGAAATCGGCGGACGCCTGGTCGTCGTAGGTTTGCAGGAGATCGCGGGTGGTAGTGCTCCGCTGGACGTCCGGCGCGAGGCCGTCGTGACGCTGGCCGCGCTCGAATTGCCGAGCGCCCTGCCGCAAATCCTCGCGGTGCTGAAGGCGACGACGGACGAGGCGCAAGCGCAGGCCCTGTGGCGCGCGCTGCTGGGCATCCGCGGCGTGAGTGCGAGGCTGACGGCGGCGTTGGACAAGACGCAGCTCCCGCGCGACGTGGCGAGGGCCGGATTGCGGCCGGCGCGCGAGGGCACCCAGCATCAGGCGCTCGTTGCCGTGCTCCTTAAACAGGCGGGCCTCACGCTTTCCTCGACACCGCTGTCGGCGACAGAGTTGCAGGCGCTGGCGCGCGAGGCCCTCGCGAAGGGCGATGCGGCCCGCGGCGAACACCTCTACCGCCGCGCCGAACTCGCCTGCGTGGCGTGTCACGCGATCGGCGGCGCCGGCGGAAAAATTGGTCCGGATCTCACCAGCATCGGGGCGAGCGCGCCGCCGGATTACCTCGTGGAATCGCTGCTCTACCCGAACGCCAAAATCAAGGAGGGCTACCACTCCGTCCTGATCGCCACCAAGGACGGCAAGGATCTCAACGGCATGGTCACTCGCGAGACCGAGACGGAGGTGGTCCTGCGCGACGCGGCAAACCAGGAAGTTTCCATTCCCACCAAGAACATCGCCCGCCGGACGAACGTCGGCTCGCTCATGCCGGCGGGGCTCGTCGACACGTTGCTCCCGGAGGAACGGCTCGATTTGATTAAGTTTCTCTCGATGCTCGGCAAGCCAGGCGACTACGACGCGGCGCGCGGCGGGGTGGCGCGGATGTGGAAGATTTATTTAATCCGCGTCGCCAATCACCACCTTGGCAGCGAGCGCGTGGTGGCGGGCGACTTCACCCTCGCCGACTGGCAGCCGGCGCTGTCGCTCGTCAACGGGACGCTCGCGAAGGAGACGATCGAAGCAACGGCGCCGAATCGGAAAAACAGTCGTGGGCTGTACGCGGCCACCCAAGTGGAGTCAGCCAAAGGCGGCCGGGCGAAATTCACCGTGACTGGCGAGGTCACGGGCGCGTGGGTCAACGGCCAGCCGGTGAAACTCGCGGCCGGTTTCACCACGAGCCTCAAGCCCGGCGCAAACACGGTCGTGCTGGAACTGAATGACGAGACTCCTGGCGCCGTGCGGCTGAGCTCGGACGACGTCAGCTTCGTCGCGAAGTGAAAATTTCCTGACCGCCCGAAAGGAGAATCCTCCCGCAGCGCTCTCCGATCGCAAAGTGCGGAAGCACGAAACGGAACGGCGGCGCCACCGTCACATCCCGTTCTTCGCCCGCACCACTCACCTCCAAGCCCGCACATGAAAACTCGGAATCGCGGCACCCTATCCACGGCCCGTTGGCGCGGAGCTCTTGTCACGCTCTTCCTCACGGCTGTGGCGCCGGCGACTCCAACCGGCGCAGCCATCGTGCCGGTGCCGGAGAAAGTGGCCTGCGCGGTCCCCGACCGGCAGGAGTTCCAGCATCCCGATCGCGTCCAACTGACCGGTTGGCTCGGCACGCGCATTGCCGCCAACGAAGCCAATCGCCTCACCCGAATCGACACCGACCGCCTGCTGGAGGGTTACCGCCAGCGCCCCGGCCGCCAGACTTGGGATGGCGAACACGTCGGCAAATGGCTGCACGCCGCCACCCTCGCCTGGGTCAATACCGGTGATCCCGCGCTCCGCACCAAGCTCGACGCCACCGCGGCCAGCCTCGTCCAATGCCAGCTCGCCGACGGCTACCTCGGCACCTACCTCGCGAAGGATCGTTGGACCGCGTGGGACGTCTGGGCGCACAAATACAACCTCATCGGCCTGATCACCTACATGCGCTACACCGGCAACCTCGCGGCGTTGCCGACCTGCCGGCGCATGGCGGATCTGCTGTGCCAGACCTTCGGTGATGGCCCCGGCCAACGCGATCTCCTCACGGCCGGCGCCCAGCATGTGGGCATGGCCTCCTCCAGCGTCCTTGAGCCGATGGTGCTGCTCTATCGACTCACCGGCGAGCCGCGCTACCTTGATTTCTGCCGCTACATCCTCCGCGCCTGGGAGCAGCCAACGGGTCCACACATCGTTTCGACCCTCCTTGCGCAGAAGCGCGTCGACCAGGTTGGCAACGGCAAGGCCTACGAAATGCTCTCCTGCCTCAACGGCGCCTTGGAACTCCACCGCACCATCGGCCAGCCCGACCTTCTCCAGGCCTGCCTCAACGCCTGGCAGGACATCGTCGATCGCCGCCTCTACGTCACCGGCGCCGCGAGCTACCGCGAACTCTTCCACGACGACTACGATCTGCCCAACGTCGCCAACGTCGGCGAAACCTGCGTCACCGTCACCTGGCTCCAGTTCAACGCCCAACTCCTGCGCCTCACCGGCGAAGCGCGCTTTGCGGAGCAGCTGGAGCACGTCGCCCTCAATCAATTGCTCGGCGCGCAAAAGCCCGACGGCACCGCTTGGGGCTACTACGTGCAGATGGAGGGCGTGAAACCCTACAGCAGCACGCTCGACGGACATTGCTGCCTTTCGAGCGGACCCCGAGGCATCGCCCTGCTGCCGACGTTTGCCCTCTCCACCGATGCCGAGGGCGTCGTGGTCAATCTCTTCGACGCCGGTACGGCGCGTCTCCCGTTGCGCGACGGCACGCTAGTCACTGTGAAGATCGACACACTCTACCCAGGGGATGGGCATATCCGGATCACCCTCATTCCGGAGACGAGCCGGGAATTCTCCCTCAAGCTCCGCATTCCCTCCTGGTGTCGCGAAAAGACGCTCGTCCCGTGGCCGACGGCCTCGCCCGGGCCAGATGGCTACACCGTGTTGCGCCGTAGGTGGAAATCGGGCGACGCCGTCGAGCTGACGCTGAAACTCGAGCCGCGCGTGATTGCGGGCGATCACCTGAACCTCGGCAGGGCCGCCGTAGCCTACGGTCCGCTCGTGCTCGCGCTCGACGAGGCGCTGTTGGCCGGGTCCGACAAACCGTTCAACCGCTGTGCCCTCCTCCGGGCCGATCCCGTCACGCTCGGGTTTACCCCGCAGCCCGCCACCAACGAGTGGAAGACCTGGGCCGGCGCCCAGCTTTTCCGCGTCAACGCGACCACGCGAAAAGGCGACGCCCCGTTTACCACCCAAATGGTGCCCTTTGCCGATGCCGGCAGCACCTCCGCCCGCTACAAGGTCTGGCTTCCGCTCGCCGGCCAGCCGAGTGCCAACGCCGCCATCGAGGGGACGGAGAGCCGCTCGCGCCCGGGCAACCAATCGGGATCGATCAACGATGAGGATTCCGAGTCCTTTGTGGTGACTTTCGATGGGAAACCGGCCGCGGAGGACTGGTATGCCATCACCTTGCCCGAGCTCACCGCGATTCGTCGCATCGCCTTCGTTCAGGGCCGCACCTTCCACGATGGCGGGTGGTTCGTCGGCCGACCCAAGGTGCAGGTCCAACGCACCGCCGGCGCCGCGTGGGAGACAGTCGGTGAATTGACCGAATACCCCGTCGCCACCGCCAGGGACAAGAAGCGGGTCACGGCCGGCCAACCTTATGCGCTCCGCCTGCCCGAGCCGGTAACGGTTGCGGCCGTGCGCGTCGTCGGCGTGCCCGCCTCCGGCGACCGCCCGAATCAGGCCTTTTCTTCCTGTGCCGAGCTGCAAGCCTTCCGCGACTGACATGCGGTTCATCGAGACGGCGGCTCCCCTTCCTCCTCGTCCGCTGAACTGCCCGGTTGGTACGTTTGCGACGACGTCGTCGTCGCGATCGGCAGAAACAAGCGTCACGGTCCTGACCGCCAGTCCGCGTCACTTTCCGATGAAATCAATCCCCGCCCTTCTCACCGCCCTGTCGCTATCGCTCATCGCGGCGCTCCACGCTGCCGGTGAGCCGACGGCCGCCCGCCGGCCCAACGTCCTTTTCATCCTCGCCGACGATCTCGGCGCGCACGACCTTCGCTGCTTCGGCAGCACCTATCACGAGACGCCGCACCTCGATGCGCTCGCCGCGCGCGGCGTGAAGATGACGCAGGCGTATGCGGCGAGCCCGCTGTGTTCGCCGACGCGCAGCAGCATCCTCGCCGGAGTGTATCCCGCGCGCTCCGGCATCACCGCGCCGGTCTGCCACCTGCCGCAAATCCAGCTGGAGAAGCAGCTCGCCGGAGGAAATCCGAACACCCGGGCGCTGAATGCGAACAGCGTGACGCGGCTGAAGTCGGAGTATTTCACGCTGGCGGAGTCGCTGCATGAGGCGGGCTACGCGACGGCGCATTTCGGCAAATGGCACCTCGGGCACAACCTCAGCCCGAGCGATCATTACGAGCCAAAGGACCAGGGATTCGATCTGGATTTTCCGCACGCGCCCAAAGCGGCCGGTCCTGGCGGCGGCTACCTCGCGCCGTGGAAATTCATCACCGACCCGGCGATCACGGCGGCGGCGGGCACCCACATCGAGGACCGCATGTCGGAGGAGGCGGCCAAATTCATCCGCACGCACAAAGACCAGCCGTTCTTTGTGAACTACTGGGCCTACTCGGTGCATTCGCCGTGGAACGCGCGAAAGGACTACATCGAGCACTTCAAGCGGACTGCGGATTTGAAAAACCCGCAGCACAATCCGCTCTACGCCGCGATGGTCCACAGTCTCGATGACGGCGTCGGCCGGCTGCTGCAGGCAATCGACGACGCCGGTGTGGCGGACAACACGATCATCGTTTTCTTCTCCGACAACGGCGGTTGGGCGTACCGGCCGCGGGCCACGGATCCCGAGGGGTTCACCGACCAGCCGGCGACGAGCAATCTCCCGCAGCGCAGCGGCAAGGCTTCGCTCTACGACGGCGGCACGCGCGAACCTTGCATCGTCGTCTGGCCGGGCAAGGTGAAGCCCGGCACGGTGAACGATGCGTTGTTCCAGAGCACCGATTTCTACCCGACGCTGCTCTCGATGGTCGGCCTGAAGCCGCATGCGGACGTGAAACTCGACGGCTTCGACCAGAGCGGCACGCTGCTCGGCCAGCCATCGCCGCGCGACCGCGTGTTTTGCCATTTTCCGCACGGCTCCCCGAACCAGGCGGTGGAAATCCCGGGTTTCCTGCCTGGCACCTACGTGCGCCGGGGCGACTGGAAACTCATCCGTTTCTACGCCGACAACGACGACGGCAGCGACCGCTTCGAGCTGTATGACCTGAAGCATGACGTGGGCGAGTCGAAGAATCTCGCCGCGAACCGGCCAGAGCTCGTGCGCGAACTAAACGCACTCATCAACGGGTTTCTCCAGGACACCGCAGCCGTTGTCCCGGTGCGCAATCCGACTTACGGTCAGGCCATCGCCGCCCGGGGAACCAAGGCTACGGGCAAGGCGAGCGCCAAAGGCACGGATGACGAGTTCCCCGGCCTGCAAGGGTGGAAGGCACGCGGCGTGGAATACTCCGTGAAGGAGGGTGTCGCCACACTCACGCCGAAGAACAATGCACCGTTCCTCGGCGCCAGCGCGGGCGTAAGCGGTCCTGCGACAGTCACGTTTCGGGTCCGCACCGCACGTCCGGGCGCGGCGCAGATCGAATGGCTCAATCTGAACGCCGGGAAGCAAGGCGCGAAGCCCCACTCCGTTCCCTACACGCTGAACGGCGGAGACTGGCAGGAGGTAAAGGTGAACCTGCCCGCGACCGGCGCACTCGGCGTCATCCGTCTCTACGTCCCGGCGCTGCCACAGCCGGTCGAAATCGATTGGATCGAAGTGCAGGGCGCCGGGGCAAAGAAGCGCTGGGATTTTTAGCGTGGCGGCCAGCCGGCCATTCTCATGACTTCCGTCGCGCCGACCGTGAAATTCATCCTCCGCCTCCTCGCCCCGCTGCTCTTCGTCGCGCAGGCCGCGCTCCCCGCAGCGGTTTCGTCCCAACCCAACATCCTTTTCCTCATCACCGACCAGCAGACGATCGGCGCGCTGAGCTGCGCAGGCAACCAGGACGTGAAGACGCCGAACCTCGACCGACTGGCGGCGCGCGGCGTGCGTTTCACCCAGTCGTACGTCGCGCATCCCTTGTGCGTGCCGTCGCGCGCGAGCCTGTTCTCGTCGCGGATGCCCCACGAGCTCGGCATCTATGGCAACACGATGGACGCGGTGCTGGAGACGAAAGGCGTGCCAACGCTGGGCGAACTCTTCCAGGCGGCGGGCTACGAGACCGCCTACGCGGGCAAGTGGCACGTCCACTCGGCCTTCCCGGCCTACGAGAAAAAGAAGAATACGGTTCCTGGTTTCACCGTGCTGCCTCTGGGCGGCAAGGATCCGCGGCAGGGCGACAAGAAGACGGAGGAGAAGGCTCCCCAGTGCGATCCCTTCGTCGCGGAGGCGGCCGTGAAGTTTCTCCAACAACCGCACGACCGGCCGTTTCTGCTCACGGTCTCGCTGTTGAATCCGCACGACATCTGTGAGTTCTCCAGTTTCGAGGGATTCAAAAAGATGGCGCCGTCCGATCCCGCGTTGCTGCCACCGCTGCGCGCCAATGTGCACGATACGGAGAAGTTGCCCTCTGAGCTCATCGGCGACATGCGAAAGACGAGAGATTGGTCCGACCTACGTTGGCGGCAATATCTGTGGGTCTACTACCGACTCGTCGAGTCATCCGACCAATTGATCGGCCAGGTGCTGACCGCGTTGGACAAGAGCGGACAAGGGGCCTACACCCTCGTCGTCTTTACCTCCGATCACGGCGAGATGATGGGTTCGCACCAGATGGTCACGAAGCAGAAGCTCTACGAGGAATCCGCCGCCGTGCCCCTCATCCTCGCGCCACCCAAGGCGTCGCCGAGGGTTGACCGACAGCACTTGGTCAGCGGCCTGGACCTGATGCCGACGTTCCTCGACTACGCCGGCATCGCCGCACCCGCCTCGCTCCGAGGCCGCAGCCTGCGGCCGTTGGTGGAGGGAAACTCGGTGCCCTGGCGTGAGTTTGTGGCGGCGGAAACCATGGAGCCCGAAGCCCGCATGATCCGCACGAGTCGCTATAAATACATCCGGTTCGCCGCGGGCGAGAACCACGAGCAATTCTTCGACGAAGAGAACGACCCCGGTGAATTGCATAACTTGATTGCGAACGCCGACCTTGGTCCCGAGGTGGAGCGGCACCGCCGTTTCCTGCAGGAGTGGATGCAATCCACCCAGGATAACTTCGGCGCGGGGCCGAAGAAGTTGAGCGAGGTGAAGCGTCGCGAACTCGCAAAAGCCCGCACGAACGCGCCAGCCAAGACAGACACGCCAACGCCGCCGGCCTCCGATCCCACATCGAAACCCGACGTCGATCGCGCGACGAGCTTCGCCAAGAAAGACGCCAATCGTGACGACCGACTGAGCCTGGAAGAATACCTCGTCAGTCAGAAAGATCCCGATGCCGCCAGGAAGCGTTTCGCCCGCTGGGACTCCAACAAGGACGGCTTCCTGTCCCGCGAGGAGTTCATCTCCGAGGGAGGAAATCCCAAGAAATGAGCGCCAAGACCCTGCCGCTCGTGCTGGCAGCGCTGCTGTCACCCCTGGTCACATCGCACGGCGCCGACGCCGCGCCGGCTGGATTTCACGAAACCTTCGGGGGGGACTTCGACGCCAGGCGCTTCACCACACCGATCCCCAATAAGAACACCGAGGTGCGTGACGGAGTGCTGTGGACGCACGGTTCCAGCGGCGGAAAATATCCGCCGATGGTCTACCTGCCGGTCGAGGGGAAGGACCTCACAATCTCGTTCCGTTACCGTCATCTCGCCGCCGGCGGCATGGTGTGGTTCTTCGTCGATGGCGATGACGGCTTCGGCAGCGTCGACCACATGCTGCGCGTGAAACTGCTCCGGAACGCCGTCCAACTGGAAGTGGACGCGCATTCCAAGGATGCGAACCATCCGCAGCGTCAAAATACTCGTCCAGCGGACAAGGTCGGCGGCGCCTATCGGCTGAACGAGTTCTTCCCCATGGAAAACGTGGATCTGTCAGCCAACGCCTGGCGCGAGGTTTGTCTCATCTTTCGAGGCGAGAAGGTCACCATCAGTGTCGACGGCAGCCGGTGGAGCAAAATCCTGACCCGATCGAACTTCAACGCCGCGAAGCGCAAGCTGCTGTGGATGCAGAACGGCGGCGAAAAAGGCATTGAGATCGACGACATTCACGTGCAACCCACAGCATCCCCCGACCCCTGAACGTCTGTCTTGCCGGAGACAAATCACCCTGAAGTCCATGAACCGTACGCACCCCCTTGGAATCATCTTGGCGACGTGGCTCGCCTTGTCACTGCCCTCGCTGCCCGCCGCCGACAGCACCGCCGCCTCCGGCACGATCCACGGCCGCGTGCAAAATGTCGTGACCGGCCAGTACCTCAACAATGCCCGCGTCGCCATCAAAGGCACGACCCTCTCCGATCTCACCGACGAGTCCGGCACCTACCGGATCGCCCAGGTGCCAGCCGGAACCGCGGTAATCCAGGTGTTCTACACCGGCCTCGATCCGGAGGAAATATCCGTCCAAGTCACCGGGGGCGGGACGTCCGTGCAGGACGTCAGCCTCACCAACGCCGCCCTCTACGGCAAATCCCAGGGCACCGTGAAGCTCGACGCCTTTGTCGTCTCCACCGGCCGTGACACCAACGCCAGCTCGATTGCCGTCAACGAGCAGCGCTTCGCCCCGAACCTGAAAAACGTCGTCAACACCGACGCCTTCGGCGACGTCACGGACGGCAACGTCGGCGAGTTTCTCAAATTTCTCCCCGGGATCACGACCGACACTGATGTGAACGAGGGCGGCACGGTGACGACGATCTCAGTCCGCGGATTTGACTCCGGCATGACGCGCGTTTCCAGCGACGGCGCGCAACTTGCGAACACCGGCAGCGCGCAGGGCAATATCCGGACTTTCTATTTCAGCCAGGTTTCCGCCAACAACGTCGCGCGGGTGGAGGTCACCAAGGCACCCACGCCCGCCACTCCGGCCGACACTCTGGCGGGCTCCGTCAACATGGTCAGCAAGAGTGCGTTTGAGCGCAAAGACGCCCAGTTCAACTACAGCCTGAGCCTCACCGGCAGCAGCCAGAATCTCAGCCTGAAGCGGGAGGCTTTCGTCAACGACAAGCAGGCCTACAAGATTCTTCCGGGTGTGACCTTCGACTACACGCTGCCGGTCAACCGCGATTTCGGGATTGTCGTTACAGGACAGAGCATCGACCGCCACACCGATCAGGCGCTGAACACCAAGACGTTCAACGCCACGGTCGGGGGAGCCACGAATCGGAATCCCTACCTGCAATCGATCCGCTTCCTCGAAGGCCCGCGCCTCGCCTACCGCCGTTCGCTCGCCGTGAAGGCCGACTGGCGCATTGCGACGTATTCGGTCCTGTCGGCCAGCTTCCAAACGAGCGCGTTTCTCAATCAACGTTCACCGGTTGAGACGGTGATCAACGCCGGCACCGTCGCCACACCGACCGTCGCCGGCGGCAAGTCCCTCACCTTTGGGCCCGACTTCACGAGTGGCGCGACCGGGCGCGGCGC
The DNA here is from genome assembly GCA_947474365.1 of Opitutia bacterium. GTDB lineage: Bacteria > Verrucomicrobiota > Verrucomicrobiia > Opitutales > Opitutaceae > ER46. The sequence goes on along the minus strand of CANJIU010000002.1, from coordinate 83,602 downwards.
GATGACGCTGATGGGCGGGGCCGATTTCCAGCAGCCGGGCCGCACCCGGGCCGGAAATCTGCGCTACCGGTTCGACAACGGGACCTGGCGCATCGAGGCGGGAGCAGATTACTCCATTTCTATCGGCGCCGTGCGCGACAGCAACGCGTCGCCGCCGCGTTTCCGCGGCATGGCCTTCAGCTACGCAGTGCCGGTGCGCGTGGAGTTTTCGAACATGGGCGACGTCTCGCCGAAGACGATCCGGATCATCGACAACAACGAGCGCGAGGTGAGCATGTTTGACCTGAAAAACTATCGTCTCGCCACCGCCCAGAGCACGTATCGTGATTTCACCGACACGCTCGAAAGCGGAAAACTCGACATCCGCCGGCAGCTCACGTTTCTCCCCTTCCCGGCGTCCGCGCAGATCGGCACGCTGACCCGCACCCAGGAGCGCGACGTGAGCCGCTACAACCCAATCTGGACCTACACCGGGCCGGCGGATGTTTCGTTCATGGCCCACACCGATTACCGGACCCGGGCCGACCCGCGTTTCCAGGACATGCAATGGCCGTCGGTGGTGAAGGCGTGGTCAGCGTGGCAGGCGAATCCGACGCTCTTCACCCAGACGCCCGCGCAGGTCGTCGCGACCGAGCAGTTCAAGATCACCAACTCCGAGTACGTCCGGGAACGCGTTTCCGCGTACTACGCCATGGTGGAGTTACGGCCGTTCCAGCGCTTCACGATCCTCGGAGGCGTCCGCCGCGAGCAGACCTCGGTGGACGGACTCGGGCCGATCTTCGACCCCACCGCCGTCTGGGTGCGCAATGCCGACGGGAGTTTTGCGCGCACCAACGCCGGCGCGCGGATCCGGAAAGCCGAGGCCGGCGCCGTCGGCTCCCTGCAGGAACTCGCGCTCACGCGCAAGGAGCGGGGCTTCCATGCCAACCGCCTCTACGCCGGCAACTACCCCAGCCTGCACCTCACTTATAACTACAGCGCCAACCTGATCGCCCGCGCCTCGTACGCCGAGACCTACGGCCGGCCCGACTTCACGAGCGTGATCCCCAACACCTCGATCACCGAACTCGATATCAACAACGATCCCAACGCGCTCGATGGTCGGATCAGCGTTCGCAACCCTGGACTGAAGCCATGGTCGGCGAAGAACTACGATCTCTCTCTCGAATACTACACACCGCAGGGCGGACTCTTCAGTGCCGGCGTGTTTCGCAAGACAATCCAGGACTTTTTCGCCACCTCGACGATCATCGCCACCGCGCAGGATCTGCAGAACTACGACCTCGATCCCCAATACCTCGGCTGGGAAATCAACAGCACGACGAACGGCGGCAACGCGCGCGTCGACGGCGTCGAGTTCAACGCCCAACACTCGTTGCAGCCCCTGGGCGCTTGGGGACGACCGTTCCAGGTGTTCCTCAACGGCACCAAGCTCAAGCTCTACGGCAGCCAGCGCTCCGACTTCGGCGGCTTCGTCCGCGGCACCCTCAGCTGGGGCGTCACCTACAACCAGAAGCGCTTCAAGATCGTCGCCCGTTGGAATCACCGCGGCCAGCGGCTCGACTCCGTGGTCGCCGCGCTCGATCCCAACGGCGGCGTCTACACGACTCCGCGGACCATCATGGACCTGAACACGGAGTATCGGGTGAGTGCGCGGCTCTCGGTTTTCGCGAACGCGCAGAATGTTTTTGCCGTCTCCGACAAAGTCGAACGCTTCGGCGACAACACCCCGGCCTACGCCCGTCGCACGTCCGACACGAACACCGGCGTGCTGCTAAGCGCCGGGATCAAGGGGTCGTTTTAATTGAAGAGAAACCGGCGGCGATGCACTTCGCGGAGCACGATGATCGGCGGGGATTTTAACACGCGATCTGCTCCTGGCATTTGGGCAGCCCTCGCGTGCGTTCGCCGATGGCGAACCTTGGCCAAGCGGTGCCTCGTCGGAATTGCGATGCTGGCGCCAGCATCGCTCCCGGCCGAGGACGGCGGACAGGTCCAGAAGATCGAAGGTCGAACAATGGGCACGACCTTTTCCGTCACGTGGGTGGCCAACGCGGCGACGCCAGAGGCGGACGCTCTGAAGGGCGAAGTTCAGCAGCGTCTCGACGATCTCGAAGCCGCGATGTCGACGTACCGCGCGACGTCGGACGTCTCACGTTTCAACCGCCACGCCGGCGACGAATGGTTCGCCGTCGCGTCCGACACCGCCGCAGTCGTGGAGCGCGCGCAACAGATCAGCAAGCTGACGGACGGCGCGTTCGATATCACCGTGTACCCTCTGGTCTGTCTCTGGGGTTTCGGACCGGAGCCGGCCACCGGAAAGCCGCCGACCGCGGCCGCCATCGCGCAGGCGTTGCGGCGCGTGGACTATCGGAAATTGGAGGTGCGGCTCTCGCCACCTGCGTTGCGCAAGAACGCGCCGGACTTGGCGATTGATCTTTCCGGCATCGCGAAAGGCTATGCCAGCACCGAGGTCGCACGGCTCGTCGAAGCCCGCGGCATCATCGATTGCCTGGTCGCGGTTGGCGGGGAAATTTGCGTGCGCGGCGGGCGCCTTCCGGAGCGCACCTGGCGGGTGGGCGTGGAGCGGCCTAGTCCCAACGGCGTGACAATCGATCGGACGCTCGACCTCACCGATGCGGCGGTCTCCACCTCGGGCGACTATCGGAATTTTTTCGACGCGGCGGGCGCGCGTTTTTCCCATCTGCTCGATCCGCGCACGGGACGTCCCGTGCCCAGCGCGCTGGCATCGGTCACGGTCGTGGACCGCGACAACTCGCGCGCCGACGCCTTTGCCACCGCCCTGATGGTAATGGGGGAGGACGCAGGTCTGGCGTGGGCCAGACAGCAAGGTGTCGCGGGTATTTTTTTCTCACGCAGTGAGGGCGGGATCCGCTCCCTGCCATCGCAGGCTTTCGCGGATCGTTTTGATCAGGTCAGCGCCCAACCTTAGGAACGCCCGTCCCGGGATGGCTGGGCGACTCTCCCAATGGGTGCCCGCGACACGTCTCGCGCGCACCATGGCCCCAGCGATCATTCTCTCACGGATTCAAACCCGCCACCGCGCCGGGCCAGGGTCGCCCTTGATCGAAGAGGGTGGCGATCTCCGCGTCTGAAAGCGCCTGATTGAAAACCATGAATTCGTCCATGCGGCCATTAAAGTTTCGAATGGGCACGCTCCCGCTGTTGTCGGGCAACCCCCAGTTGCCGAGCTCGGCCTTCCCGAGCGAAAGGCGGTGCGGCTTCAGGATGGGCGCACGTTTGACGGCACGACCGTCAACGTAGTGCACCACCTCGCGCTTCGCGTTGTCCACGACAACGGCCAGCTGCCGCCAGCGCCCGACAATCGCCGCAGGCTCGATCGTTTCGACATCATACTCGGTCCCGATCTTACCGCGGGCGTTCTTATCTCCGGCCAGCCCGAGCCGCAGGCGTCCTTGGTAAAACTGCCAGTGCGCCGCCCCCTTCACGAAACCATCGGTGAGAAAAATTCCGGAAAACATCGTATCGAAGGCGTCGACGCGAAGCCAGGTCACGAAAGTCAGAGCATCGTATTCACCGGGCACAAAAATGCGCACGCGATCGCCCGGTTCCCGGAAGTCGAGCGCCGTCTTGCCGGTCCAACGGCCCTCCGTCCAGGTCGCGCCGACCACGGTGCCATTCAGCGAGTCACCGTGCCCGGCGGAATGATTGACCAGGATCCGCTCCGACCGGTTGGGAGGTTCGAAGTCGAAATAAACCACGAGGCGCGGGTCCTGCCGCAGGGCCAGCGAGGCCTCGCGCCAGGCGGCGTAGCGCGTACGCGTCTGCGCGAGCAGGAGCGCGTTCAACTCGGTTTGCCCCGCAAACATCCCGGATTGGGCGACAATGGGCGAGGCTCCGGTGCCATCGAGCCGCAGACCTTGCCCGCTCACGAACTCGCGCGCGAGATTTGCCGCCGGGGTATTGTGCATTCGGGTCACTGCCACCTTTCCCTTGAAGACATGGAGTTCGGTTCGGTCCTGTGGATCGATCGCGAGGCCAATTTCACCACCGAGTTCCACGAGATCCAGTTTGGGCGAGGAAAGGCGGAAGCCGCGGGCGCGGTCGGAGACCTGCACGCTCACCTTGCCGTGGCGGCAGAACGCCTGGTCGACGCGGGCAAGATCCACTTCTGCCGGACCCTGCAAGGTCAGGCGGGCCCCGCCATAGAACTCGAGGCCGACGAGGCCGGACGCGATGCGCAACGGGCCGGGCGGCAGAATGGACCCGGGCTCGAGCGCTGCCTGACCTTGTGCCCACTGCACGTCCACCACCCCCGTGAGGATCGCCACGCCTTCACTCGTGCTTTCAAGCTTGGAGTCCGTTCGGAGTGGGAAGGCCACACCCAGGATCACCGTCACCGCCGCGGCGATACCCAGCCACCATGGGAGGCGCTTGGCCCACGGCTGATTGTGCCGCCCGGGTTTTTCTTTTTCAAGTGCGCCGCGTTCGGCGTCCGTCATCCACCGCCGGACCTGCTGGGCGTCGATGGTCTCATGGATCGCTCCCTCGAACTGGAGGTGCGTCCAAAAGACGCGTCGGGATTCCGCTGAACTCAGTAACTCCTCTTCCAACTCATTCCGCTCGGCCGGCGTGAGACGCGCGTCGATATATCGTTGCAGCAGATCCTCGAGGCGTTCCGGGGTCATGGCGAAGCGGATTCTTGGCGGGCCAGCTTACCATCGACGCAACGGCGCAGGGTCTTGCGCGCCCGGGTCAGCGTCACGTAAACGGAATCAATCTTCAGAGAGAGGCGCAGTCCGATCTCTTCCGGGAGCAGGGAGTGAAAATACCGGAGGAGGATCGCTTCCCGCGCTGAGCTGGGAAGCTCGGCCATGCAGTGTTCGAGACATCGGAGCACTTCCTCCCGGTTGTTTTCCTCGGGCAGATCGGCGGCGAGGGCCTCGATCACGTTTTCGCGCAAAGCCTGGAGTTGAGGTGCCTGCTTGCGAATGGCCTCGAGGGTCTTGAAGCGCGCGATGGTACAAGCCCACGCGACGAAATTGCTGCCCGGCCGAAACGACTCCGCCTTGGCCGAGACGACCAAAAAGGTTTCCTGAAGCACATCCTCCGCGAGGCTCGTGTTCCGCAGCAGGGCGAGAATGAAGCCCTTGATGGCGCCGGAGTGTTTCAGGAAGAGCCGCTGCACCTCCGCGGTCGCGGCGGCCACCTCAAAGGCGGACGCTGGATCGCGGGGAGGAAGATTCATCGAAAGGAATGCGTGAAGGAGCCGGAATCTATACAGAAATTCTGCGGAAAGGGAGTCTGGCCGACGATTGTGCGTTAAGAATCGCAGGGGCACCCGCATAACTGGCGATCCTGTCGTCGCAAAACCAGCTCTACCTCGACCCATGCACGCACTTCAACCCCTCCGACTAGCCGTCGGCCTCGGCGCCCTCGGTGCGTTCGGCCTTCGCGCCCAGACTGCCGCCCCGGCCGCTTCATTGGACGAGAGCGTCGTCCTCTCTCCGTTCACCGTGGTCGCGGAACGCACCGACGGATATGAGGCCACCAACACCAACTCCCTCATTGGCACGCAAACCGCGCTGAAGAATGTCCCCATCACGGCTGACGTGATGAACAAACAGTTCTTCGACGACCTGGCGTTAAACAACTCCGCCGACGCCCTGCGCTTCTTCTCCGCCGGCATAGGTGCACCGGTGCGCGGGGCGGGCAACGCCCCCGGCGGCGAGGGCTCCCAGCAGGGCGACTACTTCGGCGTGCCCAACTTCACCATCCGCGGCTTTAGCGGCAGCAACTCGCGCGCGGACGGCGTCGTCACGGGCGAGACGCTGCTTTTTGACCAATTTGCCGTCGAGCGGACGGAAATCATCCGGGGCCCGCAGACTCTACTCTATGGCGCCGGATCTCCTTCCGGAGTGATGAATTTTGTTTCGAAGCAGGCAACGTTCGGCGGCCGCTCCGCCATGGGGCGACTCCGTTTGGGAGAACAGGGCTCGTGGCGCACCGAGTTCGACGCGAACCAGCCGCTCGGCCGCTTCGCCGCCCTGCGCGTGGCGGCGGTCAAGGACCAGACACGTTACTGGCGCGAGAATCTGGGCGACGACAACAAGGGTGTGTACGGCCAACTCGCGGTCCGCCCTTGGAACAGCCTCACGCTCCGCCTCCAGTCCGAGCATCTTTTCCAACACAGCGTGACAGCTGACAATGGCGTCCTGCTCAACGATCCGACCAGCTCAGGTCACAATACCTACCTCCACCTCCTGCTCGCGGATGGCCGCGCCGACACCCTGTTCAATGGGCGGCTCAGTTGGGAAAACGTCGATTCATTTGCCGGTGACTGGAAGACCCGCGACAAGACCTGCGATTACCTCCTGGCGACCGCCGACGTGCGGATCGCGAGCTGGCTGAATGCGCGGTTTTCATTCGGCGACGCGGATTGGGATGACTGGAACCGGGCCATCAATAACGGCAGCGGACTCCTGCCGCCCACGCGCACGCCACTCAACCCCACCGGCAAATGGGCGGTCGGCTATCTTCCCTCCATGGGCACGTACGGCAGCACGGAGCGCAGCTTCCGCGGACAGTTTGTCGCGGAGTTCGACCTCTGGCGCAGACAGGTGAAAAACAAGCTCAACCTCGGCGCAGAGGACAAGACGGGCACCATCAACTTCGAGACCTACCGCTTCTACCGGCTCGACGCGGCCGGCAACTTCGTCGTCAACCCCGCCAACCTCAATGACGCGGAAGCGGGCCGCACCGGCATTCCCGTGCAGTATTACAGCGTCGAAGGCAGCCTCGACGGCCTGCCGCTCGTCGACCGGGAATTCGTCGTCAACGGCACCACCTACCGCCTGGCACCACGCCAGCTCCGGGGCGCCCAGCCGGTCACGGCCACGAACCCGCTGGGACTGAACGGCGGTGCGAACAGCGGGCTCAATCTGACCAAGTCGCGGTCCCGCGCGGTCTTCGCCGCCCTGTTCAGCGACTGGTTCTCCGGTCGCATTTCCACGATGGCGGGCGCCCGGTACGATCACTTCGAACAGGACCTGCTGCACGCGGGCAGCGCGATCCGAACGCACGCCAAAACCTGGAATGTCGGCGCAGTTTACCACCTCACCAGCTATGTCTCACCGTATGTCGGCTTCTCGAGCAATTACTCGCCCGTTTCCCAGTTTGGCTCCCTGCTCGACGGCAGTCCGATTCGCGACGGCCGCGGCAAGGGTATCGAAGGCGGGCTGAAATTCGACGTGGCGCGCTTCAACCTGTCCGGCTCACTGGCGCTTTATTCGGTCGAGTCGGTCAACGAGGCGCTCGGCCTTTCCGGCGCCCAGACGTCCGCGGTCGATCCGACGGGCATCAACGGCCGGCTGCGTCCGATCGGCATCTACGTGCTCCGCGATCGCCAGGTAAAAGGCTACGAACTCACCGTCACCGCCCGCCCAACGCGCAATTGGCGCACGCGGTTCTCGTTCTCCCATATCGAATCGGTCGGCTTCAACGGCATCACCCTGCCGCAGCTCTACAACGACCAGTTCAACACCAACGCGACAGGCGCGGTCCTGTTCAACGACCGAAGTCCCGTCACCGTTCTCGCGGATCCGCGCAACGCCACGTCCGGGCAGATTCCCCTGACGGTCGCCATGCTGCGCGATCGCACGAACCCGTACTTCGCCAATCTCGATCCGACGAGTGGACGCATCCTCAACCTGGCGGCCGGCACGCTCCAGTCTGTCGGGCTGACCAACCGGGCCGACGGCCGCACGATCGGCACCGGCGTCGTTGGACTTCCGCTGGCGCAACACCAGCTCGGTTTCGTGTCGCCGCTGGCCAACGGTGTCGTGATCCAGCAGCCCGGAGAAACCGCGACGGGTTTCCCGATGAATTCATTTTCGACCAGCGCGATCTACACCTTCCCGCGCGAGGGCATCCTTCCTGGTGTCAGCTTCGGGCCCACGTTTGTCGGCAAGACCCAAGTGCAGGGTTATTTCTACAATAACACGAGTGGGCAGCGCGTCCTGCGGCGTTTTCCCAATCAGCTCCTCACGAGCCTCATGCTCGGCTACACGCGCAAGTTTGGCCGCTATCTCTGGAACACTCAGCTCAACATCAACAATGTGCTCGATGAGATCTCCGTGATCCGGCTGCCGGATCTCGGCACCGGGAGAATCCTCGATGCGCGGCGCGATGCGAGTCCCCGCGCGTTCGTTTGGACCAATACGATCAACTTCTAATGACCTCACTTGATCTCCTGGCCGCGCTCCGTCGCGGCGCAGGTGTGTTCGGCCTGCTCGTTTGCGCGTTGCAGTCCGCCCCCGCCTCCGCCGCCGAGCCGTTCACCGCCTCGTGGGAGTCGCTGGAAACTTCCCAGTGCCCCGACTGGTTTCGCGATGCGAAGTTTGGCATTTGGGCGCACTGGGGCCCGCAGTCGGTGCCGATGTACGGCGACTGGTATGCGCGGCGGATGTATGAACCAGAGGCCAAGGGCGGCGCGTACGACTATCATCTTCGGACCTACGGGCATCCGTCGAAGTTCGGCTACAAGGACATCATCGCGCGCTGGCGGGCGGAGAAGTTCGATCCCGAGCGTTTGATGGATCTCTACCAGGCCGCCGGGGCGCGGTACTTCGTGAGCCTTGCCGTGCACCACGACAACTTCGACCTGTGGAATTCAAAGCATCAGCCCTGGAACGCAGTCCGAATGGGCCCCCGCCGCGACATCGTCGGCGCCTGGGCCGCGGCGGCGCGCCGTCGCGGATTGAAGTTCGGCGTGTCGGAACACCTGGGCGCGAGTTTCACCTGGTTTCAGCCCTCCCACGGCAGCGACCGCACCGGACCGCAGGCCGGCGTACCGTACGACGGGGCGAACCCGGAATGGCAGGCATTGTACCATCGCCCCGCGGCAGCAGGAGACACGTCGTGGTACAGCGTTGATGAAGCCTGGGCGAAGGCTTGGTCGGCGCGCATCACCGATCTGGTGGATCAGTATCAGCCGGACCTGTTGTATTCCGACGGCGCCATCCCCTTTGGTGAGACCGGCCGCGCGCTCGTAGCTCATTTCTACAACGCGGCGCTGGCACGCCAGCCGGGCAGCCTTCAAGCGGTGTACACCTTGAAGGATCTACGGACGAAGCCCGGCCATGGCGATTACCGGGAGGGTGTGGGTGTGCAGGACATGGAGCGCGGCCGGCTGGCCGAGATTAACGCGTTGCCCTGGCAAACCGACACGTCGATCAGCGACTGGTTCTACAACCAGAACTGGAAGAACAAGGACACCGGCACGAAATACCGGTCGGCTCGCTGGGTGGTGCAGACTCTCGCCGATGTGGTGAGCAAGAATGGGAATCTTCTGCTCAACATCATTCAGCGTCCGGATGGGGCACTCGATCCCGAGGTCGAGCAGCTGCTCGCCGATCTCGCGCGCTGGATGAAGGTGAATGGCGAGGCGATCCACGGCACCCGGCCGTGGCGGATCTTTGGCGAGGGCCCCGTGCGGTCGGCCGAGGGTCCCCGGTCGCGGGTGGAGGATTTTGCCTTCTCGGCCCAGGATTTCCGCTTCACCCAGAGCAAGGACGGCCGTGCCGTTTACGCCATCGCGCTCGGCCGGCCCACCGGCAGCGAATTGCAGATTCGCGCACTCGGGGCTGGCGCCGGGGGAAAGATCGAGACCGTGGAGCTGCTGGGATCCGCGGCTTCACTGCACTTTAAGCGGGACTCGGACGGTTTGCGGGCTACGCTTCCCGCCATCCCCGCTGACGTCCTTGTGATCGCACTCAAAATCTCAGGCACCGGGCTGGGCCTCGCCCGCCCTGACGGCGCCGCCCCTGCCCGTTGAAGACTTCACATCCCGTCTTCCCGGGTTCTTTCGTCCGGTTCGCGTGTGCGACCGCCGCCGGCTTGGTGCTGTCAGCAATTGCGGCGTTCGCGCAGTCACCCTCTGTTGACCGCGCGCTGCTCCAGCGCGTCGCCGATGCCATCCTCACCCAAACCACGCGTCGGCTGATCGACCACACCACCGGCCAGACCGCCACCGAGAGCTCGACCCTCCCGCTGCGGCCCGAAATCAGCATCGAGAGCAAATTCAACGCGTGGTTCTACCAGACCTGGCTGCTGACCGACGGCATGCGCCGTGCCGCCGCGGTGCTGGAATCACCGGCGTACCGCGACTACGGCGAACAGAACCTGGCCTTCCTCGACCGGCATCTCCCGTACTTCGAACGGCAGCACGCGGCGGGGATGAAGGCGGCCCCGGCCGGCGACGGGAAGCTCTCGCCGATCGCCTTTTACTTCGGGATCTCCGAACCGTGGCACACGGGACTGGCGCCACTCGTCATGGAGCACTGGATACAGACAAGGGACCCGCGCCATGAGGCGTACCGGCGACGGATGGACGCCTATCTCGCCAAGGCGACGCGGACCGACGACGGCGCAATCTTCCGGCCCAACGGCCGGTTGATGGCGGACGATCCCTACATGCTCGTGGCCTACCTGCTGCGCGCCTTCCGCGCCACCGGAGATAAGTCGCGGCTGGACGACGCCGTCGGGCAAATCCTGGGTGCAAAGCATCTGCTCTTCGAGCCCTCCGTGAGTCTGTACCGCCACGCCTACCACCTGCCCTCGGCCAAGCCGCTGGGCCAACTCTGGGGCCGCGCAAACGGCTGGATGGTTCTGGCGCAGGTGGAAGTCTTGGCCGGGTTGCCCAAGACCCACCCGCGTTACGCTGATGTCCAGGCGGCTTTCGCCGCGCAGGCGGCTGGCCTGCGTCGGGTGCAGGATCCCGCCGGCGGCTGGCATCAACTGCTCGATCATCCCGAGTCTTGGATCGAGACTTCCTGCACCGGCATGTTCGTCTACGGACTGGCCCGCGGGGTGAATGAAGGCTGGCTTGATCGCTCGGCCACGGAGGATGCCCTGCGTGGGTGGGCCGCTTTGACCCGCAAGGTGACGGCGAGCGGCGATGTAATTGACGTGTGTGGATCCACGGATGTCGGGGACGTGAACTATTACCTCAACCGCCCACGCCTTCAGGGGGACCTGCATGGCTTCGGTCCGTTTCTCCTCGCCGGAAGCGAGATCATACGACTGCGCCGGACCAGCAAAGCCGCCGGTGCCATGCCACCATGAGTCGGCGAAACTTTCTACTGGCCTGCTGGCTCACCCTGCTGGCACTCGGCGGCGGTAGCCGTGCCGCCCCCGTCGGCATCCAAACTTGGATCGAGTCTGGCACCCGCTGGGTCGCGCTGGGCGATAGTATTACTCAAGGGGGTTCCTATCACCAGCAGGTTGAACTCTTTCTTCTCACTCGCCATCCGGAGCAGACCATCACCGTCATAAATGCGGGTGTGTCCGGCGACACGGCGGCGGGAGCGTTGACCCGCCTCGACTGGGACGTACTCGCGCATCAGCCTTCGGTGGTCTCGCTCATGTTCGGCATGAACGATGTTAGCCGCTATCTCTATGCGCCGGGAGTCCCCGACGGAAAAACGTTGGCGCAGCGCAAAGCCAACATCGCGACGTGGGAAAAGAACGTCCGCGCGTTGGTGGCCCGGCTCCAGGGCCGCAACATCCACGTGATTCTCTGCACCCCCTCTCCCTACGACGAGAACGTGCAGTCGAGCACACCCAATCAACCTGGCGTCGACACCGCCTTGCAGGAATGCGCCGAACGCGTCATCGAAATTGCGCGCGAGTCAGGCGCTGCGGTGGTCGACTTCCATGGGCCGCTCACGATCAAGAACAAGGAGCTGCAGCAGAAGGATCCCAACGCCACCCTCATCGGACCTGGACGCGTCCATCCGGGACCGATCGGTCATCTCATCATGGCCTATCTGATCCTCAAAGCCGCCGGTCAGTCCGCGACGGTCGCGAAACTAGTGGTCGATGTCACCACGACGCAGCACGCGGGAAGCGAGCGCTGCCAGATCAGCGCGTTGCAGCGGGTCGGAGGCGGCGTCGCGTTCACGGCCAGGGAGGATGCGTTACCCTTTGTCGTGGGAGCAGAGGCGCGGGGCGGCCTGGAGTTCGTGCCCTTCGGACAGGAACTGAATCTGGAAATTCTGCAGGTGCGCGGGCTAAGCGGCCATTTCGAGGTGCGGATTGACGACGAGACGGTGGGGGCCTTTTCCGCCGAACAATTGGCGCATGGGGTGGATCTTGCCGCCCTACCGCAGACTCCCCAACTCCGGCAGGCCAACGAGGTCCTGGCCTGCCTGCGGCGCAAATGGTCCGCGGTCGCCAAACTGCGCAACGTCGCGTACTGCGAATATCGGGCCTGGGCAGGTGAGACTCGGCCGGTAGATGCAGCGCTCATGCCCGAAAAACTGGACCACTGGTTGACGAAACTCCGCCAGGACTCCTCGTTTCGGTACATTGAGGGCGAGGCGAAGCAGTATATTGTGAACAAGCGCAACGAGGCTGCGCTGATCGCTGAGGTCGACGATTGGACCATTCGCGCCCGCGGCACGGCGATTCCACGCCCGCACCGATTCGTCGTGCGGCCACTCGAAGGCAAATGACGCCGCACCTTCCTGCAGTCCGCGCCGTGGCCGCCATTCTCGCCTCGCTTCCCGGTCGCTTCACCGAGTCTGCTTTAAGTATCAGCTCCCTAACCCCATGAAATCCTTCCACGTCACCACGATACCCTGCGCTTGGCTGGCCCTTTTAATTGTGCTCGCTTCGGCAGATGCCGCTTGCGCTGCCGATGCCGTTGGCACGATTGAAGGCCGCGTCTCCAACGACGTCAACGGCAGCTACCTCAACAACGCCCTCGTCACCCTCGTCGGTGCCGACCGGCAGGAACTCACCAATAGTTTTGGGGAGTTCCGGTTTGAAGGCGTGCCCGTCGGAGCAGCGACCGTGCGCATCGCAGTCTCGGGTTTTCCGTCGCAGACGTTGACCACGACGGTCACCGCGGGCGGCACGGCGGTGCTGAACGTCGCCTTGAGCCTCACCGGCACCGAGCGGCCGGGGAGCGACAAATTGGTGGTGCTCGACAAATTCGTCGTCGAGTCGCAGCGCGAGATGAGCGGCAGCGCCATCGCCATCAACGAGAGGCGGGCCGCCTCGAACTTCAAGAACGTGGTCGCGTCCGACGAGTTCGGCGACTCACCCGAGGGAAACGTCGCGGAGTTTCTCAAGCAGATGCCGGGCATCGCCATCGACTACAACGCCGCCGACGCGCGCTTCGTCTCCGTGCGCGGGCTGCCGTCCTTCGGCACCGCCGTATCCTTCGACGGTGCGCCCATCGCCAGCGGCACCACCTCCGCCGGACGCGAGACCGAGTTCAACCAGGCGTCCCTCAACAACACCGCGCGCATCGAGGTGATCAAGTCGCCGCTGCCGGACACCCGCGCCGACTCGATCGGCGGCTCGATCAACATCGTGTCGAAAAGCGCCTTCGAGCAATCGCGCGCGTCCTTCAACTACCGCACCAACCTCAGCGCCAACCTCAGCAGCTGGGACGGTGGCCGTTATTACACGCTCGGCCGCACGCCGTTTTCCCGCGGCGACAATCACAAAGTTCTCCCTGGATTCGACGTCAGCTACATCAAGCCACTGAACAAGAACCTCGGCTTTTCCCTCAGCGCGATGAGTTCGAGCCAGTTCACCCCGGAGCCGGTCGAGGCGGCCACCTGGCGCCCGACCCAGAGCGCCTCGACCCTGGCACCGTCGAACCAACCATTCCTCGGCACCGTCACGCTGCAGGACGGGCCGAAGCTGATCACCCGGCGCTCCCTGGGCGGAACGCTCGACTGGCGCATGACACCACACGACGTGATCAACCTCGGGGTGCAGCTCAACTGGCAGCGCGCGGCCGTCGATCAAAACGGCCAGACCCTAAACGTCATCGGCACCCGGACGGCCGCACCGATTGCCTACAGCCCGACGGTCGTGCAGGGTGCGCTTGGCGCCGGATCGATCGCCCATGCGATGAACACCTTCGACAAGATCGCTCCGAGCTACACGCTCCTGCTCAAGCACCGTCACTCGGGCCCGGTGTGGGCGATCGAAAGCGGGACATCGTTCTCCGAGAGTTGGTCGCGCGTCGAGGCGGAACGCGAAGGGGTCATCAAGAGCATCAACCTCACGGCCTCCAACGTTACCCTCAACTTCAACGGTATCCAGGATTCGATTCCGCGCGGAATCACCGCACAGAACGCCACCGGCGCCCCGCTCGATTGGCGCAACCTCGGCGCCTACACGATCACCACGGCCACGATGGGTACGCCGCAGGAGAACCGCAACGGAACGGCCGCCGCCCGCGTGAGCGCCGCGCGCGATTTCGGCCACAACGTGCCCATTCGCGTCAAGGTCGGCGCCGACTGGCGCCGTGAGTCCCGCGACGTCGTCAACCCCACGGTCACGTACACCTTCGTCGGCCCGGATCGCATCGCCAATTCCGCCGACGACTCCGCCTCCCGCTACGATCTTGTCTCCGACTCCTGGTCGCAGATCAGCCTGCCCTATGGGCTTGGCCGGCCGCAGCGTCCCGCCCCCGACAAAGCCTACAACCTCCTCCGCTCTCATCCGGAATACTGGACGACCAACGAGGCCACCACAATCTCCTCCCGGGCGACGAACTCCCAGAAAATCACCGAACACGTCATCGCCGGCTATCTCCGCGGCGATCTCTCCCTCCTGCAAAACCGGTTGAAGCTGGTCGGCGGCGTGCGCTACGAGGCGACGTACGACGAGGGCTGGGGCCTGCTCAACGACCTCTCGAAAACCTACCAGCGGGACGCCCGCGGCCAGATCGTGCGCGCCGCCAACGGCACTCCCGTCCGCGTCTCCACCGATCCGGTGGCACTCGCGCGCCTGCAGTTCACCGAACGCGGTTCGCACGCGAAGCGCGACTACGGTGATTTCTATCCGAGCCTGAACACCACCTACCTCATCACCGAGAAACTGATGGCGCGCGCCAGTTACGCGCGCACGATCACGCGGCCGCAACTCTCCAACATCATCCCCTCGATCACCGCCACGGATCCAACCGTCGCCACGTCGGTGCCCACGATCACGGTCACCAACACCGGCCTCCGCCCATGGTACTCCAACAGCTTCGATGTCGGTCTCGAATATTACTTCGACAAGCCCGGCGTCATCTCCGTCGGCGCGTTTCGCAAGGACATCAAGAATTTCTTCGGGTCCGTGCGCACGCCCGTCACCGCCGGCCAACTCGAGGAGTGGGGCTTCGATCAGTCGTTTACCAACTACGAGGTCGTGACGACGCAGAACATCGGCGCCGCGCGCGTCAGCGGACTGGAGTATGAATACCGGCAGACCCTGCCGTGGGTGCCGGCGCGCTGGGGCAACGTCATCGTGAATTTCAACAGCACCGCCCTCCACGTCGAGGGCGCCTCCGCCAACAGCATCTCGGGCTTCGTGCCGCTTTCGATGAATTACGGCGTCACCTACAGCAATTCGCGCCTGACCGTGCGCGCCAATTGGAACGTCCGCGGCCGCACCCGCTCCGGCCAGATCACCGGCGCCAGCGTCGACCCCGGCACGTACAATTACGGGCACCCGCGCCGGAACCTCGACTTCAATGCCGAATACCGCCTCACGCGCCGCGTCTCGCTCTTTGCCAACATCCGCAATCTCACGAGCATCCCCTGGCGCAACGAGGCCTACGGCCCCGCCACTCCCGCCTACGCCCGCGGCACGCGCTGGGTCGAATACGGTCCGAGTGCACTGCTCGGCGTAAAGGGATCGTTCTAGCCTAAAATGCCTTCGATGAAGAACGCCTTGCCCGCCTCCTCCGTTTCCCCCGGCCTGCCGATTGACCGACGGACGTTTCTCCACTCGGTCGGTGCCCTCGCGGCACTCTCGGCGCTGCCCTCGCGGTCCCTCTATGGCGCGGCCGCAGACGTCGCGCTGTCTCCACGCCCGGACGGCACGGTGCCGATCACGTTCGGTGAACCGATGGATGTGTTGATTTGCGGCAGCACGCTCTTCGCCTGCCAGCTCGCGATCGACTCGGCCCGCGCCGGACAGCGGACCGCGTTGGTCATGGATCGCGTCAATCCGTTCTTCGAAGGCATCGCCTGCCTCCGCTCCTGGGTGGACGCGGGAGACGTCGATCGCGTTCCCGAGCTGATCCGCGGCGTCGCGACGAATCCGGCCACCAGCGAGACGAAGGAGGGGAAGATCTATTTCAACGCGTCCAAGGCCGCCTTGGACATCGAGGATCGGTTGTGCGAGGCGGGCGTGCGGTTTTTCTACAACGCCGCCGTCGCGGGCGCGCTCGGCCACGCGGGCCAGCTCGCGGGCGTGGTCTTCGGCGGCAAGACAGGCCTCTTCGCGATCGAGGCCAAGGCGATCGTCGACGCTACGGTCGACGCCACCGTCACTCGCGCCGCCGGCGCCAAATTCACCCCGCTCTCCGGCCCGCGGCGCTACCATTACATCGCAGATCTCGCGAAGCCCGCCGCATCGCGGCAGACCCGCTACCAGGCGGCGAACGGAATTCAGGTCAGCGTCGACATCCATCACTACTACGCTTCGTTTGACCTAGCGCTGGACTCCCGCTCCACCGGGCCCTTCGCCCTCGCCGAGGATTACGACAAGCTCTACGCGGCTTCCCTGGAGTGCCCGTGGGAAGCGGGCGAGAAACGCTTCCGCGGCGCCGACGCCTACCTTGGCAGCGGGGTCGACCGGCTCGAGGCGACCGCGGGCCGCGTCGCCGGTTTCGACCACCTGTTTGTCTTCGGCCCCCAGGGCATCACCGGCAATACCCGCGGCTCGCTCGTGCTGAAGGATCCCAAGGCCCTGTTCAGCGCCTTCCCCCGGGCTCTCAATCAAGTGAAGGCGGCCCTGAGGCCCATCGCGTCGCCGCGTCCCGAATACGAGTTCTGGAATCGCGGCGTGCAGAACGATCCGACGCCGCCCGCCGGGGCGATGCACAGCTTCCGCGACCATGGTTTCGACGAACCCGGCACCACTGTCGCCGCGGTCCGATTTCAGCCGCCGCAGGTAGCCGTGACGGCTGAGGTGCTGGTGGTCGGGGGTGGCACCAGTGGCAACGCCGCGACCTACGCCTCGGCCGGGCTGGGCCTGAAGACCGTGTGCCTCGAGCGCGGGCTCGAGCTGGGCGGAACCAACACGATCGGTGGCGTGACCAACCTTTGGTTCGGCAACAAGACGAAGGGCTTCGATGACTATTACGCCGCGATGGGGGCGAAGAACGACGGGATCAACGCGCCGGGGTTTTTCCGCGGCGTGAAGCTGGCGGGCGCACGCGTCCTTTTTCAGTCGGTGATCACCGGCGTGGCCTGTGTGGGCAGGAACGTCCGCCGCGTCTACGTCATTACGCCCTTCGGCCTGACCGCGGTCGAGGCTCCGCGCCTAGTCGACGCGACCGGCGACGGCGCGATCGCCGCGTGGGCGGGGTGCGGCTACACCTACGGCGGAGAACACGACGAACTGACGCTTTGGGCTTCGTATGCCGGCTACAAGCCCGGCAACCCGGAGGCACTTCGGCCGTTCCTCTCCCCGCTCGACGAGCGCAGCGCGTCGGACGCGACACGCTTCATTCTGGCGATGCGGCGCAACAGCAAGATCACGCTCGAATCGAAGCACGTGCCGCCGCCGTTCTTCATCGCGCCGCGCGAGTCGCGCCACATCCGTGGCGGCAAGACCGTCACGTTTCTGGACGTCCTCGCCGCCCGCCGGTTCAAGGACGGGGTCTTTCGCGCGGAGTCCAATCCCGACATCAAGGGTGTCGCCACCAGCGACGTGGCGAAATCCGGTTTCATCCCGAAGGATTGGAAGCACCTTTTCCAGGTGACCGTGCCCTACGCGGCGATGATTCCGCCGGCGCTGGACAACCTGATCATTGCCGGCAAGGCGTATTCGGTCACGCACGACGCCCTCTCGACGGCGCGCATGCAGCGGGACCTCTGCGTGATGGGCATGGTCGCCGGGCAGGCGGTCCGGCTCGCAGTCGACCGCAAAGTATTTCTCCGCGACATCCCGATTCGGGAGCTGCAAGCCACCCTCATTGCGAAGGGCATGTTGAAACCCGAGGATATCGCAGACGACGACTTTGGCTTCGGCCTGACGCCCGAGCAGATGGCCAAGAAGGTCGCGACGACCTCGGACATGGATGAAAATCTGGCGCCCTCGGCGATGCTTTGCCTGCTGCCGCGCGCGCAGGCGCGGGCCGCGCTGGAGCCCTATGCCGCCACGGACCATATCGGCGTCAACCGCGTGCTGGGTTTCATCGGCAGTCCCAAGGGCGTGGACCGTTATTTGGAAAAAGTGACGCAGTCCTTGAGCGAACCGGTGCTGAGCCTGGAACTCTACGGCGGCAAGGCCACGGGGCACATCATGCCGGACCAGGGTTACGCTCCGGTGGCGGCGCTTATGCTCGGCAGTCTGGCGCAGGCCCACGAACGACGCGCCGTGCCGCTTCTCGTCAAGCTCGCGGAGCGCGTGACCTACGATCCGAAAAACCTTCGCTCGACGTGGGGCTACTTCTACAGCCTGGCCTGCGGCTTTGAACGACTCGCCTGCCCGGAGGGCCGCGCCCCGCTTAAGCGCGTGCTCCAAGAGTCCCTGTTTGCGGATCACACCGTTGCCCGCGACGGCGACATGCGCGCCTGCAAGGATGTGCCGGCCGAACGCCTCACCTATTTGCGGCTGGCGCTGGCGCGTGCGCTCACGCGATGTGGCGACCCGGAAGGCGCCGTCGCGCTGTGCGGATTCCTTAACGAGGCCCGCGTCTGTTACGCCCGCGCGGCGCGCGCCGAGTTGGCCGCCGCCAGCGGCCAGGACTTCGGGTTCCAGGGAGATCGGTGGCAGGAGTGGATCCGGAAGAACGGCGCCACGCTGAAACCGAACCCGCTCACGACACCGTTTGCATGAAGTCCGGCCAGCCCGGCGCCACCGTGCTCGTTTGGGATCTTCCGGCACGTGTTTGCCATTGGGGGTTCGCGCTGAGCATGTCCGCTTCGCTCGCGGTCGCCTTCTACTTCAATCCCGAGAATGCTCTCTTCAAATACCACATGGTGCTCGGGCTGGTCGCCGGGTGGTTCCTCGCGATCCGGATCGGACTCGGGTTTTTCGGCGGGGCCCAATCGCGCTGGCGGGCGTTCGTTCATCCGCCGAGCCGGACCGCGCGCTATTTTGCGGATGTGCTCTGGTGGCGGATGGATGAGCATGAGGGGCTGAATCCCGGCACCGCGTTGTTTGCCCTGGCAGTGTACCTCGCACTGGTGGCGTTGATCATCACGGGGTTCGACGCAGACTGGGTGCAGAGCTGGCACGGCTGGCTGTCGTGGGGCGTCATCGGCCTGATCGGCGCCCATCTCCTCGGACTATGCCTGCACGCCCTCCGCCACCGCGAGCTGAGTCCGTTGGCAATGGTCCACGGAAAGGTGTCCCGACGCCCGGGGGCCAACCCCACCGCCGCGCGCACCACCGCGGGAGTCGTGCTGTTCGCCGCCAGCGCCCTCGCGGGGTGGCTGGCTTATCGTTATTTTGATCTGGATACGTCGACGCTGCGTCTGCCCTTCCTGCCCGAGATTTCGCTGCCGCTGATCCAGAAAGGCTGAGACCAACGCGCCGTTCGCGGTCGGAACTCACCCCCTTTCTCCTGGCATTTTGATCCGGCACCGTCTCCATCCTCGTCGCTCCTTCTGCACCATGAACCTGCGTTTCAACTCTGGCATCGTTCGCGTCATCGGATTTTTCTGCTGCCTCCAGCCAGGCCATGCAGCGCAGGCCTCGGATGCGGCAAGATCGACCGCGGCGGCCACCGCCTCGTCGGAGACGGCCCCGGGAAACAAGGCCTTCAAACGGGTGACCGAGGAAATGGACAAGGCGATGCAGGCGGACAGTGCCGCGACGCAGTCGGCGCCGCTCTCATTTCCCAAGGGCAACGGGCTCCGGATTCTGATGACGGGCCATAGCTGGGTTGCGCCAGGAAAGATCACGTTGCCCGACATTGCCAAGGCCGCCGGTTACACGGATCATGTCCAACGCGCCCACACGAGCGGCGGGGCCAAGGGCTCGGCCAATTCCATTTGGCTCAATGAGCACGGGCAGCCGGAACCGACGAACGCCAGCCGCGCCATCCTGCTTCCAGCGATTCCCACCGGGCAGTGGGATGTGATGACGTGGGGAGCCTACACCGGCGACACCCCGCTCCATTATTCGCAGTGGATCGACCTTTGTCTGAAATACAACCCGGCGATGGTCTTCTACGTTCAAGACGGCTGGCCGACGCCCCGCCTGGGTGCCAAGGACACGCCACCCAACCGGATGTTCGAGGCGCTCCGCGCCATGTACGCGGATACCATCATGCCGATGCTGGAGCGCAGCATCTTCGGCGACCTCACCAGGAGTTATCCCGGCAAAGTTCACCTCATCCCGGCCGGGGCCGCAGTAGTCGAGATGCTACGGCACTACTACGCCGGCGAGCTGCCGGGGTTCGACTGCATGGCAGAAGTCAACGGCGGCAAACGCGGCATTTTCAGCCCTGACAGCTTCCACCTCTCGAAGACCAGTGGCATCGGCTGGATCGTCGGCTACTGCTACTACGGCATGCTTTATAAGAAATCGCCCGAACTGATCGCGGATTTCCTACCCAAGGGCGTAGACCGCAACGAGGACACGTTGATGCGCCGTGCGGCGTGGCACGCGATCACGCACCACCCCCTCACCGGCCTGACCGACAAGAACGGCAACGGCCTCGCTGACCAAATCGAAACGGACGCAGCCCCGGCAAATCGCTGAAGATGAAACGGTATTTTCGCAGACGTTGCCAGTGAGTCCTGTTGCACGACGAAGTTCGGACACGAAACGCGAACTCGGCTGCAACCGCGTCTGACCAAAGTCAGGACACCGGTTCGCTATTCGTATCGCTACTCTGCTGACGCCAAATCTCGTTTTGACCCGCAGCGAAGCGCACTGCCGGTCCCTCATTCCTTCGCCCGGGCAACCTGGCGGCGCGGCGTGAACTCCGTCACATCCTCCTCCACAATCACGCGGAAGCCCACGTCGACGGCGCGCTGGTGCGGCTGGTAGGCGAGGCGGAAGCCGGAGGCGGCGCGGAACGGCCGGTCGCGCCAGGAACCGCCGCGCACCACCCGGCGGCCGGCCGCGTCGGTCTGATTGCGACCGTCGTCATCCTTGTAAGGATAATTCTGGTACAATGAGCGGGTCCACTCGGCGACGTTGCCGTGCAGATCGTGCAGGCCCCAGCGGTTCGGATTCAGGCGGCCCACCGGGCCGGAGACGAGCAGTCCGTCGCGATATCGCTCGTCCTTCGGCGTGTAGTCGTTGGCGGGCGGCGGATTGGGCAGGGGCACCTGCGCCGTCCGGAGGTAATTGTTGGCGGCAAATTCCCGCGTGGTCAGATCGGAGAGGTTCGCGAAGAGGGAAAAATCCGCCGCGGCCGCCCCAAAGCTGAACGGCGTGACCGTGCCCGCCCGGCAGGCGTATTCCCACTGCGCCTCGGTCGGCAGATCGACACGCAGTCCGGTGCGCTGGGCGAGCCAGGCGCAGAACGCGCGCGCGCGGTGCCAGGAAACCCGGGCGACAGGTTGGTCAGGGTTGTGCAACGGATAGCCCTCCGTACCGAAGGCGTAACCGCGCAGATGCTCGCGCCCCGTGTCGTGCGCTGGATCGAAGCAGCCATACTGGGCGTTGGAAATCTCCGTCGTGGCCATCCAGAAACCGCGCGCAATTTTCACGGTATGCACCGGCTGCTCGTCGGACGATTCGCCTCCCATCGGAAAGCTGCCCGCCGGAATGTAGGAAAACGTGAGCGCAATTCCGTCGCCCAGTTCGATGCGCTGAAGCGGTCGCGACCGCTCGCCGCTGCGCGGCGCTTCCGCCGGCCGGGGCGCGGCCGGCGGCGGCGGCACGGTTTTACGGAATTGGCTCCCGTCCGGCGTCGCAGCCGCCATCGCGGCCGCCAGATGAAACTCATCGACCCCGGCCAGCTGCCGACGCAACTCAGAACGGCGTTCCTCACATTGCCGGGCCTCGTCACCCGCGATGGTACCCCAGTCGCCATGGAACGGGGCGTTGAGGTCGATCCACGTGATGAGACGGTCCCACTGCTCCGCGTCGAGCCGCACCCCGTAATGACCCTTGCGCAACATCTGCACAAGTTCGCTGGTGTCGGCGTGAAACTCCATCGGGCTGAGCAGCCCGATGTTGCTCTCGATGCCAGAAGTGTGGACGTAGGGGAATAAATTCGCGTATCCCACCGAGAACTTGCCGCCGTACTTGGTACCCTGGCTTCCAGGCAGCGCACTACGCCAGTCCTTCAGTGGCTCATCCCCACGAAGATTCAACGTGAGTTTGCCCCGATGGGTTGTAACGCCGTTGTGACAGCTGACACACGCCGCATCCAGCACCGGCTGCACCTCGGCGGCGAAGGAGAACCCCCGGCTCGTGCCGTGCCACGGCACGATCGCATCAGGCTTGGTCAGCGTCGCGCGGGTCATCAGCGCACCCGGCGCGGTGCGGCGATCCTCGTGGCAGCCGGTGCAGGACACGGCTTCCCCTGGCATGCCGACGAGCCAGCTGCGCATCAGCTGCAGCGCCTTGCCCTCGCCATCCAGCGGCTGGATCGAAACTGGCGTGTTGGCGGGAATCTGAAAATACGCGGAGCCATCCTCCTTCACCGGCACTGTGCCCAGAATGCGGCGGATGTCCCACGGGCCGTTCATGCCGATCGTGCCGTACGTGCCCCCGAGATTGCGGTAGCCGTAGACATAGGTGAAGAGCCGCAAGGCCTTCACCTCGCCGCGCGGGATGCCCTGCAGCCCCGGGCCTTCGTAGATGTTCGAGATCATCACACTCGCCTCATGATTCGAGGGGTCGACGCGGTCCACCCGCTCGGCCGGCACCGGCCGCACTGCCACCGGCATCGGTTCGAGCAGCGCCATCCCCGGCTCCTCGCGCAGCAGTAACAGGTTGTCAAATACGTCTACGAGGTACACACCCCACGGCGCATCCGGAGCAGGCTGGCACGACACCAGGAAGTACTTGCCGGAGCCCGTGCCATCCGCCCGCCCGAGCGGCCAGGGGTGCAAGAAGCGTGGCCAGGAGTCATCCGCCAACGGATCCTTCACCACGCGCTCGACCTTGCGGCCGAAGCCGGGAATGCGCTGTACCACGCCGCCGGCCTCCGACTGGCCCAGCGCATTGTCGAACACGACGAGTTCGCCCATCCGGGTCAGCCCATGATGCCCGCTCACGACTCCCACGACCTGCGTTGGCCGCCCCGGAATCGGGCGCGCGTAAAAGACCGAATTCGGCCAGTAACCATTGCTGCCATAGTAGGCGATTTGCCCCGTGCCGTCCGGGTTCATCTGAAACAGCCGCCGGGAGTGCGCATGGGGAATGTCGGCATACTCCCAGCGCAGGTAGAGGATGCGGCCGTCGTCCGTCACGGTCGGGCTCCAATCGTGTTCCTGATCGAAACACAGCTGCCGGACCTTGCCGTCGCTCCCGAGCCGGAAAAGGTTCGCCACCGATGACGAGCCGTTCACGCAGGGCACGGCCACCATCGCGGCGGTCGACATGAAGATGACGTCGCCGCGCGGCAGGTAGCACGCGTCGTAATTGTCGACGTCCGCCCCGAGGTCCGGTGTCACCTGGCGGAGCGGCCCGCCGCCGTCCAAGCCAGTCTCATACACCTGCCACGGCTGCTTCGGAGCCGACTTGGAGAACATCAGCCGCCGGGCGTCCCAATGCAGTTCGAGGTCGCCGACAAAGGCGCCGTCGGCCGGCCGAAACACGGTGCGGAGCGGCGCCGACGGATCCCGGAGGTCGAGCCGCGTGATTTCGTTGTCGTAGCCGTCCTTCGGCAGGCTGCAATTGCTTGCCCAATTGGTGGGCAGGCCAAGCCGCGCCTGACTGCGCCGCACGAGCAGCAGTTCGCGAAAATCGAGGAGCGGGTTCGCCAGCAGGGCGTCACGCTGCAATTGCAGCCAGGCGCGCGCCGCGGTCAGCCCCGTGGCATCACCACGGCGGAGACGTTCACGCAGGGCCGGCAGGTCGGGTTCGAGCGCCGCCAGCCGCTGGCGAAATTGCGCCGCCTGGTACTGGGCTGGGAACGTCGTTGCCAAATCATCCAGCGTACGGCCCAGCGCGACAGGATCCACGAGGCGGAGGTGGCGCGCCAGCCGATCGGTCTCCAACGGTTCCGCCGCCCAGGCGAGGCCGGCGCAGAGAATCAGTAACACTCCGAGCGTCCGTTTCATTGGGCGTGATTCTGGCAACGCACAGGCAGAAGGCCACCCCTTCCACTGCGCATAATTTGGCGGGGTATTCGCGCGTTTCACCCATTTACGAGCCAGCCGACGGATGTCACTGCTGTAACCCTGAAGCATACCAAGGTCCGAGCGTGGGCGGCGTTTCCGAACAAACAGAGTGTGGCAGCACCGTCTGGCAGAGTATGAAGCATTGACAGCGGCACCGGGCAAAAATTCATCGTAACCGCGCTCCGGATCCGCTTGCTGTGACGGCAGGTTTCAACCCGGAAAAACACCCACCGCTCCGCGTGGGTGTTTCTTCGAAACTCCCCACCATGCCGCTCCTATCTCTCGTACGACCGTTCCCGCGAATCTCCCTTATTGCGTGCGGCTGTCTCGCATCCCTTGCGTCCGCCCAGACCGCCCCGAAGCCCGCATCCGCGGCAACGCCGCCCGCGGGCACCGAGACGGCCCTCGTCCTTTCACCCTTCGAGGTGAACGCCGGCGGCGACAAGGGCTACGCCGCCTCCTCCGCGCTCTCGGGCACGCGTACCAACGAGAAACTCGCGAACCTACCGAACTCGATTTCGGTCTTCACCGCCGATTTGATGAGCGACCTCGGGATCACCGATTTTTTCGGCGCGGTCGATTTCGCCGTCGGGGCGGAGAACCAATACAACAACCAGGGCACGATCGGCGCGCCCGTCGGCTCGCGCTCGGGCAGCCAGGTCAATTTCCGCGGCATCCCCTCGATCCGCCAGCTGCGCGACGGTTACCCGTGGTTCCTGCCCACGGACACCTACAACACCGAGCGGATCGAAATCGCGCGCGGTCCCGGCGGCCTCGCCTACGGCGACGTCGATCCCGCCGGCATCATCAACATCTCGACCAAGCGCGCGACGTTTCGCCGCAGCGGCAGCGCCTCGGTGCGCCTGGACAACTTCGGCACGCAGCGTTACGCGCTGGATCTCACCCAGCCGGTGGCGCCGCGCCTCGCCGTGCGCCTCAACCTCCTCGACTCCGAGATTGAGCAGTCGCGCCAGCGCAACAACCGCAACTTTTCCGGCCTCGCCGGCGCGCTGCGCTGGGATCCTTTTGCGCACAATCGCACGCGCCTCGAGTTCGCGTATGAGCGGGGACGCACCACGCAGCAGCTCGGCCATCTCCAGCTCAACGACGCGATCACCGCCTACGTGCGCGGCTCCGGCACGAACGACGCCGACGCCGATCCCGTGCGGCCCGGCGTGCAAGTCAACGGCGTCGGCATGCGCCGGACCGCCGCGCCAGGCAACACCCACAGCTACGTCGACAGCGGCGGCACGATTTACGACCTCCAGTCGACCGCCACGACGACGTTTCGCAATTCCGCCACCATCACCGCCGTCGGCGCCAACACCGGCACCGATCCGCAAAACCCGCTGCTCGTGCCCCTGCTCCCCGTGCCCTATTCGGTCATCCCCGAAACGCAGGACTGGGGCGGGCCCGACAACCGTGCCGACGCGCGCTTCACCTCCTACACGACCGAAATCTCCCACGCGTTTTCCGACCGTTTCCGCGTGCTTCTCTCGCACAACGGGCAGAGCGACGACGCCTCCCGCCCGCAGACCTACTCCGCCGCGTCGGCCCTCGGGATCAACGCCCGCGCCGTCTTCATCGACGTCAACCGCGTGCTGCCGCACCCGACGATCCCGAACGCCACGATCCCCAATCCGCGTTTCGAGCAGCTCTTCGTCGCCTACGGGCCCACGCTCGCCACCGACGGGCACGACATCGCCGGCTGGCGGGGCTCCGCCGTGATCGATCCGCCCCTGCCGCTGCGTGACTCGACCCTGCGCGTCGTCGCCAGCGCGAGCTACCGCCGCGAGCAGGTTTATCTCAACACGTTCAACTACGCGCTCGCCCGCGAGGAGATCACCCGCCGCGGCCTCACCGGCGCCGCGGCCACGTTTCCCAACAACCTCCTCTACCCCGTGCACTACCTCGCCGACGGCAACGGCGACGAGCGCCTCCGCCTCCGCCTCGAGCCCGGCGTCACGAGCTGGTACCGCACCGGCGGCAACAACCTCCGCTTCGACCAGACGCTGGGTTCGGGCTCGCTCTCCATGCTCGGTTCGTTTCTCCGGGAACGCCTGCACACGAGCGTCGGCCTCGGCCGCGACTACTTCCGCCAGAACCGCAACCGCAACACCGTCACCAACGCCGCCACCGGCGAGGTGCAGTTCGTCGACCTCGCCGGTGCGGTTATCGCGAACCCCGGAAATTTCGATTTCCCCGTCGCGCCCGTCGTGCGCACCTACGCCACCAACCAGACCTACGGCGGCGTGCTACGCGTGCTCCCCTGGCTCGGGGTCGGCGCCGGCTACTTCGAATCCACCCTGTTCACCGACAGCGCCGGCACCGACCTGCGCGGACTGGCCCGCGAACCGCGCACGGGTGAGGGCCGCGAGTTCAGCCTCCGCTTCACGCCATTCGGCGAGCGTATCAATGCCACCCTGACGCGATTCGAGACCGTCGCGGAAAACAACGCTGTCGGCCTCAGCGCCGCCTCGCTCGCCGAGCTCAACGCCGTCCTTCCCGCCGCTTCGCGCCTCATCGGAACCGGCGACTACAGCGACCAGACGACGAAGGGCTGGGAGTTCGAGCTCCAGGCTAACGTCACCCGCAGCTGGACGCTGCGCGCCAGTTACTCGATGAACCGCGTCGTTTTCACCCGCTTCTTCCCGCTCACCCGCCCGCTACTCGCGCAGGCCCGCACCGCCGCGAGCGCACTCGGGCAGAACCCCGACCTCGCCACGCAGATCACAGCACAGTTTCTCGCCGATCAGGAGGGCACCATCACGGCCGTACGCCGCGAGACCGCGAATCTCGCCACGCGCTACAGCATCGAGCGGGGCCCGCTCAAGGGGCTCGCACTCGGCGTCTCCGCCCGCTACGCGCTCGGTCTCCTCCGCGCCTCAAGTCCCGGGAACGCCGTCGCGGGCGTCGAACTCTATCCCACCGGACGCACGGATGACTATGTGCTGGTGAATCCGTTTGTGATTTACCGCCGCAAGCTCGCGCGCCTCGACTGGATTTTCCAGGTGAATGTCAATAATGCCCTCGACCTGCGCTCCAACCAGGGCAACAGCTGGACGTGGCCTCGTTACCTTGAGCCGCGGCAATTCAGTTACACCGCGACCGTGGAGTTTTGAGGGTTTAGCTGACTTCATGGCTCCCGGGGAACCTCGCAGAGCGGCGCCGACGGCGGTGTGCCCACGCCATGGCCGACGGTCTCGCGCGCCGCGGAGGAAAAACTGATCCAGAGCACGGCGTCGCCCGTCCCAATGTTGCGGGCGTGATGCACCACATGGGGCGGGATCGAGGCGACATCGCCGGCGTGCAGCACCGCCACTTCACCGCCGGCCGCCGTGTGTTCAATCGTGCCCTGCGCGACGACCAAGACCTCCGAGCAATTCGGATGGTAATGCAGCGGATTCTCGTGCCCGGGCCGCAGCACGCAGCGACCCACCGTGATGTTCGTCTGGTTGCCGATGCTCCGGCTCGCGAACCAGGTGAGCTCGCCCCACGGAAAGGTCTGCTGTTCGGTATTCGCCGCCGGGGTGATTACGATCGCGTTCATGAAAGGGCCACCGAAGAACCCTGCTTTCCCGCCGCCCCAATCGGGCGCCGGACCAGGACGGTGTAGACCACGGCGGACAGCGAAGCGATGATGCCGCCGATCACAAACGACAACGTGTAGGAACCCGTCCGATCGGCGATCATGCCCGTCAGCACGGGTGAAAACGCCCCTCCAAAATATCCGCCGAAATTCTGGATCGCTCCCGCTGACGCCACTTGCGAGCTGTCCACGATATCACCCGAAATCGCCCATGCCGCCGCCGTCATCGTGGCGACAAAACCGAGCGCCACCGTCATCACCGCGATCGTCAGCGGCAACGAGGCGACAAACGGGATCACGCAGATCAATGCTCCGGCGCTTGCCGCCGACACCGCCAGGACGTGACGCTTCGCCGTTAGCGGATCATGCCCGCTCGTCCGGGTGTAACGGGTCATCACGAAGCCGCCGCAGATGCCAAGAATCGCGGCACCCAGATAGGGCACCGAGGCGAGGACGCCCGTGCCCTTGATGCTCACGCCTCGCGCTTCCTGCAGGTAAAGCGGCAGAAAAACAATGAAGATGTTCCAGATCCAAATGACACAGAAGTACCCGATCATCATCCCCCAGATCTGCCGGAAACGGAAGAGTTCGAACCACGACACCCGCGTCGCGCCCGAGGATTGGGTTCTCCGTTCACCGACGATATAAGCCAGCTCCGCTTCGCCGATCCGCGGGTGCTCCTCCGGCGGCCGGTAGAACGCATAGAGCGCGATCGCCAGCACGACTCCCGCAATTCCGAGCACGGTAAAAATAGCCTGCCACCCGAATCCCACCATGATCGCGGTCAGGATCGGAGGCGCGATGGCCGGACCCCACTTCGAGCCGCTGTCCCAGATGGCGGTCGCCTGTCCGCGTTCCGCCCGCGGAAACCACTCCACTGTCAGCTTGCTCGACGCCGGTCCGTTGGGCGCTTCCGCGATACCCAGCAACGTCCGGAAAATCAGAAAGTGCCAGAGCCGGCTTCCGACGACCATCACCGCCGTCGCGAGGCTCCAAACGGCGATCGCCAGGCAATACATCCGCCGCACGCCAAAACGATCAACGAGCCATCCCGCGGGGAGCTGGCCCAGGGCGTAGGTCCACGAAAAAACCGAACCCATGAGCCCGATGTCGGTTCGCGTCAGCCCGAAATCGGCCATGAGCGCCGGCGCCGCGATGGAAACCGCACTGCGATCCATGTAGTTGAGGACACCGCCGGCCAACGCCCAGCCCAGCATCCACCAGCGCAGGCCTCCCCGCGCAGATATTTTCGTCAGCTCAGGTGTGGCTCGGGTTTCCATGCTCAGAGTGTCCCTCAAAAGCTCCCCTTGAGTCCGAACGTCCAGAGGGACCCGTAGCGGAGGCTCTGGCGGAACTGCGCCTGCGTCGGCGTGGTCGGCCCGCTGATCTCATTGAGAATCGGCTTGTCGGATACGTTGCGAAGGTTGGCGTAGACGGCGATCCGCTTCCAAAAGTAGTACTCGGCAATCACATCAAAGGTGAGGCGCTCGGCCGTGTAGTTGTAGGTTTCCGGATCGATGCTCGCGCCGGCCGCGACCAGGCCGCCCTTGGCCCGGCCCCGGTAGTTCCAATTCACCCGGGCGCTGTACTTGGGCCGCGCGAGGCTCACCCCCCAATTGGCGCTGTGCGGCACGAAGCCGGAGAGATTGCTCGCCCCCGCCCCGCCACTGACCGTCTGCGAACTGGAATTCGCGAAAATTTGCACGCCCCGCGCCCAGTGGGGCAGGAACGTCAGCGCCTGCTTGTAGTTCACATCCCAGCCCTGATTGCGAACGGTCCCCGGAAGATTGTACTCCGTGCTCACATCGTAGGCGCCGTATTGGGCCTGATCCAGGGCGTAGAGCCCGAGGAACTCCGGTGTCGCCCGCGTCACGTAGCTGCCAAAGAAGTTTTCGAATTCGCGACGGAAAACCCCGACGGAGACCATGCCGACGCCTTCGAAATAATATTCCAGTCGCAGATTCGTGGTCTGCGCCGACCACGCCTTGATGCCGGCGTTGCTGATCGAGATCCGGTTGCCGGGACCCGGAGGCTGCTCCGTGTCGGGAAGTGCCAAACCGCCCGCGTACTGGCTGTAATCGGGCCGGCCGACCGACGTATAATGGGCCGCCCGCGCGATGAGATTTTCGCGGATCGTGTAGTTGGCATTCAGGCTCGGGAATAGCCGCAGGTATTCCTTTTCCGCGTGGGCGCCACGCATGACGAGCGTGCGCTTCAACGCGTCCAGGGAATTCGCCGGGGAGATGAGAAGCGGTTTGCCGTCGGCGCCGAGGATGGGCCGGCCGGCAGGGTTGTACTGATAGTTGCGAGTCGGGTCGGTCAGCGGACCCTCGGCGTTGATGTTGGTCTGCTCGGCGCGCACGCCGCCGACGAGCTTGAGCCGCCCGTCAAGGAGCGCGAGATCGCCGCGCAGATACGCGGACGAGACGAGTTCCCTGGCGTATTTCGAGAGGTTCACCTGGTTGGTGTACGCCCCGTTTTCATTCTTGGTGAACGTGGCCGGATTGGCGGCGTATTGCTCCCACAGCAGCCAGGGATTGAGCGCCTGAAACGTGGGGAACCCGAACCCGACCGGATTCCGGAGATTCGCGGCATCCAGGAACGGCGCCGCACTGTCATCGCTGCCGATGGGCGACGTGCTGGCCCGTCCATCGCGACCGACGTAGGTCAGGGTGAAGTTGGTCCCCTGAGTGTCCCGGATTGACTGGCGGGCATCCACACCGGCCTTGAGGGAAAACGGCACGCTGCCCTGGAAATCACGCCGCGCGTTCGCGTAGGCGGTGCGCTTGATGTCACGCGTCAGCGCCTCAGTGGTGTTCCCACTGGAGACCGCATAGGTGTCGAGCCGGTAGGGATCGACGGGCAAACCGGTGACGCCGTCGGTCACCGTGATCTGGCGCGGCACATTCCCGGCTGCGGAAAAATCGTTGAATGCGATCGTCAGACCCGCGCGCTGTGCCTGGGGATTGAGGAACCGCCCCTTCTGGATGTCGCGAAACAGATTGCTGCTCTCCGACACGCTCGCGCCGGTCTCCGTCTTCCAGACGGGCCCGTCGTGCCGCCAGATCACCGACGGCATGTTGGTGGGCACATCGCGGCTTCGTCCGTTGTTGGTCGTGGTGACGTTGGCGCCACCGGCCGCACTGCGCGTCGACGTCGTCGTAAAATCCCCCGGCAGCACGCGCGTGATGTTGAAGATCAGAAACCGGCTGCTGAAGTCGATCCGGGTGAAAGCGTATTGGTAGCCCAACGAGAGCCGATCGTATTTGCCGAACTTGAAATCAAACGTGGCCGCGAGCGAACGTCGTGTCGTGTCCTTTCCCGAGTCGGAAACTTGCACGGCCGTCAGGTAGGGTTTGTCGGGTGTGGTGTTGGGGAAAGCGACACCATTGGTGGCCGTGTTAACGCCGCGCCAGGTGTTCAGCAGGATGTCCTCCTCGGCATACTGCATCATGTTGGATCCGGAGAGCGTGAAACCAAACCGTGCGTTTACGGGAACGACATAGGAAAAATCGACACCGGGATTCACCTTGCGCGACGCTTCGCGAAACGGCCCCACCGACTTGTGGAAATCACGCGCGTCATCCCGCATCGTCATATAGACACTGGCGTCGAAGGTTGGCCGCGCGCGTTCAAATGCACTGCGCGGAACCATGTTGACGGTGCCGGCGAGCGCCCCGCCCTGCGATTCCGGGGTCGGCGCGTACTCGACCTCGATCCGGGAGAGATTGTTGAGCGACATGAAGTCGAGCGCGACGGAGCGGTTGGTGCCGCTGTCGAGTCCCGGGCTGGCGAGGCTGAATCCATTGATCGTCATCGGCACGTAGGCCGCGGGCACGCCGCCGAGGGAGACCGAGCGGGCGTTGCCGCCGGCGTAGCCGACACTCATGCCCGGGAGAAATTTGAGAAATTCCCCGACGTTGCCCTCGGCGTCGCCACCGAACTCATCGGTGGTGACGACGTTTTTGATGTTGGGGGCAAACCGCTGCTCGTTGATCGCAATGGCGGCGCCATCCATGTCCTTGCGCGTGGCGACCACGAACGCATCAAGTTTGACCACCTCGCCGCTGCGGCCTTTTCCACCGGGCTGGCTCTCAGAGGACAGTTCGAAGTCGCCCCGTGTGGTCTCTCCCGCCGCAACGGGGATCGTCTGGGCCGCCGGCCGGACGCCGGTGAAAAACACATTCACCTTCGCGGGTCCCGGCGGAACACGAGGCAGCCGATAATAACCGGAGGAATCCGTGAAGGTCTCCAAGGCGGTGGCGCCCACCGTGACGCGGGCCCCGGCGACATATTGGCCGTTGTCGACATTGAGCACGCGCCCCTCGATCGCACCCGCCGCGGTGGAGCCGGCCGATTCGGCGCCGAGCACAGAAGTCAGGGCGAGGGCGAACCAGCCGACGAGAATCGCCAGCGGGTTTTGGTATTTCATCATCTTGATCATCGTGGGTTCGGCAATTGAGGGGAAAGGAAGGAGAGCGGCGCGCACGGATAAGCGTCACGCCTTGGGGTTGCTCGAGGTTTGCGGGACGCAGACAACCGCGCTCCCGAGTCCGGGTCACGTCACAAATCGGCGTTCGGTGGATTTCGTTGCGCAGCTCGATTTCTGGGCACTGGGGCCGCGACGCCCTTGTCGCGATTTCAATCCACGCGAAGAGGGCGTCGCGTCCCCAGCAAATTGCCCAATCGTGGTCGACGGCATTTTCCGCCGGTCCAGAAAACGAGCGACGCTCCGGCCGCGACCACCACCTCGCGATGGGTTGAACCACCGCCTGACATGAACGGCGGAGGCCCCGCCCGGCGGCACGCGATGGGATTAGAAATTCAACGAATTGGTCAGAAACCAACTCGGTGTCGTCTGGAAGAAAAAACGGTCGACGCCAAATTCATTCCCGCGGCTCGCGAGCAGACCGTAGCGACGCCCAAAGATATTGGTGCCGGAAAAGGTCGCATTCCATCGCACATTCTTGCCCAAGAACGGGAGCTTTCGGTTGTAGGAAATGGAGCCGTTGTACTGGGTATTGTCGCCCGCCCACATGGGTTTCCCGGTCACGCTGTGGTAGCCAATGACGCGGTTTCCACGGATATTGGCGCCCAGGCTGAGGGAGAATCCATTCAGTCGCCCTTCCTGGATCCGGTAGTTCGCGAAGAGATTGGCGTTGTAATCTCGGCTATTGAGCTGCGCCAGACCGTTCGACCGAAGATCCAACGCGACCTGATTTTGGATCACGGTGGCGAGGGCACCGGCGGTGGTGGCGTTGCCGACATTGGCAATCGGAAGATCGGGATTGGTTTTCAGTTCGGCGATGACGCTCGCCGCCAGCGGCATCGCACGCGGATAGATGTTGGACGCCAACGTCTCATACTTGGTGGCGTTGGCCACGAACCGGAAGCTGCGACTGACGTTGATCAGCCACTCCGTTTCCCACCCCTTCGAGTCCAAATCCGTCGTGTCAGAACCCTGGATATAGCGCGCGGCGGCGTTGGGTTTGCCGAGGGCAAGATAGGCCTGATTCAGCCAGAGGTCATACGACGACGTGCCGGCGGCGTTGTTGCCGCCGATCGTAGTCTGGGCGTTCACCTGGCTCGTCTTGAAATAGCCGACGGACCCTTCCAGCCGGCCACCAAAAAGATGAAACCGCAGCGAGCCATCCATGCCCTCGCCCTTTTGGGGGCCAAGCGGGATATTCAGGTTCGCGCCGTTGGGACCGTAGGCGAATTGAGATTGCGGATTGCTGTTGTTCGACTTGTTGACCGCCACCGAAACCGCCGGCAGCACGTGATAGACGATACCCTTGGTCACCGTATTCCCCGTCGAAACGTTGGGCGAGAGGCGTGTGGCGCCGGTCGTCACTTTGGTGAACGGGTCTTGGACGATGGCGCTGCCATATTGTGCCAGGTGATCCTGACGCGCACCAAGGATCGTCACCAAACGGCCGGAGAAAAACCGGCTTTCCAAGACGCCCGCCACGGTATCAAAGCGATTGTGGTTCTTGACGAGGCCATTCTGGAAGTAGGCCGAGGTGACGCCGCCCGCATTGATGGTGCTTTGATAGGGGTCTTTAAAGCCCCTGGGCAGACCCAGCGAATTATTCGGGTCAAACGAGAGATAGGTGCGCCGGATGATTCGGTTGGCCGCATTCGTGTAATCTGCGCTCGCCGGATTGTTGATCCACGCTTCGATTCGCGTGGCAGAGTCGTCAAAGGTCTCCCGACGGGACACGAGTCCACTAAAT
This sequence comes from Opitutia bacterium, assembly GCA_947474365.1. Lineage (GTDB taxonomy): Bacteria > Verrucomicrobiota > Verrucomicrobiia > Opitutales > Opitutaceae > ER46. Next base: position 49,514 of record CANJIU010000002.1, on the reverse strand, counting down.
TGATGTGATCCGAAGTAGGGAACGTCGAACCCATAGGACGTGCTGAACCGATACTCGTTCTGATGCTGGCGCCCAAAGTCCTGCTCCGTCCTGCTGGTCTCGATGTAGTATTGTCCAACATAGGGATTGGCTGCGCCGCCGGGCAGGAAGGCATTGGGATCGGCTTTGAGCGCCGCGTCATTCCAGAAGATGGGCCGGTTCCATTGACGGTTGGCGCGCTGGGTTGAGGCCGCCAGTTGCAGGGAGAGCTTCGGGCCAAGGCGCTGCTCGACATAAATTGCCTCGTTCAGAAAGCGGCGATCCTGGGTGGAAGAGGGCCCCATGACGTTCGCCGAAAAGGGCAGGACATCTTGGTTCGTGAAAACGGGCAGCGTGTTGCCCGCATCAAAGGGCCGTTGGATGCTTGAGTTGAGCATTCCGAGTTCGCTGATGATTGCGCCCGAGTTGGCCACAAACACCCGGTTGGTCGCGGTCAGCCGCCCGGTGCCGGGAAGCAGCGGGGTAGACGCGCTTGGGTTGGCGAAGGTGGAGATCGGCTTCCCCGCGACAATCCAGGGAGTCACTCCGTCCAACGCCGGCCAAGGTTGCGACTGCAATTGCTTGGTCGGTCCGCCTTCGGCTTGGAGGCGAATCGTGGTATCTTGAAATGGCGTCCATTTCACGGCCAACGCCCCGAGTTTGCTGTTCAGGTGATCGAAGTCGCGCCAGGATTTCTTGTTCCAGTCGAGCAGGTTGACCCGAACGGCGAGCGTTCTGGTGACCTGGCGATTGAGATCGAACGTGAAGCGGTAGTCGTCAAACGGGCCCATCCGAAAGGAAAACTGGCTGATCGAGCGTGGCTGAGCCTGCTTGGTCGATGAGTCAACGATACCGCCGGGACTGCCCGAGCCGAACAGCACCGAGTTGGGACCACGCGAAAACGTCACCCGCTCGATGTTGAAGTTGTCCGCCGCATTGGATTGCAGCACTCCGAAGTAGTCGCGACTCAACGTGGCATTGGTGAATCCCCGTATGGTCATCGCGAGGTCGCGATCATGCGTGTTGTTGCCGTTGGCGCTCGACTGGTCTGGTTCCGTGCCGATTCCGTATTGGATCGCGTCGCTCACGCCCGTCGCGCCGATGTCCTTGAGAAAGTCCGCCGTCATGACGGAAATCGACGCAGGAACGTCCTTCAGCGCCATGTTGAGCCGGGTGCCCGCCAGCGTGCTCGTCGCCGCATAGGTTCCTTCCTCGCTGGCGGCGTTGACTTCAAAGGGCGATAACTTCACGGCCTCGTCGTCCGACGCCGCTTTGGCCCGATTGGCCCCCGCCGGTGCGAGTTGAGCGAGCAGGGAATTGGAAGCGCCGGCGAGCGCGAGCAGTCCGACCAGGCAATAGCGGACGTTACGGGGGTACATGGGTAGGGTGAGGCTTTGGCTGCAGCCGGTGATGGGTACCGGAGGAACCACCGCCATGCCTAACACTTTGGCGGACGTCCGTCTATCGCTCGAAAGCGCTATTCCATTCGGAAGGCGATTGGGCCGCCCGTCGCCCGTCGCAGGCGGCACTCATCTGCCCAAACCCAACCGGGAGAAGGTTCTCGTTTCCGAATGCGGAATCAGAAAGTGCCCTTCACCCCGAAACTCCAGAGCGAGCCGTATTCGATGCGCTCGCGAAAACGGGCGACGGCGGGCGTGCTCGGGCCGTAGACCTTGATGTCGTCGGGGGCGTCGCCGAGATTGCGGATCGCCGCAAACACGGCGAAGCGCTTGTAGAAGGAATACTCGGCGTTGAGATCGAGGTAGAGGCGCTTTGACCACCAGGTGTAGGTGCCGGGCTCGATGCTGTTGCCCGCGGCGATCACCGCCCGGCGCTGCAGACTCCGGTAATTCCAATTCGCGCGGAGGCTGAAGCGGTTGCGGTTGAGGCTCGCGCCCCAGCTCAGCGTGCGCGGGATAAAGCCCGGGAAATTCGCCGAGCCCTGCGCGCCAGTGATCCGCTGCGAGGCGGCGTTGGCAAACACCTGCACCCCGCGCGCCCAGGAGGGGAGAAACGTGAGCGCCTGGCGGTAGCCGAGATTGAGTCCCTCCATCCGCACCGAGGTGTCGAGATTGTACTGGGTGACGATCGGATAGCGGCCGTACACGTTGGGATCGAGGCTGTAAAGTTCGAGAAAGTCCGGCGACGCAGGCAGCGTGGTGCTTCCGAAGAAATCCTGAAAATCACGCCGGAACGCCCCGAGCGTGAGCTGTCCCACGCCCTGCGGATAGTATTCGAGCCGCACGTTGAAGGTCCGCGCGCTCCACGGCTTGATCGCGACGTTGCTCACCGTGATCTGGTCGCTGGGCGAGGGATTGTCCGGATCGGGCAAGGTGACGCCACCGGCATACTGGTTGTAGTCGGGCCGGCCCACCGACGTATACCAGGCGGCGCGGGCGATGACGTCGTCACGCACATTATAGCTCACGTTGATGCTCGGAAAAAGCCGGAGGTATTCCTTCTTCGAACTCGCGCCACGGTCGAGAAACGTCAGCTGCGACACGCCGAGCGCATTGGTCGTCGGAACGATGTTCAGCGGCCTCCCGTTGGCGCCGAGGACCGGCTTCCCCGCGGCGTCGCGCAGGATGTTGCGATTGGGATCGGTGAGCGGCCCCTGCGCGGTGACATTGGTCTGCTCGGCGCGGAGGCCAGTGACGAGCTTCAGGCGGTTCGAAAAGAATCCCAGATCGCCGCGCAGGTAGCCGGCTGAGATGATCTCCTCCGCAAACTTCGAGTTGGTGACTTCGTTGCGGTAGGTGGTGTTGGCGTTGGTCGTGAAGGTGGCGGGCGCGGCGGCGTACTGGTTGTAGAGCAGTTCGCTGCTGACACCCTGGAATTTCGGGAAACCGTAATGCGGGGACCGATCCGAGAAGCTCGGGTCGAGAAACGGCAGCGCCAGATCGTCGCTCGTGGCGGTAAGCGTGGTGCTCGCGACACCATCACGGCCCACGTAGGTGTACGTCGGCACGCTGAAACGCTGGTCGCGCTCGGATTGGCGGACGTCAAAACCCGCGCGCAGCGAGAGCGGCACCTCGCCGAAGAAGTCGCGGCGGAGGTTGCCGTAGGCGGTGCGCTTGATGTCGTCGGTGGCCCGCGTGTTGTTGGTCGCGGCGGTGACGACGTAGTTCTTGAGCGCATACGGATCGACGGGGGCGCCGGCGGTGTCGGTGACCGTGATGGTGTTGGGCCGCAGGTAGAAGATGTCGGCGAACGAAACCGTGAGGCCGGTGCGGCGCGCGGTCGTGGTGTCGAAAAAGCCGCGCTCGATGCAGCGGTTGCGGTTGCTCGCGCGCGAATAGGCGAAGCCGGCGTCCATCTTCCAGAGAGGGCCGTCGTGCCGCCAGACGAGCGAGGGCATGAACGTCCAGTTGGAACGGTCGGCGCCCGTGGTGGCGAGGTTGAGCGTGCCCTGGCCGGCGGCGCCGCGGGTGTAGTCGAGGGAAAAGTCCCCGGGATTCACCCGGCCCACGTCGAACGTCAGCGCGTTGTGGTTGATGTGGACGTTGAACGTCGAGTACGTGAGCGAAAACGCGAAGCGGTCACGCTCGGTGAACTTGTAGTCGGTGGTGACGCCAAACGAGCTGCGGTTGGTATCCTTGCCGCTGTTGCGGATGAGCACGGACGTCAGATAAGGCTTGTCGAACGTGGTGTTGGGAAACGTGCCGCCATTGGTCGCGGCCTGCGTGCCGCGCCAGGTGTTCTGGATCTGCGGCTCGCCGGAATACTGGCGGTTCATGCCGGCAGAGAGCGTGAAACCGAAACGTTTGCTCACCGGCGCGATGTAGGACACGTCGAAGCCGGGATGAATCTTGCGCGTCGGGTGGCGCGGAGCGGGCGTCTCGCCCCAGTGCTTGATGTCGTCGCGCAGCATGAAATACGCGCTGAAGCTGCCCGACGGCCGGGTGCGCTCGAACGAACTGCGCGGGACGAGGTTCACCGAGCCGGCGAGCGCGTTGCCGGGCGAGTCAGGCGTCGGCGAAAAGGACACCTCGACGCGCGAGAGATTGTTGATCGAAACCTGATCGAGGCCGACGCCGCGCGCCGTCCCGCCCGAACCACCACCCACGGCGCTGGCGAGGCCAAAGCCGTCGAGCGTGACGGGCACGTAGGTGGACGGCACGCCGTTGAGCGAGATATCGCGGGCGTTGCCGCCGGCATAGTCGATGTTCACGCCGGGCATGAACTTCAGAAACTCCGCCACGTTGCCCTCCGCGATGTCGCCGAACTCATCGGTGGCGACGACGTTCTTCATGTTGGCGGCGAAGCGCTGCTCGTTGATCGCGAGCGCGGCACCGCTCATCTCGCGCGAGGTGGCGACCACGAATTCGTCGAGCTTCACCACCGAGCCGTCCGCATTGGAGCGACCGCTGGCGCCCGAGGCGAGCGGCGACAGTTCAAAATCCTGCTGCGCGGTCTGGCCGGCCGCGACGCTGACTGCGGCTGTAGCCGACGGAAATCCGCTGAAGAAAACCCGGAGCTGGGCGGCGCCTGGCGCCACCCCGTTGAGGCGGTAGTAGCCGTCGGAATCGCTCAGGGTCTCCAGGTTCGTGCCGGTCACGGCAACGCGGGCATGCTCGACGATGCCGCCAGTGGAGGGATTCGTCACCCGGCCTTCGATCGTGCCGGTGCCCTGCGCCCAGAGACGCGTCGCGAGGGCAAGGCCAAAGAGGGCGAAGACCAGGCAAGTGCGCCGGCCCGCGTGGACGGAGAAATGAATACTCATGTGGTTGTGAGGTGGTGTCGAATTATGGGTCGCCGGTTCGATCCGGTGTCGGGTGACAGACAGTACGCGTTTTCATGCGGATGTCGCAACGAGCTGGTGCGGTCGCGAGGCCGCCTGGACGTTGCTGGGGACACGACGAAGGCGTCGTGTCCCCGCGCGAACTCACGGCCTAGAACCGGCCGCTCACGCCGAACGTGACCGTGGTACCCGGCATCCGATATTCGGACATCTGGTCCGCGATGCCGCGGTAGAACACCTGCGGTTCGTTGAACAGATTGCCGACATCAAGCGAAAGGGTGACGGCGGGACGAATTTGATACGCGACGCCGCAATTCACGATCGTGCGCCGGCGCGTGTATTGGTTGCGCCCCGAACCCGTGGCGGTGTAGGCGTTGATATATTCACCCGTCCGATTCCAAATCACCCGCGCACTGAACGAGCGGTGCCGCCATGCCAAATTCGCGTTGGCTGTGAACGGGATGAAGCCGGGAACCTCGCCCTTCTTGCGCTCGGCCCCGCCGCCGAAGTCTCCGTGCGTGTCGAGGATCGTGAAGTTCGCGCCGCCCCCCAGTCCGTTCAGCCAGCCGGGCAGAAACGTGAACTGTTGATTGTACGACACCTCCCAGCCCTGCACGATCGCGGTGCCGAGATTCTGGCTGGTGAGGATGCTGAAGCCGGCGTAGTCGCCGTTGTAGCCGTTGTCCGTCCCGGTCCCGACCGTGCCCGAGAGGATGCCGGACACACTGTAGTCGCGGATCGTCTTGTGAAACCAGCCGAGGGAGACGTTGCCGACCGGCTCGAAATAATACTCGAGGGCCGCATCCCAGTTTTCCGCGAGCCGCGGCTTCAGGGCGGGATTGCTGATCGTGAGGGTCTTGTCGGTCTCGTTGGCAGCCTCGCTCGGGTAGGAGTTGCTGAGCGGCGGACGGCCGAAGCTGTTGGACCAGCTCAAACGGCCCTTGAGATTGGGAGTGATGTCCTGCGTGAGGTGGACGCTGGGGAACGCCTTGGTGTAGCTGCCGGAAACGTCACGCCGGGTGTTGGCGTAGTCGCGCGTGGCGGATCCCACGGGATCGGCCGCCTGCTGTGCCGCGGTGCTGCCCACCCGGGCGCGCACCCAGCCCCAGCTTTCGTCGTCCGTTTTCTCCACGCGGACGCCGGCGATGAATCCCGTCCGATCGACGCGGCCCTGGAGCATGCCGTAGCCGGCAGTGACGGTTTCCGTGACGCGGCGGGTGCCGGTGTATTTCGACGATTCGGCGAAGTAACGATCCTCGCTCCACAGCGCTGAGTTGAGGGGCGTGCGATCGCGGGCGATGGCGTTGGCATTCCACGCCGGAATGACGAGACCGGTCTTGTGGTTGCCGAAGGTCTCGATTGACGAATCGGTCGGCAGCTGACCGGAATTCGTGCCGATGAAATTGTAGCGGCGGTTCCGGGCGACGGCGCCGGCGGCCTCCTCGCGCCAGCGCACGCCGGCCTTCGCGAAGATCGGCAGGGTGACCGGCAACTGGTAGCGGGCGTTGCCGCGCAGCTCGCGGATTTCGTGGATCGGCGTGCTGTCGTTGAAGGCGTAGGTGGACGGCCGGTAGCTGGCGGGATTCCGGATGTCGGGTCCGCCGGTCTGGATGAACTGCGGATAAAGGTCCGACTTGGTGCGATCGAGAATCCAGCCGACGCCGGTCACCTGATTGGTGAGATCGCCACCGTCACCAGTGCCGCTGTTGATGTGGTCGAGGCTGATGACGGCGTTGTAGTCGAGCTCGAGCGGCCCAAATTTCTGCTCGGCCCCGAGGTCGGCGTGCCGCTGGCGGTGGAAGAAATTGGACATCTGCGATTGGATTGAAACGGTCGAGGCGGCGATGGGCCGCACCTGGGTGATGCGATCGGTGTAGCCGGGAATGACGCCCGAGGTGGCGCTGGGGACGGTGTTCTGGTTGCCCGTGAAGGCGCGGAAATAGTAGCGCAGCCGGAAACGCTCAAACGCGTCATTGTAGATCAGGTTGAGCGAGATCTTGGTGTTCGCGGAGAGCCGGTAGTCGAACTTGGCGTTCACGCTCGACTGCTTGCGGTTGTTGTAATTGTCCTGCGTGCGGTAGTCCCAGACGTAGGCCGGCGTTGTCGCGACGTTTTGAAAATCGCGGGTGGTGCTGAAGAAACCGACCGCCTGCTCGCTGTAGAAGAAATTGACCGCCATGCCGAGGTTGCGGCTGCCGCCAAAGGCATCGAAGACCTCTTGCCACGCGACATTGAGCAGCGGATGGGTGCGGTGCTGCTCGCGCATGGGAATCTGTTCTGTGCCCGGCGGGGCCATCCGCGCGGAGAAGTTATAGGTGATGCGGCGCTTTTCCTTCATGCTGAGCGGCGAACGGCTCTTGAGGTTGACGGTGCCGCCAAGCGCCCCGGCCTCGCGGTCGGGAGTGAGTCCCTTGGTGACCTCCAGCGACTCGAACATCGACCCGGTGATCGTGTGAATGCGCGTCTGGCGCGAGTCACCGCCCTGGCTGCCCATCAGGGAGCCGTCGATCGTGATGGTATTGCTGCCGGGGCCCATGCCGCGGACAGTGAAGCCGACAATGTTGCCCTCGTCGCTCAGATTGCCCGCGACGCCGGGAAGCATGACCGCCAGTTCGCTGGCGTTCATATTGGGGAGGTTGCCGTAGGCGTCGATCGCCACGATATTTTTCACATTGGGCGCGTTGCGCTGGGCAGTGATGGCAGCGGCGTTGCCCTCGCGTTCGCCGGTGACCTTGAACGCGTCCAACTGATAGATGCCGGTCGTGAGGTCGAAATTACGGCTGGCGATCTGGCCGGCGGTCACCGCGACTTGGACGCGGATCGGATCGAGGCCGAGGTAGCTGGCGACGACCTCATGGGTGCCGGCGGGAACCTCCCGGATGAGGTAGCGGCCGGTGTTGTCGGTGAGGACCGTGCGGCCGAGGGCGGGGATTTCGACCCGGGCGCCCTCGAGGAGATTGCCGGTGCCGGCGTTGCCGACATTACCGGAAATCGAACCGGCCGAACCCACCGCGCGAACCGTTCCCGAATCGGCGGTTTGGGCCCCGGTTGGCGGAGCGAGGAAAACGGCGCTCCAGGCCGAGGCAAAGACAAAGGCGCGGATGGTCGCGCCGAAACAAACGGACGAACGGGGGGTTTTCATGGTTTGACGGTGAAAGGCCAGCAGAACGCGGAGGGGTGCCGGTATTTTCTTCGGCAACGAAAGGCGATCGTTGGTCGCTCGCGCAAGCACGGACACGAAAAGGGAATTGTTTCACTCGCACTTTTTTCCGAAGGAACCACGCGAAGATCTGGAAAGAGCCGACGACTTCATGCTTACTTGCCCCGCCCCATGCTCCGCCTCCCCGTCTCTCTCCTGCGTTGGTCTGTGTTCGGCGCCGGCTGTTCGCTGCTGGCCGGCGCCGCCGAGCCGTTGCGCTACAACCGCGACATCCGTCCCATCCTTGCCGACAATTGCTTCTCCTGCCACGGACCCGACAAGGCCAACCGGAAGGCGGGGCTGAGGCTCGACGTGCGCGAGATCGCCATCGGTCCGGTCAAGTCGGGCCTCACGCCGATCGTGCCGGGCAAGACGGACCAGAGCGAACTGATCGCGCGCATCGTCAGCGCCGACGAGGAGGAGGTCATGCCGCCGACCAAGTCGCACAAGAGCCTCTCTCCGGAGCAGAAAGCCACCCTCAAACGCTGGATTGCCGAGGGTGCAGCCTACGAAGTTCACTGGGCGTTCGCGTCGTTCCAACGCCCCAAGGTTTCCGGCAACGCCGTCGATTTTTTGGTCCGCCAGAAACTGGCCGGCACCGGTCTTTCCCCTTCCGCGCCCGCCACGCCCGAAACGCAATTGCGCCGCGTCAGCCTCGATCTCACCGGCCTGCCGCCGTCGATTGAGGAGGCGGATGCGTTTCTCGCCGACGTGAAGCGACGCGGCCTCGACGCCGCCTACGACGCCGCGGTGGATCGCCTGCTGAAATCCCCGCGTCATGGCGAACGCATGGCGTGGCCGTGGATGGAGGCGGCGCGTTACGCCGACACCGACGGTTATCAAAACGACGGACCGCGCGAGATGTGGCGGTGGCGCGACTGGGTGATCGACGCTTACAACGCCAACAAACCCTTCGATCAGTTCACGGTCGAACAGCTCGCCGGCGACCTGCTGCCGAAGCCGACGCACGAGCAGCTGATCGCCACCGGCTTCAACCGCAACAACCGGTACAACAGCGAGGAGGGCATCCCGATCGACGAGTTTCTCCTCGAGAACGCCGTGGATCGCGTCGACACAACGGCGACGGTTTGGATGGGTCTCACCGCCGGCTGCGCGCGCTGCCACGATCACAAATTCGACCCGCTCTCCCAGGCCGAATACTACGCGATGATCGACTATTTTAACGACGTCGCGGAGAGCGGGCGCGCCACCCGGGTCGGAAACTCCGAGCCGTGGATCAAGACCCCCACGTCCGACCAACGTGTCCAGCTCGCCAAAGTGGAAAAGAAAGTGGCCGTCGCGAAACAGGCTCTGGAGCAAGCGGCACCCGCCATCGCGGAGGCGCAACGCGAATGGGAAAAGGGCCTCGCCGCCGCGCCCGCGCCCTCGTTTCTCACCAACGGCCTCGAGCATTATTTCTCCTTCGACGCCGCGGACAAGCGCGTCACGGCCCACGACGGCGAACCGGTGCTAGCCGAAGGCAAATTCGGCACCGCGGCCACGTTGACGGGCGCGGGTCATTTCGAGGTGGGCAAGATTCCGGGGCTGATCGGCAACGGACGCTTCTCGATCGGTTTCTGGATGAAGCCCGAAGACGTGGCCAAGGGACCGGTGCTCTCAAACGAGGCGGCGGCCACCGTGCGGGCGGGCATTCTCGTCGAGTTCATCGACGGCCATCTGCGGTGGAACATCAACACGCGCTGGATCTCGGGCGTGTCCACCATCGAGACCGTACGCACGTTTCAACCCGGCCAGTGGGTGCACGTCACGCTCACGAACGACGGCACGCGGCGGGCCGCCGGGATGATCATCTACATCGACGGCGAGCCGCAGCCGGTGAAGGTCATCCGCAATACGAACAGCAACGTCGCCAACCGCAACGAGGGCGCGCCGATGAGCCTCGGCTACAGCAAGCACGTCGGTTCCTGGAAGGGACAGCTCGACGAATTGCGTTTCTATCCGTCCCGCACGCTCGCCCGCGACGAGGCCGCAATGCTGGCGGAGCCGCATTCGCTCGCGGCGCTCGCAACACGACCCGAGGCCGGTCGCACGGAGATCCAACGGCAATTGCTCCGCACCGCCTTTCTCGAAAACGCCGCGGCACCCGAACAGAAAGCGCTGCTCACCGACTTGCGCAAGGCGGAGGCCGCCCATCTCGCTTTCCACGACAAGCTGCCCACGACGATGATCATGGCCGATCTCCCGGAAGGACGGCCGTCGTTCATCCGCGTTCGCGGAGTCTACGACCAACTCGGGCCGCGGGTTCAGCCGGGCGTACCCGCCGCGCTCCCGTCGTTGCCGAAGGGCGTGAAGAACGACCGCCTTGCGTTCGCCCGCTGGCTGGTCAGCCCCGAGCATCCCCTCACCGCCCGGGTCACAGTGAACCGTTACTGGCAGATGCTGTTTGGCCGGGGCTTGGTGAAGACGACCGAAGACTTCGGCTCCCAGGGCCAGCCGCCTTCGCACCCGGAACTACTCGACTGGCTCGCCGCCGATCTCATCGCGAACCACTGGGATCTCCAGACGCTGTTGAAGGTGATCGTGCGCAGCCAGACCTACCGGCAGAGCTCCGCCGTCCTTCCCGATCATCTGAAGACGGATCCGGAAAACGTCCTCCTGGCGCGCGCCCCGCGATTGCGGCTGCCGGGCAACGTGCTCCGTGATCAGGCGCTCTTCGCCTCGGGACTCCTGGTGGAAAAGATCGGGGGTCCGTCCGTCTTCGCCTATCAGCCGGACCGTTTGTGGGAGGAGGCCAGCAACGCAAAATACACGGTGGCCAAGGGCGAGGACCTGTATCGCCGCAGCCTGTACACCTACTGGAAGCGCACCCTCGCGCCGCCCACGATGGCGGTGCTGGATGCGGCCGACCGCGAAAATTGCTCCGTGCGCGCCAAGTCCACCAACACCCCCCTTCAGGCCCTCACGCTGCTCAACGACGTCATCTTCGTGGAGAGCGCACGCAAGCTCGCCGAGCGCATGCTGCGGCAGGGCGGGGCGGGCGATGCCGAGCGGATCACATTTGCGTTTCGTACCGTCGCCACCCGGGCCCCGACCGCCCGGGAACTCGGCCTGCTGACGCAGGCGCTGAACGACTACCGCGCCGAGTTCCGCGACCAGTTGGAGTCGGCGCAGGCCACCCAGAACCTCGGCAACTCGCCGGCCGCGAAGGATCTCCCCCCGCTCGAACTGGCCGCCGCGACGGCGCTGGCGAACGTGCTCCTCAATCTCGACGAAACCACCACCCGCGACTAGCCGCCCGCCATGAACCTCGACCTCCGCCACGCCGCGCTGCAGATGACGCGCCGCACGTTTCTCGGCCGCACGTCCGCCGCGATGGGCGGCCTCGCCCTCGCCTCGCTGATCGATCCCAAGGTGCTGCGCGCCGCCGGCGGCCTGCCGGGACTTCCCCACGCGCAACCCAAGGCGAAACGCGTCATCTATCTGTTCCAGTCCGGCGGCCCGCCCCAGCACGACACCTTCGACTACAAGCCCCATCTCGACAAAGTTCACGGCCAGGAAACGCCGGCCTCGGTCTTCAACGGCCAGCGCCTCACCGGTATGACCGCCGGGCAGAGTTCGTTCCCCGTCGCGCGCTCCACCTTCAGCTTCAAGCAGCACGGCAAGTGCGGCGCGTGGGTCAGCGACGCCATGCCGCACCTCGCGAAAATCGTGGACGATCTCTGCTTCGTAAAATCGATGCATACCGCCGCGATCAACCACGACCCGGCGGTCACCTTCGCACAGACGGGTTTTCAAATCGCCGGGCGCCCCAGCATCGGAGCGTGGATGAGCTACGGCCTCGGGAGCGAAAACGAAAATCTCCCCGCGTTCGTCGCCATGCTCTCGGGCACCGGCGGTCAGCCCCTCTACGACCGCTTGTGGGGCTCGGGCTTCCTGCCCTCCGTGCATCAGGGCGTGCGCTTCCGCTCGGGCAAGGACCCGGTCCTGTTCCTCAACAATCCCGACGGCTTCAGCGCCAGCCTGCGGCGCAAAACCCTCGATCACCTCGGCGCGTTGAATCGGCTCCGGCATGACGCCGTGGGCGATCCAGAGATCGAGGCCCGCATCGCGCAGTACGAGATGGCCTACCGGATGCAAAGCTCCGTGCCCGACCTCACCGACATCTCGAAGGAGCCGGAAAGCACGTTTGCGCTCTACGGCGAGGACGCACGCAAGCCTGGCACGTACGCCTACAACGCGCTCATCGCGCGCCGGCTCAGCGAGCGCGGGGTGCGGTTCGTGCAGCTCTTTCACCGCGACTGGGACGCCCACGGCGGGCTGCCGGCGTTGTTACGCTCCCGGTGTAAGGAAACCGATCAGGCCACCGCCGGACTCATCACCGATCTCAAGCAGCGCGGCCTGCTCGACGACACGCTCGTGATCTGGGGTGGGGAGTTCGGCCGCACCGTTTATTGCCAGGGCGACATGACGGCCAAGAGTTACGGTCGCGATCATCATCCCCGCTGTTTCACGATGTGGATGGCTGGAGGCGGATTCAAACCCGGCCTCTCCTACGGCGCGACGGACGACTACGGCTACAATATCACCGAAAATCCGGTAAGCGTTCACGATCTGCACGCCACGCTTTTGAACCAACTCGGGGTCAATCATGAGCGCATGACGTACCGCTTCCAGGGCCGCGACTACCGCCTCACCGACATCGAAGGCAAGGTCGTGAAAGCCCTGCTGGCGTGAACCGACCGTTCGGCCCGCCGATTCTTCAGTTAAGGCGCCGCCAAGATGTGCCGAATGGCCTCGCAGTGGCGCTACCGTCACTCATCATCTCTGCAGCAAAAGCAGCCATTCTTTCGTTCCGTGTCGCCGCCACGTTTCATTCCAACACCCATTCGCCGACGACTCCGCTCCACCCGCGGATTTACGTTGGTTGAAATCGGGATGGTCACGCTCATCGTCGGTGTGATGGCGTCCCTCAGCATGCCCGCCATCCGCTACGCGACCAAGTCGGCACGGGCCGGCGCCCTCGTGAACGATCTCCGGGTCTTCGCCGCGGCGTTTCAGTCGGTGGCGCAGCAAAACGGCGAGTATCCGCCCGACGCCGGCATCGGAGTCATGCCGACCGGGATGGCCGGCAGCCTGGGCAACACCTCCTGGCTGCAGACGACACCCGTCGGCGGCCACTACAACTGGGACCATAATTGCGTGCAAGCGGGCGTTCTTTACCGGGCTGCGATCGGAGTTCGCTCCACCGGCTCGTCCTCCGTGACCACGGACCTCGACCAACTGCTTGAAGCCGATCGTCGGATCGACGACGGCAATCTCGCCACGGGCAACTTCTTTCTCGGAGCCGGCAATGAGCCTGTCTTCATCATCGAACGCTGAACCGCCCTCCGGGCCCACCTTCAAGGTCACCAGCCGTGCGCTTACCGCCGACCTGGCGACGGCGAGCGTGGGCGAAACCGCCCGCGAACTCGGTTCGTTCACGTCCACCGGCCTGACGGAACTGCTGGGACGTCTCACCGCACTCGATCCCGCGAAGTTCGCCGACGCCGATCCGCAATTGCTGGTCTCCGCGCGTCGCGGCCGTTTCGTGGTGAAGCCCGGCAAGAGCCGGTTGCTGCTGCGCTCCGCGGGTGAACCGGACGCCACCTATTTCGAATTGCCGGCCGAGCAGGTCGCAGAGTTTCTCAGCGGACAGGATTCCGTGCCCACGACGACGGATACAACCCAGGACCTGCCCGCCGACGTGCCGGTCAACCGGCGCCGGGCGACGCCGCTGGCGGCCGTCCTGTTTGCGGTCACGGCCTTGCTCGTGGCGGGGTCGGCGGTGGTCACTGTCAATCGGCCGCAGGTTGATCCGGCGTCAGCCTACGAAAAACTGAGCGACGCCCGCGAAGCCGCGGCCGCACGACAGCAGGTAATTGGAAATTATTCGGCCGGAGACGGTCCCCGTCCGCGCTCGATCGAAGTGGCGGAGAACGGCATGCTCACCTACCGCGAGCCAGCGCCCGGCCTCGCCGCGCCGGACGAGCGGAGCGGTGCGTTCACCGTCATGCGCCGGCGGGCTGATCAATCCACGATTCTGCGCGTCGAACGCTTCGGTCCGATTGAGGTAAAGACGGATGGTACGCTTTTCTACGCGGGTGAAATTTATCGGCGGGCCGCGAGTTCCGCCAAACGCTCCGCACCCTGACAAGGTCCCGCTCCCACCCACCCCGGCTCGCCAAACTCGGCATCCGCCGTTGCCAAGTCTGGCTTTGAACTGACGCGTTGCGCCCGAGTCGGGTCGGCGACATGAAACGGTGCGTCCTCCCCCTGATGCCTGCCGCCGGCGAAATCACCCTTCTCCTCCAACGCGCCGAGGCCGGCGACCGCACGGCCAGCGATCGCATGTTGTCGCTCGTCTACGATCAATTGCACGCCCTCGCGGCGGCGAAGATGTCCCGCGAGGCGCCCGGTCACACCTTGCAGCCCACGGCGCTGGTCCACGAAGCGTGGCTGCGGCTTGGCGGCGAGGCCCAGCCGGCATGGCGTAACCGGGTCCACTTCTTCGGAGCCGCTGCCGAGGCGATGCGCCGCATCCTCGTGGAGGCCGCCCGCCGCCGTCAGGCCGTCCGCCACGGCGGCGGTCAGGCGCGCGTTGACGCCAACGATCCCCTGCTGGGCCTCTCCGGTCCCGAACCGGAGGAGCACGTCCTCGCGGTCCACGACGCGCTCGACCGCCTGGCCGCCCATGACGCGCGCAAGGCGGAGCTGGTGAAGCTGCACTATTTCGCCGGCCTCACGCTCGCGGAGGCGGCGGAGGTGCTCGGCGTCTCCGAACCCACGGCCAAACGCGACTGGGCCTATGCCCGCGCGTGGCTGTTTCGCGAATACAAGCCGTGATGCCGCCGTCCACCACCGCCGGCGGGCCCGGCGGACATCGGCCCGACGATGAAATCTTCGGCCACGCCCTTGCCCTGCCCGCGGGCGAACGGGATGCCTATCTGGCCGTGGCGTGCGCCGGCGACACCGACCGTCGCGCCAACCTCGGATCGATGCTCGCCGCCCACGACGCGGCCGGCGCCGGAAGTTTCATGGCGGCGACCTTGCGGCAGCCGCAGCGGATCGCGGAAGCCGCCGGTGATCGCATTGGCCCCTACGTGCTGCTCGAAAACATCGGCGAAGGCGGCTGCGGCACCGTGTTCCGCGCCGAGCAACGGGAACCGATCCGCCGGGAGGTGGCGTTGAAGATCATCAAGCTCGGCATGGACACCGCGACGGTGGTCGCACGCTTCGAGGCGGAGCGCCAGGCGCTGGCGATGATGGATCACCCCGCCATCGCCCGCGTCTTCGACGCGGGAGCCACCGCGGCAGGCCGACCCTACTTCGTAATGGAACTCGTGCGCGGCCGACGCATCACCGATTTTTGCGACCGGGAAAGATGTTCGATTCAGGAGCGCTTGACGTTGTTCATCCAGGTCTGTCGCGCGGTACAGCACGCGCACCAGAAGGGAATCATCCACCGCGATCTGAAGCCCTCCAATCTCCTCGTTGCCCTGCACGACGGGGTGCCGGCCCCGAAGGTGATCGATTTTGGAATTGCGAAAGCCACCCAGGGACGGCTCACCGACGCCACGCTTTTCACCGCCGTCGAAAGTTTGATCGGCACCCCTGCCTACATGAGCCCCGAACAGGCGGAACCGGGAACGCAGGACATCGACACGCGTTCCGATGTCTACTCCCTCGGCGTTGTGCTCTACGAGCTCTTGACCGGACAGCTGCCGTTCGCGACGCCCGGATCGCTTTCCAGCCTCGAGGATTTCCGCCGCACCATCCGCGAACGCGAGCCGCCACGCCCGTCTGTACAGCTGACCGCGCTCGACGACGCCCGCCTCGCCGCGGTCGCCGCGGCCCGGCACACCGAACCGCTCCGACTCGTTCCTTCGCTCCATGGCGACCTCGATTGGATCGTGATGAAGTGCCTGGAGAAAGATCGCGTCCGTCGCTACGACAGCGCCGCGAGCCTCGCGCTCGATCTGGAGCGACACCTCGCGGATGAGCCGGTAACGGCGGCCGCACCCAGTGTCGGCTACGTGCTGCAGAAATTTTTCCGCCGGCACCGAACGACCGTCGTCACGGGAGGAGTGATCACGTTTCTCCTCGTCGGCGGCCTGATGCTTTCGACAACCCTCTACTTCGGGCAACGCGCGATGCTCGAGCGCGCCCGCTACTCGGAGCAAAAGGCACGGGAAGGCTGGGCCGCAGCCCTGAAGGAGCGCAACCTCGCCAATCAGAACCGCACGCGCCCCGGCGACCTGCGCGCCCTCGCGGCCGATCCGACGGCCCGCGCCGAGATGCTTGAGGCAATCGCCGATTTTCACGCCCGTCAGGGTGACATCGCCAAAGCCGAAGCCCTGCGGGCCGAGGCCCGCGAGGCCCGGCGCAAGTAGTCTCCCCGGTCGCCGGAAAAAAATAATTCGCGGTGATGATCTCCGCGGCAGGAGGAATTTCGCAGATCCCGATGAAGCCACTCCTCCCATGCGCAATCTCTCCATCCTCCGGGTCTCCCTCCTCTCCCTCGCCGTCGGCCTGGCCGCCGCCATTTTGCTCTACAAACACGCCTGGCGCATTCCCGTGATGCAGAACCTGCGCGACATCCGTCTGTTCATCGCGCTCTGGATGACCGCGACTCCCGTCGCCGCCCTCCTGACCGCCGTGGTGCGCGTCGCCCGCTGGCGTTCCGCGCTGATCAGCGGAGCCATTTGTATCGGCGTTTCGGCACCGCTCTACGGCCTCGGATCGAGTTTTCAAAAGGTCCGGACCTCCTCCCAGGACAAGGCGGTGCTCTGCAACATCCGGCAACTGGCCGCGGCGGCAGATCAGTTCTTCCTCGAAAACGGGACCACGGTCGTCCGCTATGAAGACCTGGTCGGGCCCGACAAATACGTCAAGAGCCTGAGGACGATTGCGGGTGAAGACTATCTCGCCAATTTTCCCTTCCGCCGGGGCGGCATCCTCAGCGCCGAGTTTCCCAACGGTCGCATCATAAATTACGCGGACGGACCGACTCCCCCCGACTACAAGGACACCTTCGAGGCCACCGATCCCCGTCCATCGTGGCGCAAGGTGAAATCAGACTCCCTCTCGACGCCCGGCACGAAAACCGCCTTGGCTGCACAGGCGTTGAGCGACGCCGAACTCAAACGCGAGCTCGGAAAACCCGTGCACAAGGTTCGTCGCGGCGCCGTGTGCGCGAACTGCCACGAAAAGAAACACTGAGCGCCGTTCCATGAAGCCCAGCGATATCATCCCAGCTGCCGCCTTTCTGTTGTTCGCCGTCACCGTGTTCGCGCTCAGTTTCCCGATTCCGCGAAGACAATCGCCCCGACCCCTCGCGCCCGCGACCGCGGCCCGGTAACTCGAAATTTCCTGCGGATGCGACGCCACGATCATTGCCAGCCGCCAAAGGTTCGCCAGTCTCGCGAGCGAACCCATGCACCTCCGCCTGCGATACGTGACCGCCGCGATCTCACTCGCGGCCGCCAGTGCGCCGCACTTGTCCGCCCAGGCGCTGGTGCGCACGGCCGCATCGTCACTCCGCCTCGGCACGATTTCGCCGGTGACGAACTACGCAACCGTCCGGGCGTTTCCGCCGTTGTCCTTCGATCAACCCGTCGCACTCGTGACTCCACCCGGGGAGACTCGCCGCCTGTTCGTCGTGGAGAAGACCGGCCGCATCTATGTCATCCCCGACGTCACCGCGGCCACGCCGACCCGCACGTTGTTTCTCGATCTCTCATCGCGCGTCACGACTGCGCCCGGCAGTACCGGTGACGAGCGCGGGCTCCTCGCCCTCGCCTTCCATCCCAATTACGCCGCCAACGGACAGTTCTTCATCTGGCACACGATTACCACCACCACCACGGCGGGTACCGGACTACACGACCGGTTGTCGCGTTTCCGCGTTTCGGCGACGGATCCCAATGTCGCCGACCCCACTTCCGATCAGCCTCTGATCACGCAGCGCGACGAGGCCGACAATCACAACGGCGGGCAATTGCTCTTTGGTCCCGACGGCTATCTCTATCTTTCGATCGGCGATGAGGGCGGAGCCAACGATCAATTTCAAAACAGCCAGCGGATCGACCGCGATTTCTTCTCGGGCATCCTGCGTCTCGACGTCGACCGCAAACCCGGCTCGCTCGTGCCGAACCCGCACCCAGCAGTGCATGCCGGCACGTACACCGTGCCACCGGACAACCCGTTCGTCGACGTCACGACCTTCAACGGCGCCGCCGTCTCCGCCGCGGCCGTGCGCACCGAGTTCTGGGCGATCGGACTGCGTAATCCGTGGCGCATGTCGTTCGATCCCGCCACCGGCCGGCTCTGGGTTGGGGACGTCGGGCAGGGCGCACGGGAAGAGATCGACCTCGTCGTGCGCGGCGGCAACTACGGGTGGAACTACCGCGAGGGCAATCTTGCCGGACCACGCGCCGGTCCGCCCGCCGCCGCCGTTTTCACGGGGCCGATCTGGGACTATCCGAATCCAGCACAGGGTTCGTCGGTAATCGGCGGTCTCGTCTACCGGGGCACGCGCCTTCCCGCCCTCGTCGGTCAGTATCTGTTTGCCGACTACGTCAGCGGCCGGATTTGGGCGCTCAATCCCGACGGCGACAAACCGGTGAGCGCCGACCGCGTGCAACTCCTCGCGACGAACGGCGGAATCAGTTCCTTCGGCCTCGATCCCGCGACCGGTGACGTCCTGCTCACCAGCCTCGCGGAAAACGCCATCAAGCGCCTCGTCGCCACTCCCGCCAACAGTGGCACGGCGTTGCCCGCCACACTCTCCGCCACAGGCGCGTTTGCCAATCTCACCACCCTGACGCCCGCCGCCGGCATGATTGCCTACGAGCCCAACGTGTCATTCTGGTCCGACGCCGCGACGAAGCGGCGCTGGTTCGCGTTGCCGGACGCAACCGGTCAATTTGGTTTTGCGACCGACGGCGCCTGGACACTTCCGACCGGCGCGGTCTGGGTGAAGCACTTTGACCTCGAGCTCACCCGCGGCAATCCGGCGACGTCTCGTCGCGTCGAGACGCGTTTTCTCGTGAAGACTGCGGCCGGGATCTACGGCTTCACCTATCGTTGGAATGACGGGCAAAGCGACGCGACCCTCGTGCCCGAAGACGGAGCCGACCAGAATTTCACCATCGCCGAGCAGGGAGTCACCCGCACGCAAACGTGGCACTTTCCCGGTCGCGCCGAGTGCCTCACGTGTCACACCGCCGCCGGAGGATTCGCGCTCAGCTTCAACACGCGGCAATTGAACCGCGACCAGGCTTTCCCCGGTGGCAGCGCCAACCTCATCACCGCCCTCGCCGCCGCCGGCTATCTCACGGGCGTACCGACGAATCGCAGCGGCTGGCCGGCGCTCGCCGCGGCGGACGATCCGACCGCTCCGCTCGAGCTGCGCGCCCGGTCCTACGTCGACGCGAATTGCTCGCCGTGTCATCAGCCCGGTGGCAGCGCGCTCGGTTCGATCGATGCCCGCGCCGCCACGCCGCTCTCGTTCGCCAATCTGATCAACGGCAAACTCGTCGACGACGGCGGTGATCCCTCGAACCGCGTGATCGTGCCGGGCGACGCCGCTCACTCCCGGTTGCTGCAGCGCGTCGCCCGCCGCGGCCCGGGTCAGATGCCTCCGCTCGCGACGAACGAGCGGGACGTCGCGGGGGAAACGCTGTTGCGTCAGTGGATCGCCGCGCTGGGAGACCCGGCGAACGCCGAGCCACCGAGCCGACTCGTCAATCTCGCGGCCCGCGCCACCACCAGCTCGGGGGCGAACACGCTGACCGCCGGCTTTGTCGTGGGTCCCGGTTCGGGCAAGACCGTGCTCGTCCGGGCCGTCGGCCCCACCCTCAGCGCGGCGCCCTTCAACGTCGCGGGCGTGTTGCCTGATCCCGTGCTCACGTTGCTCGGGCCCGACTCCACCACGCGCATCGCCGCCACGAATGACAACTGGGCCACGGCCGACGCGCCGTCGTTCGCCGCCGCGGGCGCATTTGGGCTCGCCTCCAACAGCCGCGACGCGGCGCTCGTCGCCCGACTTGCCCCTGGCGCCTACACCGCGCAAGTCACCGGCGTGGGCAACCCGACCGGCATCGCGTTGGTGGAAATTTACGACACCGAAACCTCGCCCGCCGCCGGCACATCGCGCCTGATCAACATGGCGGTGCGCGCCCAGGTCGGCACCGGCGCCAATATCCTCATCCCGGGTCTGGTGGTCAGCGCCGGTGCGGCGAAGACCGTCCTGATTCGCGCCGTGGGCCCCACCCTCGGGACCGCGTTCAACGTCAGCGGCGCACTCACAGAGCCGGTGATCACGTTGTTTTTCGGTTCGCAGATCGTGGCGGCCAACACGGCATGGAATTCCGCCCACAACGCCGCCGCGATCCGCGCCACCGCCGGAACAGTCGGCGCGTTTGCGTTGCCCGAGGGCAGCCGCGACAGCGCCCTGCTCGTTACGCTGTCGCCCGGCGCGTACACCGTCCAGGTGAGCGGAGCCAACAACGCCTCGGGCATCGCGCTGGTCGAAGTCTACGAGGTGCCGTGAGCCAGCGCCTCAGCCGGCGAACTTGATCGGTGTACGCGCCTCCGCGAGCAAGGGCGCGAACCTCACGTCGGATCGCAGGCGGGCAAAGATCGGATCGAGCCGCAACATCACGGGGTCGACCGACGACGGGATGTTGATCAAGTGTTTCAGCTCGGAGAAAAACCGTTCGTCGTCGCCGACCAGCGCCAGCACCGCGAGCCGCCCAGGCTCCCGCCGGATCAGTCGCGCGCCGGACAACGCTGCGCCGAGCACCATGTCGCCGCTGGCCACGCGCAGATCCACCGCGCGGTCCGCATCGCGGACGGCCGCCTCGGCCTCTCCCAGCATCGCCTCGAGCGTGGCCAGCATCATCAACGGAACCGCCGCACCGGCATGTTCCACCGCGACTTCCGGCCGCAGCACCATGCAGGCGCGTTCCGCGAGCGGGCGCCAAGCGGGATCACCCGCAAGTTGGCGTACCCGCGCCTGCAGCAGCAACTCCTCGCCGAGCGCCACACCGCCGCGTGCAAGCAGCGGCGGCAACACCGCGAGCGCCTCCGCCGTGCGCCCGCGCCACGCGTAAAACAAAGAGCGCCACTTGGCGATGATCCCGTCCGCGTCGGTCGGCAGCGCGGAAAACCCCGCGATCGCCCAGTCGAGGCTGTGATCGACACACAGCTGCATGACCAACACGAGCGACTGCACCGTCGGATCGCCTGGCGAGAGCGACTGCTGCACCCGAAACACCTTCAGGGCTCCGGCGTAGTCGCGCGTCATTTCCAGCGTATAGGCCGCCTCGCGCGCGATGCGGGGATTGCGCGGATCGAGTTCCTGCGATCGCGCAAAGCCCTTCAACGCCTGATCCCACCGGCCCGCGCGGCGGTGCACGAGCGCAAGATTGTAGATCGCGTCCGCGCTGTTTGGCATCGCGCGCACCGCGTGCTCAAACGCCCTCGTCGCGGCCGCGTTGTCGCGCCGCCCCCAATAGAGGAAGAAGCCGCGCATCCGCATCAGCTCCGTCGCCTCGGCGCCAAGCGACTCCGCGGCCGCGAGCGCCGCCTCGGCCCGGCGCAACCGCGTCGCCGACGGATCGAAGCCGATGAAATAGTGCGCAAGATGGATTTCGCAGAGCAGCAGGTGCGCCCGCGCCAGCCGCGGATCCAACCGGAGCGCGTCGTTCAGGCGCGCCTCGACTTCGGCCAGCGAGTCCGCAAACAGCCCGCGATCCTCGTGCTGCCGCTGGGCCTGCAGAAACAAATCGTACGCCCGCAGCCGCGGGCTCGCCGCCTCGAGGAAAAACGTCATCCCCGCCGCGCCTTCGCCCATCGCCCGCACCGGCTCGCCGCTGAGAAACCGTTCCAGTTCCTCCGCCACCTCGCGGGCCGACGCGTACCGATCGCCCGGACGCTTCGCGAGGCAGCGCAGCACGATAGCCTCGATCGGTGGCGGCAGATCCGCGACCAGCGTGCGCGGCGCCAGCGGCACCTCCTCGATGATCTGGCGCAATACCGCATCGAGCGTCGACGCATTGTGCGGCACGCAACCCGTGAGCAGATGATAGAGCAGCGCGCCCAACCCGTAGATATCCACCGCCGGCTGCCCGCTGGTGTCGCCCGCCGCCTGCTCCGGAGCCATGTGCGCCGGTGTGCCAATCAGGAAACCCGGCTGGGTTGTCCCGCGCGAGGCAAGCCCCGTGAGGTCCTTTGCCAGGCCGAAGTCCGCCAGCTTCGGCCGGCCGTCCAGGTCGAGCAGCACGTTGGACGGTTTGAGATCGCGGTGCACCACGCCGTGCCCGTGGGCGTGCGCGATGCTCTGCGCCACGATCATCACCAACTCCGCGGCCCGCGCCGGTGCGACCGGCCCGTCGGCGAGCAGTCCCTCCAAGCTGGAACCGTCCACCAATTCCATCGTGAAAAACGGCACGCCCTCCAGTCGCCCCAGGTCGTAGATCGCCACGATTCCCGGGTGCCGCAGGCTCGCCGCCATCCGCGCCTCACTCAGAAAACGCGCCGCATGCTCCCGATCTTCACTCAGCGTCCGGTGCATGAGTTTGAGCGCCACCACGCGGTTGAGGCTTTCCTGGCGCGCGCGAAAAACCACACCCATGCCGCCGCGACCCAATTCGCCCAGCAATTCGTAGTCACCCAGCCGCCGGATCGGCAGACCCGAGGCGGACGCCCCGCTGCGCAAAGGCACCGGCGGGGAATCCGCCAGCATCCAGCCGGACACGCAGCGCGGACACAGCCCGCCCAAAACCGCGGCATTGAGCGCAGCCTGACACGTCGGACAGTGTGTTTCGATCTCAGCCATGATGATTTTTCCCAGGGCCGGCCGCGCCGGAAAAAGTGTCACGTATTAAGTGACACTTTTTCCGGGGACGCAGATCGTTGCAATGGCGCATGGGAACGGATCAGGTTTGCAGGATCGCGAGCAGGTGGCGCATCTCGTCCTCGAGATCATCGGCGTCGGCCACGGTCTGGAGGATTTCCGCGCGCACGAGCTCGCGGTAGCGCTGCTGCAGCCGGTGCACCGTGACGGTGAGCGTGCTCCGATTGATGCCGAGCTCGATCGACAATGCCTCGTAGTCCCCTCGCTCGGGACCCGCGCGCAGGAGCGGTCGGAGCCGGGCAAACAATTCCGCGCGGCCCATCGCCCGCTGCTCGGCGCCGAGTCGATCCAGCGCCTGCTCCAGCAGCGCGAGCGCCCAGTCCCGCTCGAAGTGTTCACTCGGCGTCAGTTCGGCACGGCCCGCGGTGAGGCCGAGGCGCTCCTCCGCGGCGTTCTCGTCAAAATCCACCGGCCGCGCGCCGCCGCCGCGTTTCTGCGCGGATTCGCGGGCGTGCTCCTTCGCCATGAAATTTCGCAGCGAAGCGAGGAGGAACGACCGGAAGCGGCCCTTTTCCGGCTCCGCGCGCGCGATGAAATCCGTCGCGAGCACGTGCGAGAAAAAGGCCTGCGTCAGATCCTCGGCGTCGTGCCGTGAGGCACCGTTGCGCCGGGCAAACGCATAGAGCGGAAACCAGTAGGCACGGCACAGCGCCTCGAGCGCGGCCCTGGCCACCCCGCCTTCGCCGCGCGCCCGCACGATCAGACTCCAGCGCGTGGTCTGAAACTGCGCGGGCGAGCCGGCGGGTGGATTTGGGTCGGACTCCATGAAGCACGGCCAGCGAAACACGCCGGCCGGTGGTGGCAATGCCTCGTGCACGCCCAATGCCGACCACCGCACCGTTCCGCTTCGCGGCCGGCGGCGCTAGGCCGCGAAGCGGCTCACGCCACAAAGCCGAGGTCTGGCGTCGCGAAATTGGCGAGGTTGGGAAACACCGTCGGCATATCGGTCTGGTCCACACCGAACCAGCGGGCGCACGTGCCACCAAACTGATCGAGCGAGGTCGTCGGGATGAGCACGCCGCGACCGCCCGTGTCGTCGGGCCCGCCGAGCGCCAAATCGGGAAATGTGCCGTAGAGGTCGCCGCCCTTCACGGCGCCACCCACGATCAGATGATGGTTGCCCCAGCCATGATCGGTGCCCGTGCCGCTCGGCTGCAGGCTGCGGCCAAACTCACTCGCCGTGAAGGTCGTCACCTGATCGGCGATGCCCATTTCCGCCGTCGCGTTGTAGAACGCGGACATCCCTTCGGCGAGCTGGCGCATCAGATCCCACTGCGCCCAGCTCTGGCTCGAATGGGTGTCGAAGCCGCCGAGCGCGCAGAAGAACACCTGGCGTTTCATGCCGGTCGCGCCGCGCAGGCTGATGAGTTGCGCGACCTGTTGCAGCTGCTGGCCCAGACTGGTGCCGGGAAACACCGTCGTCAGGCTGGAGTTGCCGAGGCCGTTGAGCATGCCGTTGAGTTCAACACCGTCTCCCCGCACGTCGTTGGCCGCCTGCACGACCGAGAGTCCGCTGTTGAACGAAATGATCTCCTGCAGGGCCCGCGACTTCGCCGCGGCCGCGCTGGCCGGCCAGGCGCTCATGCCGTTGCCGGCGAGATTGAAGCCGGGGATGAGGCTTGTCGACTGCACGATGTTGGCCGAGCAAAAGAGCGAAGGCCCGGCGAACGAGATGGCCGGCGGAAAGGTCGACGCGGCATTCTTTGCGCGGGTCGCATCGGCCACGCGCCCCGCCCAACCCGATCCTCCCGAACCGTAGGGATTCCCCGCCTGCATCGCGATCGTCTGATCGGAGTGAGAGAAGAGGTTCGACGGCAGGCCGACGGTGGCGCCGAGGTATTGGGGCCGCGTCGTCGGTTTCACGAGCATGCCCATGTTGGCGATGGCAGCGAGCCGGCCCTGCGCCCACAGCGGATGGAGTGCGGCGAGGCCGCTGTTGAGCCCGTAGGGAGTGCCGTCCTTCGCGGAAACCGGAAGGAGCGTTGCGCTGCCGTCGGGCAGGGCGAGCGAGCCGCGGGCGGCGCGATAGGCGGTCAGACCGGGGCCGGAGAGCGGCACGATCATGTTGTGGCCGTCGTTGCCACCGAGCATGAAGACGCAGACGAGCGCCTTGTAGTCGGTCGGACTCGGCAGGCTCTGCGCGCGGGCGCTGAACAGGCCGATGCGGCCGAGGCCCGCCGTGGCGGCGAGCATCGTGGTTTTTTGGAGAAAGCTGCGGCGGGAGACAAAGGAGCGGTGTTGCATGGGAAGATTGGTTGAGAGCTGGGAGTTGGGAGCGGAGAGCCTGGAGCCGAGCTCCACGCTCCCATCGTTTTTTCGAAATCAGTATTGCACGGCGTAGAAGCCGGAGAGGGCGGTGAGATAGAGCGCAGTGAGCATCCGGCTTTGCGCGTCGCCCTGGGCGTTGATCGCATTGGCCAGACTCTGGCGCATCGGCGCGGGCATCCGGCCATAGAGCAGCGTCTGGTCGCAGGCGTCGATCAGCGCGATGGTGTTCCCGGCGATATTCTGGAACGGCGCGAGATTCACCGCGAAGCTCCCACCGGGACTCGTGAGGATCTCCCAGTACATGTTGCCGCGAAGGACCGACTCGGTGGGACCGTAGATCTGAAACTCGGGCCCGATCAGCGGCGAGCGCGGGATGTGATAGAGCGGCGAATAGAACCCGAAGACGGAATTCGGCGTGAGCGGGGTCTGGCTCATCCGGGAAAATTCCCACGACAGCTGGTTCGTGGTCAAAATCGAGCCGCCCAACGCGCGCACGAACGCGGCCACGTTGAAGAGCGCATCCTTGAGCCGGCCGGGATTGGTGGCGGGATCCGCGGCGTCGTCCCGCGCCTCGGCGTCGAGGAGAATGGCGCGGACGACGGCCTTCAAATCGCCGCGGACGCCGGCCCCGTTGTTGGCGAAGACCGCAGAGATGCGCGCGATGTAGGCGGGCGACGGGTTGCTCTTCACGAGCGCGCGGATGAGGCGCGTCGAGACAAAGGGCGCGATGTTCTGGTGGTTGAACAGCCAGTCGAGCACGCCATCCATGTCCTGCTGGGCGGTCTGGCCGGCGGGCAGCGTGACGCCGACGAGCGTCTTGGCGCGGGTGTCATGGTTTATCTGATGCGCGACGAGCGGGCCGGAGAAATTTTCCCAGTTGTTGGCATTCGGTCCGGGAAAGGTCCAGCCGGTGAGCGCGAGCGCCACCTGCTGCACGGTGGACTGATCGTAAGCGCGGAGAGGATTGCCCTGCGCGTCGAGCTGGCGCGAACCATCCGGGTTGAGGAGATCGAGGCCGATGGTGAAGAGCTGCATGAGCTCGCGCGCGTAGTTCTCGTTGGCGGCGCTGACGCCCATGGGCTTGTTGCTGTTCGCGAGGTCGAGGTATTTGCCCATCTGCGAGCTGTGCGAAATCTCGTCGAGCAGCGTGCGGTAGTTGCCAAAGGCGTTGCGGCTGAGAATCTGCAGGTACGGCACCAATTCGTCGGGATAGATGTTCTTGTTCGCGGAGATCACGATGATCTGGCTCAGGGCGTAGGAGACGCGCTGGCGGAGTTGATCAGGGGCGCTGGAGATGCGCGCGAGGTAGTCGGACTGCACGGTGCCCATGGCCATCGCGCCGGGATTGGTGATCGGCGTTTCGGGCAGGGCGAATTGCTCGTCGAGCCACGCGCCGGGCCCGATCGCATTGACGTGCGCCAATTCAGCAGGGGTTGGACCATACGCCGCCTGCTCGAGAAAACGGCCCGCGGAAAGATTTGGCGTGCCCTGGCTGACGCCCCCGCCGGGCGGCTGGGTGACGGTGAGGGTGGCCGTGGCGCCGGAACTCGAGTTGGCGACACTCGTCGCGCGGATGCTGACACTCGCCGGAATCGGGA
The DNA here is from genome assembly GCA_947474365.1 of Opitutia bacterium. Classification (GTDB taxonomy): domain Bacteria; phylum Verrucomicrobiota; class Verrucomicrobiia; order Opitutales; family Opitutaceae; genus ER46. Next base: position 22,770 of record CANJIU010000002.1, on the reverse strand, counting down.
CGTTCAACGGCGCCGAATAAAGTCCGGACGCAGAGACGGTGCCAACGCTCACGTTGCCACCGACGACGTTGTTGACGCTCCAGATGACGGCGGTGTTCGCAGTACCGGTCACACTCGCGGAGAATTGCTGCGTCTGGCCCGCGTTGACCGAGGCGGTGAGGGGACTGATCGTGACCACCGGCGGAGGCGGAGGCAGCACCGTCACGGTGGCGGCGCCGGAGATCGTCGGGTCGGCCGCGCTTGTTGCCCGCACGGTGACAGCGGAGGCCGGCACGACGGCAGGCGCCGTGTAGAGGCCGGTGCTGGAGATGGTGCCGACGGTGGCGTCACCGCCGGGAATCGTGTTCACGCTCCACGTGACGGCGGTGTTGGACGTGTTGGCGACGGCGGCGGTGAACTGACGTGTCGCCCCGACCACAACCGACGCGCTGGTGGGATTCAGTGTAACGGCGATCGGCAACGGCGCGGTGATCCCGAGATTCACCGCGGAACTCGTGGTGCCGCCGAGGCCGGGATTTACGACGGTGATTTTGACGTTGGTACCGGCGAGGCCGGCGGCGGCGATGCCCGTGGCCTTCAGTCCCGTCGGGGAGAGGTATGTCGTCGTCAGGGGCGTGGCGCCGAACATGACGGTGGAACCCGGGGTGAAATTCGAACCGTTGAGCGAGATCGAAAAACTCCCGGCGGGAACTTTGGAGGGATAGGTGCTCCACAGCCAGACCTGCGGCTGGGTGACGGTGAGTTTGACCTCGCCGAATTTTTCCGGAAACGCCGTGCTCGTCGCCCGCACCGCCACGATGTTGTTCGCAGGGATCACCGCGGGTGACACATAGTAGCCGCCGGTCGACACAGTACCGTAGGTCGAGTCGCCGCCCACGACGCCATTGACGGACCAGACGACGGTGGCGGGATTGAGCGGCACATAGGCCGAGAGTTGGCGGCTGGTGCCGCGTTCGACGGTGCCGCTGCTGTAGACGGTGATCGTCTGCGCGCGAGTGGCGCAGAGCGAGAGCGCCAGGAAGGCGAAGGTGAGAAGTCGTTTGATCATGATGAGGTGGAAGCGGTGAAGAGCTGCGAATTCAGTGAGAGTAATGGGGCGGCGACTGACCGAGTTGCCGAAGGGCGACTAAAGGAGAATCGGCAGCCGCCACCTTCGGCCGCCCGGCAGCCGTTAGAGCAGAGGGAGTTTGGCGAGGTCCCCGGTACGGGGCCGCCACCGAGCGACGGTCGATGTTCGCGGGTGGCTTCAGGGCGATGGCGGCGGAGTTGGCACATGCTGCTGTTCAATAACGAAACGCCGGGAAACAATTACACGGATGGCGGGAAAATTTTTAGGGCTGGATAATCAGAACCGCCTTGCTGCCGATCTTGCGAAACAGGCCGGTCGTGAGGTCCCCGTCGTCGATCGTGCGATCGATGTCCTGCAGCTGCGCATCGGACACCGAGTACAGATAGACGGAAATCGAGGCGGTGATGCCGTTCTGCTGGTAGTCCCAATCCCACACACCACCGAGCGCAGTCGTGGTGCTGTTCATCAGGCTGTCCGGGACGTAGCCCTGCAGGGCCGGATGCAGCGCCCCGATTCCGTTCGGGGGAAAATTTCCGTTGTCCATCGCATACCGCTCCGCCGCATCCCGTATCTGCCGGGCGTCGTTGATGTAGCGCTTGCTGACCGCCTGGCGCTTCACGCGCTGAAACGCGGGCAGCGCAATCGAGGCGAGCAGGCCGATGATCACCACCACCACCATGATCTCAACCAGCGTGAAGCCCCGGCGAGAGGTCCAAGGACGTGCGAAAGGGGCGAAGCGAGGCATGACACGCCTTCCTAACGAATCCGCCCGCAATTATTTCAACTCATCGAAAAAATCTGCCGGACCACCTCCCGCCCCCCCTGCGCCGTGAGATGGAACGGGGGTCGAAACTCCGCATTGCTTCGCGCGGGGCTCCCCGCCACACCTGAGCCTCACATCTCCGCACCCCGTTCACGCCACCCGGCGTCCCCGGTGCGTTCTCCCACTCATGACCATTCCTGCAGGCCCCACCTTGGCCGAATCGTGGCTGGAACTACCGGACGGCCGGTTGTTCTGGCTGAAGCGCCGCTGCGCGGTCGGGCGCAGCATCGACAACGATCTCGTATTGGAGTCGAATTCCGTCTCCCGACACCACGCGTTGATCACCAACGAGCCCGACGGCTACGCGCTCAGCGATCTGCACAGCAGCAACGGCACCTACGTCAATCGCACTCCGGTCACGCGCCCCACCCTCTTGCACGATGACGATGAGATCAAGATGGGTGATGCGGTATTGCGTTACCGGTGCACGCGGAGCGCCGCCGCCGATCCGTCGAACAGCATTCCGGATCGGACCCGGCGGATCGAGGACGTCCGCGAGCGAGCCTGTTGGCTGCTGCTCGCCGACGTGGCCGGGTTTTCCACGCTCAACGCGGAGCTGGGGAGCAAGGTCGCGCTTCAGCGTTTTCAATCGTGGATCGCCGCGATGCGTCCCCTGATCGAACGCCACGCGGGCCACATCAACAGCTACGTCGGCGACGCGATTTTTGCCTGGTGGCCCGCCGATAAGTCCACCGATCCGGCGCAGGTGCGCACCGCTTTGGCCGCGATCGAGGCCTGGCGACCGCAGAGCCCCGTGCGCTTCCGGATCGTGGCGCACCACGGCAGCGTGCTTTTCACCCGCAGCGAGCGCGGCGAGGAACTCAGCGGTCAGGAGGTCAATTTCGTCTTTCGCGCCGAGAAGGTGGCGAAATCGTTTGGCGCCGACGCGATGCTGAGCGAATCGGCGGCGCAAACGCTCCAAATCGCCGGGCGTTGCACCCCGCTCGGTGCGGCCACGGTCGAGGGGATCCGCGGACGGTTCGTGTTTTTCGCGCCGCCGCGCGAGCCGATCGCGTAAGACGGGCGTCACACTTTCCGGCGTTGCAGTTCGAGCGGAGATTCCACAGCGTCGGACTCCCAACGGACGCGGCGCGCAGACGTTATCCACGTCGTCCGCCGCAGCTCTCACCCATCTCCCCCGGTCCCGCGCCCATGAGCGACGTCACTCTCATTCTGAAAAAAATCGAGCAGGGCGACGCGCGGGCGGCCGACGAGCTCCTGCCGCTGGTTTACCAGGAACTGCGCAAGCTGGCCGCTTCGAAGATGAGCCGGGAGTCCGCCGCCCAAACCCTGCAGCCGACGGCGCTCGTGCATGAGGCCTGGCTGCGACTGGGCGGCGAGGCGCAGCCCAACTGGCAGAATCGCGCCCATTTTTTTGGCGCGGCCGCCGAGGCCATGCGACGCATCCTGATCGACCGCGCCCGCAAACGCCGCGCCCGCCGTCACGGCGGCGGTCAGATCCGCGCCGACGCAGATGAGATCGACCGCGTGGCCGACGTGAAACAAAACGATGACGAACTTCTCGCCGTGCACGAGGTGCTCGACCAATTCGCCGCCGAAGAACCGAGGAAGGCCGAATTGGTGAAATTGCGCTTCTTCGCCGATCTGACACTTCAGGAGGCCGCCGCGGCGATGAACATCCCGGAGGGCACCGCCAAGCGCTGGTGGACCATCTCGCGCGCCCGGCTCTACCAGCTTTGCCAGGAACAAAAGAAGGAGTAGGCGGGACGATTTTTCCACGTGAGGGAGGACGACAAATTTCGGGCGGCGCTCGATCGGTTCGCCACCGACGAACCAAAGAAGGCCGAGCTGGTAAGACTGCGATCCTTCGCCGGTCTGACCCTCGAGGAGGCCGCCGCCACGATGCACATTCCCGAAGGCACGGCGAGGCGTTGGTGGAACTACTCGCACGCCTGGCTCTACAAAGAATTGAACAAAGAAGCGGCCAGGTAACAGCCGTTCGCACCGCCGAAAACGCACCGATCGGTTCCGAACTGGAATCCCTCATGGATCCAACACCCGGCGCCAGCATTAGAAGGGCCGCACCCGCTGTAGGGAGGTTTGAACGAGCCGGTCCGTCACCGCCCCGCTCCAAGCCTGCGCCGATCCGGCGGCCATTCTACCCCCAAACGTGACCTCCCATAGGTCTGCTCGCTGAATCGGATCGGCTGAAACGCACTGATTCTCTTTCTTTTTTCGATCCACGCTCGCCCAAAGCAGCGCATGAACAGCCACCCCTGCTGCGCAGTATGACGAACACGCCCTCTTCCGACGAGACGCTCTTTGCGGCGGCGCTGGCGCGTTCACCAGCAGAGTGGGCCGCGTTTCTGGATGGTGCCTGCGGCGGAGACGTTGCCCGGCGGGAGAAGATCTTGGGGTTGTTGCGCGCCCACGGCGAAGCGGAGCAGAAATTTCTGCGCACCGGCCACCGGGCGAATCCAGCCGCACCGACCGCTCCGGCAGCGGGAGAGCGAATCGGACGTTACAAGTTGCTTCAAAATATCGGCGAGGGTGGATGCGGCACCGTCTATATGGCGGAGCAGGAGGAGCCCGTGCGCCGCCGCGTCGCACTCAAGGTGATCAAGCTCGGCATGGACACCAAGGAGGTCATCGCGCGCTTCGACGCCGAACGGCAGGCACTTGCGCTGATGGATCATCCCAACATCGCAAAGGTGCTCGACGCCGGGGCGACCGGGGCGGGGCGACCTTACTTTGTCATGGAGCTGGTTCGCGGCCTGCCCATCACCCGGTTTTGCGACGAAAAAAGTCTGGCCGCGCCGGCCCGAATCGAGCTGTTCATCAAGGTCTGCCAGGCAGTGCAGCACGCGCACCAAAAGGGGATCATCCATCGCGACATCAAGCCGTCCAACATTCTTGTCACCTTGCACGACGGCATTCCAACGCCGAAGGTGATCGACTTCGGAATCGCGAAAGCGACCCAGGGAAAATTGACGGATGCGACGCTGTTCACCGCCTTCGAACAGTTCATCGGCACACCAGCCTATATGAGTCCGGAACAGGCGGAGATGAGCGGGATCGATGTCGACACCCGCAGCGACATTTATTCGCTCGGCGTTCTCCTTTACGAGTTGCTCACCGGACGTCCCCCCTTCGATCCGAAGACGCTCGTCGCGGCCGGACTCGACGAGATTCGCCGGATCATCCGGGAGGTCGAGCCGCCGCGACCATCAACCCGGCTTTCGACCTTGAACGAGGCGGATCGCGAAACGGTGGCGAGGCAACGGGGCATCCCTCCCAACCAGCTGTCCACGCTGCTGCGCGGCGACCTCGACTGGATCGTGATGCGGTGCCTTGAGAAGCAATGCACGCGGCGCTACGAAACGGCCAACGATCTCGCCGCCGATTTACTCCGCCATCTTTCTCACGAGCCCGTCACGGCCCGGCCCCCGAACACGGTCTACGTCTTGCGGAAGCTCTTCCGTCGCCACCGCCTCGCCGTCGCGGCGGGAGCCGCCGTTGTCGCCACCCTTGTGATTGGCATCGCCGCGAGCACGTGGCAGGCCGTACGCGCCACCCAGGCGGAAAAACTCGCTGAGAGCAGACTGAGTTCCGAGCTTGCCGCCCGTCAGGAGGTCGAAGCCCAGCGTCAGCTTGCACTGGATCGGCTCGGCGCCGAACAAAAGGCGCGACAGGAGACCGAACACCAAAAGACGCTCGCCGAACACGAGCGCAATCGCGCGCAGAGCGCAGAAAAGCTGGCGGAGGATCGCCTGCAGGCGGCGTCGCTCGCCCGGAGCGAGGCGGAACAGCAAAAGATTCTCGCCGACCAGCAACGGATGCTGGCCGAACAGCAGCGGGCCCTGGCGGAACAGCAACGATCACTGGCGGAACTGGAGCGAAATCGCGCCCGGGAAGCCGAACACTCCGCCCAAACCGAGGCGGCGCGCAGTGCCGAGGCGGCCCGGCTCATGCAGAACATGCTCAAGGGCGCGGGTCCACACGTGGCCTTGGTCAGCGATACCAACGAGCTTCACCGCATCGTTGACGAAGCCGCCCGACGGCTCGTCGGTGACCCGCCGGGTGAAGCGCAGGTGGAGCTGCGCGATGCGCTCACCGCCGTCTACTACGATCTGGGAAACTACGCGACGTCGGCGGCGATTGGCGGAAAATGGACGGGCAAGGATCATCCGCCGCTTGCCCCCGCTCTCAATCAACTCGGAAACGCCCTCGCCCGCCGCGGCTGGCTGCCCCAGGCGGTGGCGGTCTTGCGCGAGGCCGTGGCGGTTGACCGCCTCGTTTCCGTCGCCGGAACCGGCCGCTCCGAGTCACTCACCTTGATCGCGGATCTGGTCCGCGGATTGCGGCTGGCCGGAAAAACCGAGGAAGCCGATCTGCTCGACCGGGAGTTGCAGGAACGACGAGAGGCCATCGGCCGTGACACGACCGTAAATTCACCGGAGCAAAAGAAATGATCCGCCCCACCCCGCGCCAACACCCTCCGGGCAAGCACCGCGGCGCAGTTGCACCGCTCGTCCTTTTGCTGGTGCTCACGCTGACGGGTTGTACGTCGGCCGCCTACAAATCGGCGCCGAAATCCACTCCGGCGCCGGTGCCGATCAACCTCCCTTCGACCGAACCTCCATTCGAAGCACTCGTGCACACGGTCATCGTCTACCGCGGTCCGGGATCGTGGAAGCGCGACGCCTATTGGGACGAGTACGTCGTGACGATCGCCAATCGCGGCGACGAGTTGATTCGCGTCGAGTCGGCCTCGCTGACTGATTTTCAAAATCAGGTGACCACAGCCGGCGAGAATCCGTGGGCTCTGGAATCAACGAGCCGGAGCCTGGCGGACAAAAGTTTCGGTCTCGTCAAGTCCACCGCTCTCCAGATTGGCGGCGGGGTTACGGTCATCTCTGCGGGTGTCGGGGTGGGCGCGGCGCTAACCGCCGCCACGCTGAGCGGCGTCGGAGCAGGTGCGTTCGGAGCGGCCGTCGGGGGCGTGCTCACATTGCCCGCCTTTATCGGTGGCACAATTTACACCAACATCAGCAACCGCCACAGCATCGAACGGGAGTTTGATCGGCGGCGGTTGCCGCTGCCTGCGACCCTCGTTCCAGGCCAGGCGGTACAGGGCAGCCTCTTCTTCCGCATTTCACCCGGGCCGCGGCGCCTCACCCTGAAATGTCAGGTCGATGACATGCCCCGCGACCTCGTAATCGACCTGTCACCGTTGGCTGGTATGCACCTGACGGCGACGACGGTCGCCCCCAGTCCGGCCAGCGACGCCGGTGCGCGTCCAAATCCGTAAGCCGGGCCCGAATTCCTCTTTTCAAGCCGCCCTTCCCTCGCTCTTGCTATTGTCGCGGGCGGAGCCACTCCCGGGCAACCGTCACTCATCGTTTCTCCCAAACCCGTGAAAGCGCCTGTTCTTGCCGTTCTCGGTTTCCTCGCGGGTGTCTTCCCCATGGTCGCGCAATCCTACCGGTTCAACCGCGTGGTTGGGGAGCAGTTCAACTCGCCGTTTCGCATTCCGGCGGGCATCGCGGTGGACTCTGCCGGCAATGTCTACGTGTCGAGCAGCAACGGTCACACGATTCAAAAGATCACGCCAACGGGCGGCGTCACCACGCTGGCCGGGGCGGACGGACTCATCGGCAGTGCGGACGGCAGCGGCAGCGCCGCGCGATTCTACGTCCCCAGCGGCCTCGCCATCGACCGGTCCGGCAACCTCTACGTTGCGGACATGCTCAACAACACGATTCGGAAGATCAGTCCCACAGGTGCGGTGACGACACTGGCGGGCGTCGCTGGCGATCCCGCCTACGCCGACGGACCGCGCGGGACCGCGCGCTTCTATTATCCGAAGGGCGTCGCGGTCGATGATTCCGGCAATGTCTACGTCTGCGACTCGCGGACGATCCGCAAGGTGACTCCGGCCGGCGACGTGACGACACTGGCAGGCGACGGAGCCAACGCGGACTCCGTCATTGTGACCAAGGCCGACGGCATCGGCAGCGCCGCGCAGTTGATCGAGCCGAACGGCATCGCGGTGGATCGGGAGGGCAAAAACCTCTACGTCACCCAGGCCGATACCAACACGATCCGCCGAGTGACGATCGCCGGTGTGGTCACCACGCTGGCCGGCAAACTGGATTCGCCCGGCACTGCGGACGGCATCGGCAGCGCGGCGCGGTTTTCCCGCCCGTGGGGCATCGCGGTCGATCGTGCGGGAGACCTCATTGTGACGGACATTCAGGAAAGGTATGTGCGCAAGATCACCTCAGCCGGCGAAGTCACAACGCTGGCAGGAAAAACGAGCGGCCTGGCAGGAGCGGACGCCGTCGCCGTCGACGACGCGGGAAACATCCACGTGGTCGACTCCTACTCGCTCTCCAAGGGAGTGCCCGTCGCCGAACCGGTGATAACCGTGCCACCGCCGATCAATCAATCGGCGGCGATCGGCTTTACGGTGAGCATCCGCGCTTCGATCACCGGACTCGGGCCGCTGGCCTTCCAGTGGTTGAAGGACGGTGCCGCTGTTCCGGGCGCCACGAACGCCACCCTCACGCTCTCCCAAGTGAGACCCGCCGACGCCGGCACTTATGTGGTGGTTGCATCGAACTCCACCGGTCGGGTCATCTCGCCCCCGGTCGCATTGCAGGTCGCACTGCCGTACACCCTGACCGATTTGGGTACGCTCGGCGGCCAGACGAGTCGTGCGGCGGCGGTCAACGCGGCGGGGCAGGTTGTCGGCTCGGCCCAGACGACAGCGGGCGCCGGTCACGCGTTTATTTTTTCGGGTGGAGCCATGATCGACCTCGGAACGCTCGGCGGGGCGGAGAGCAGCGCCACCGCGATCAACGCGGCCGGGCAGGTCGCCGGATGGTCTGAATTCCGGGCCGGCTCGCGCGATACCCACGCCTTCCTGCTCTCCGGCCGCACGATGAGCGATCTTGGCGCGCTGGGCGGCACCAACAGCCGCGCCAACGCGATCAACGACCTCGGCCAGGTGGTCGGTTGGGCGGATACCGACGCGTTTCAATTGGTCGGATTGGCCCGGCTCACCGAATCGCATGCGTTCATCCACACGGGAGGAACGATGAACGATCTCGGCCGGTTCGGTTACACCGGAAGCAGCGCGCGGGCGATCAATTCCGCCGGGCAAATCGCCGGGACGCTGCTCAGCGGCTCCGGCGGTACCGCCACGTGGCTGGCGTACGATGCGTTTCTTTTTTCGGCCAACCGTCTCTCGATCCTGGGCCGTTTCGCCAGCGAGGTGCCGCCCTACTTGTACGCCTGCGATGTCAACGCCGTCAATTCGGCTGGGCAGGTCGTGGGCTGGGCGAACATCGAATCGCGGACCACCGCCTTCCTCAGCGAGGAGGGCCGGTTGTTCGACATCGGAACGCTTGGCTCCGGCGAAAGCTCCGCCGCCAACGGGATCAACGCAGCGGGGAGCATCGTCGGAGAATCCGGCACCCCGCGGAGCACGCGGGCGTTCCTCTTTGAAAATCGCGCGCTGTTCGATCTGAACGAACTCATTCCTGGCGCTCCCGGATGGATTCTGAAATCCGCGAGCGCCATCAATGACCGCGGTCAGATCGTCGGCACGGGCACCTCTCCTGCGGGCGCCACCCGCGCGTTTCTGCTCACTCCCGCCGACACCACCACGAGCCGGCTGCGAAATGTGTCCGTGCTCGCCGAACTCGGCGCGGGCGAAGCGATCGTCGTCGGATTCGCGACGCAAGGCGGACCCCGCCCCCTGCTCATCCGCGGCGTCGGGCCGGGGTTGAGCCCATTTCTTTCCGCGTCCTCCTCCGTCGCCGGAGATCCTCTGATCAACGTCTACCAGACCAACGGTGCCCGCATTGGGTCGAACGACAATTGGAGCAGTGGCGACGCGAGCGCGACGAACACCCTCGCGAATGCGTTCCGCACTGTGGGTGCTTTTCCGCTGGCGGCAGGGAGCCTGGACGCCGCCCTCGTGCAAACGATCGAGGGCAACCCAACCGCCCAACTCACCGCTTCGTCTGGCGGGCTCGCGCTGCTCGAAGTTTACGACCCCGCGCCGGCACCGGCGACGCCGGGCAGCGCTGCGACTTCTGCGCGCCTCAGCAATTTTTCCGCCCGGGCGCGGATTGCCGGCGGAAGCTCACTGATCTTCGGATTCACCATCGATGGCAGCGGCCCTCGCACGATTCTCATCCGCGGCATCGGACCCGGGCTGGCGGCGGCACCGCTGAATGTCGCGGGAGCGCTCGGCGATCCGAAGCTGGAAGTCTACAGTGGCTTCACCCAGAAAATTGCCGAGAACGACGATTGGGTGGGAAGTCTCGCCGCCACGTTTGCGCAGGTCGGAGCGTTTGCACTGCCCGTCGGGAGCAAGGACGCCAGCCTCATTCTCGCTCTACCTCCGGGCATCTACACCGTCCGGCTCGGGAACCCGAGCGGCACACCCGGCACCGGATTGGTTGAGGTGTACGAGGTCCCTTGATGTGGCCGGCGGCGATCGGGTGGACGCCCTCAGGAGGGTTCATCTTCGAGTTGTTGCCGTGTAGCCGGCCTCGCTGAGGCCGGACCGGGGTCGGCGACCCCGGCTACATTTGCGAGTGGCGACTCGGAGATGCACTCCCGCAGGGACGTTGCCGCCGCGAGGCACCTGGACTCATTGCGATCCCTTCGATCCATAATCCCCGGGGTTTCCGCATGAGAGAGCGAATGAATGCGCCCACCCCTTCGCTCTCAGGGGAATCGGTACTCAGCCCACGGCCCGGAACGATCGACGGCACGACTCCGTCGACGCTGAATCGTGAACCCTGAAAATTCATCCAGCATCATTCGATATCACGGTCAGGTTTCTTGGCGGTTCGGGTCATGTAGGTGCGCAACAGAAACTCGGCGGTGGGGATGAGCACCAGTGCCGCCAGCACGAGGGCGAGTTGCAGGGCCTCGGTCGAAATCGGTGGTTTGAAATGGGGCAGATCCACTTTCCCACGCTCCGGCCCACGCTCGTCCGTGATGGTCGTCTCCACTCGAAAGTCACGCAGGTGTTTCTCCACCCCATCGAAAATATCGGGTGGCACAAGCCGACCGCGAACTTTCGGACGAAGTTCAGCAGCCAACGTCTGCCATTCTTTTTCATCCTCGACCTTGAGTGGATGCGCCTGGAGGCCGGACTTGCGCATCGCGGTGATCGCATCGTCGTTATCGCCCCGACCGACCTTCCGGAATTTTCCCCCCGTGATATCGGCCGCGGCCTGCAAGGTCGCCCGGTCTGTGGGAGGAATCTTTTCCCAAACGTCGGCCCTAATGATGGCCGCACCGACGATCGGAGTCCAATTCAGCTCCAGCATGTGCGGCGCATGTTTCTGCATCTGGATCGCCAGTGCGACAAGGGGCGGCAGCGGCACGGCGTTGAACCGATTCGTAGAAAGCCCGAGAACGACGTCAGTCGCCGCACTTGGCACGGGCTGGAAACCAAGCGAGCGCATGAGTTCAATTTGGGAGTCATTGCCCTCCCAAGCGAAGAGCTTCGTCTTGCGAAAATCGTCGGGCGTCACCGCCGGCATCTTGGAAAAAAAACGCACCCAGCCGGCGTCGGCCCAGAACAGGACCACGCAGCCCTTTGCCCGCAGGCGCGACTCGAGCATTGGACGCATCTTGTCTCGCACGTAGTCCACTTCGTCCCACGAGCGGAACATCATCGGCATGACTTGCAGGCCGGTCACCCCGGAATCGATTTCGGAGAGTCCCACGGCGGAAAAGAGGCCCGCGTTGATCTGACGAGTACGGATCTTGCCCACCATTTCCGCCTCGTCCCCGAGGCGGCCGTCCGGGAACACGGTGAGCTTGACGCCGCCAGCGCTGTCCTTCCGCCAGCGTTCGTTCAGCTCCAACAGGAGTTTATGTTGGGGCGTACCGCTTGGCAGAATTGTGCCGAGCCGGATGTCGACGGAGGCCGCTCGATCCGAATCCACGAATAACACCGCCACGAAGACGAGAGTGAGACCGCGAATCCAATTCATGGCGGGGTAAATCGAAAACGTCAGACAGCAGCGGTGTTCTTTCGTTGATCGGAACAAGTCGCGCGCGAACAGGCTGGGAGATCAATTCAGGCAAACGACAAAGCGCCGCCCCCCAGGGCGGTGCTCACACGTTCGAGAATTCGGGTGCCGCGGAACCGCGAATCCGGTTCGACCCTGAGCGATCCTTCGAGGCGTCGCCATTGCGCCCAAATGAATTTCCGGCTCGCAACGAGCGGGAGGACTCAAGGGCTGGGAGTCGCGGCTTGAGCCGTTCGAAAAGCTCGGTCGCATTACTCGGATTCACGACCCAGAGGTGCGAGTTGGGTTTGAAGTCGCAGTGGGCGTGCGGCAGGTAACGTCGGATATGCTCCTCGATTTTTTCGTGCGGCGTGCCCTGCCAGTAACCATCGTTCGCCGCGACGAGGGCTTCCGCAGGGGCGCGCCACGGCCGCCGAATTTTCGCCACCGCATGTTTCGCGGCGTCGGCCAGTTGGCTTGGGGAAACGTAATCCCACTCCAACCCGCCAAGCTGGAACCGCGATTCCAGGTCGATCTTCCGCAGCAGTCGGCTTGGACCGTCACGCCAGGTAAACGACGTGCAAACTTCGGGGTTCATCATCGTCAGCAGGTTGTTGTTTGGGTAGGCCCACCAGCGGTGCCCTTCGTGGACGAAACCGTTGAGCGGAAAAAAAACCTTCTCCCATCCGGAGCCGCCGAATTCATCGGGGGCGCAAGCTCCCCAGATTACTTGGGCGCGCGATTCGATCTCCGCGGCGTCAAACGCCTGCACGGCCGCCGAAAAATCATAGAAACCATTGCTGGAGCAGACGACGACGAAGCGCTCGAAGCGATCCATCAGCGCATGAAGGTCCTCCTGGAGCTGCTCGATCTTTCGATCCACATTGGCGAGCGAGTATTTTTCCCAGGTCGGCGCGTGGGCGGAAAATTCCGGCAGATGCAGCGCCTTGAGATAAATCCGGCTGCCGAAGACCCGTGTGAGACTCGGCAACATGAAGCGCATCTGACCCGGTGTGCCATTCATTCCCGGCACGAAATAAAACACGTGGCGCGCCTCGTCCGGATTCCCAATCTCGGTGACGTCATCGTAGAAAAACCGATAGTCGCGCAACGACTCAAGATAACGTTGCTTGAACCGTCGGGAGAACACCCCGGATGGGGGAGCGGGATTGGTCATGGGTGGGAGGAAAGGATCCGCGGCAATGCCGTGGTGAGCGGCGGAAAATACGTGATGAGCAGCACGCCGAGGAACATCACCACGAGGAGGGGAAACGTGGCCCGCGCCACTTCGGCGACAGGACGCCGGAGCCGGGAAGACGCGAGCAGGAGGTTGAGCCCGAGCGGCGGCGCAAGAAAGCCGAGTTCCATGTTCGCCAGAAAGATGATCCCCAAGTGCACCGGGTCGATGCCCAGCCGCACCCCGATGGGCACGAGCAGCGGCGCCACCACGACAATCGCGGCGTAAATCTCGACCACGCTCCCGACGCCAATCAGAAAGACATTAAGTCCGAGCAGAAACAGCCAGCGCGACTGCACGTGGGTGGCCGCCCACTCGGCGAGTTGATCCGGCACCTGCGCATCGACCATGTAGTTCGTCAGGCCCAGCGCCACGCCGAGAATCAGGAGAATTCCGCCGACGAGCAATCCGGCCTCGCCCATTACACGCGGGCAGTCGCGCCAGAGGTGAAGATCGCGATGGATCACGACTTCCACGAGGAACGCGTACGCCGCCGTCACTGCCGCCGCCTCGACCGGAGTGGCCCAACCGCTGAACAGCGCCGCGAGCGACACCACCGGAAGCAAGAGTTCCCATTTCGACGCCCAGATCGCGCGGCCCGCCTCGGCGGCGTCGAATGGCGGGGTTGCGACCGCGGCCTCCCGCCGCCCCTTATGCGCAGCCCACGTTCCCCAAGCGACCGTCAGGACGATGAGCAACAGCCCTGGCCCGAGACCGCCGAGGAACATCTGCGTCATGTCGACGCGCGCGATGATTGCATAGAGGATAACGGGAAGACAGGGAGGGAGCAAAATGCCAAGCGAGCCCGCCCCGGTCACGAGGCCGAGCGCATCCCGATCCGAGTAACGGGCCGCCAGGAGCATCGGCATTAGCAATCCACCGAGCGCAAGGATGGTCACACCCGACCCGCCAGTGAACGCAGTGAAGAAGGCGCAAATCAGGGTGGTCGCAATCGCCGGCCCGCCACGCAAGCCGCCGCAGGTCGCGTGGAACACACGCATCAGCCGCCGCGCCGATCCGCCCTCCGCCATGAAGTAACCGGCGAGCGTGAACAGAGGCAGCGACGGAAGCGCCGGATTGACCGTGAGCCGATAGTGTTCAACCGGCATCGCCGCGATCGGGAAGCCCGCCCCCCAGAACAGTACCAGACCCGCGCCACCAACTGCCGCAAAGATGGGCGCACCAGCCGCAGTGGCGACGAGCAGCAAAGCGAGCGCCGGAATGGTCAGCGCGGAATGCGAAACCGGGCTCCACGCCCCAAGGGCGAGCACACCGGCGGCGGCAACCGCCGCGAGAACCCGACCACCGACGGTCGTCGCCGACTGGAAAACCAGCCGCCACGCAATCATCCCAAAACCAACCGGCAGGACCAATTGGATGATCCAAAGGGGAATTCCGGCGAGCACGTGCGCTCCTTCCGTGCGTTCGGCCTCGACAAATCCCACGCTCGCGATGGCGAGTGCCGCGCTCACGGCGGCGGCAACCGTTCCACTGAACCAACGCGCCCGCTCCGGCCAGGGTCCCCGGAGCCAGGAAGCCGTCGAAAGCGCCAGCAGCTGGCCGTTCCGCGCAGCGAGCGTGCCGCCAGCGAGACTGACGATGAGCGTAAGATGCTGGGCGAACGAACTGGCGTTGCCGAGGCTCGCATGAAGAAACGTCCGCAACACGATCTCCACGACGGGGATCACGACCAACGCCGCCAGTACGAAGGTAAGAAACAGGACCTCCAGCGAAGTCCGGAGTTTCCCGGGCGATGAGTTTCCGCCGTGTTCATCCGGAGCGTGGGGATTCACAGTCGAAGCTGAGACGTGTACGGACGGCGAACCGGCGACACTCATGCTGGGTTGCTCGGTCACGGCGCGCCGGAACCAGACCCGGCCCGGAATTCGCGCAGGTGATCTACGACCAGGTCATAAATGTCGGGCGGCACGAGTTTACCGCGGATTTTCGGGTGAAGATCGGCCGCCAACGCCTGCCAGTCCTTTTCGGCCTGGGGCGTGAGCGAATGAGCCTGAAGGCCGTTTTTGCGCATGGCGGTGATGGCCTCGTCGTTATCGGCTCGACCGACCTTCCGGACGTTCTCACCCGTGATCTCGGCGACAGCTTGCAGGCGTTTGCGGTCGGCCGCAGGAATTTTTTCCCAAACTTCGGCTTTGACGATGGCCGCACCGACGATCGGTGTCCAATTCAGCTCCAGCATATGCGGTGCATGTTTCTGCATCCCGCTCGCGAGCGCGACAATCGGCGGCAGCGGCACGGCATTGAACCGATTCGATGAAAGCCCGAGAACGACGTCAGTCGCCGCACTCGGCACCGGCTGACAACCGATGGAGCGCATCAGTTTGACCTGATCCTCATTGCCCTCCCAGGTGAAGAGCTTCGTCTTGCGAATGTCGTCGGGCGTCACGGCCGGCGCCTTGGAAAAGAAACGTACCCAGCCGGCGTCGGCCCAGAACAGAACCACGTAGCCCTTCTTCCGCAGCTGCTCCTCGAGCTTTGGCCGCATCTTTTCCCGCACGTAGTCCACTTCCGCCCAGGAGCGGAACATCATCGGCAGGAGCTGCAGGCCGGTCGCGCCGGGATCAATTTCGGAGAGTCCCACGGCCGTGAAGAGGCCGGCGTTGATCTGACGATTACGGATCTTGACCACCATATCCGCCTCGTCCCCGAGACGGCCATCCGGGAATACCGTGAGCTTGACGCCGCCGGCACTGTCCTTCCGCCAGCGTTCGTTCAACTCCAACAGGAGTTTATGTTGGGGAGTACCGCTCGGCAGAATCGTGCCGAGCCGGATATCCACGGTGTCGGCAAACGCCGCTCTGCCGGTAACCTGAAAAAGCGCGGCGACGGCGAACGCAACCAGGAGAGATGGCGATTTCATGGGATAGAGGTGATGGATTTGGGCGAGGGGGGAGTTTCCGGTTCGGCCGCCGGCAGGAACAAATCATCGATGTGCTCCAAGAGCCGGCTGGCGCGCCGTTGCATGATGACGTTGACCAGGCGGGACTCGGGCCGGGCATCCAAGTTGATGGCGAGCGCCTCACGCAGCAGGGCAATGAAACGCGTGCGGTCCTGCTTCGCCACGCACACTGACTCAGCAAACGCGATCAGGGGTGACGCTTCCAGTCCGCCACCCAATGCCACGGCGCGCTCGAAGTGGGCGCGGGATCGTTCCGCCGGATCGCCCGGCGCGCCCGAGCGCGCCATTTCGTAGCTGATGAGCAGATTGTGAATCGCGCCCCGATCATACGCTTCGTCGAGCGCGAGAGCGCGGTCGATCAAAGCCTCCATCAATGGAAGGTCGGCAATGAGATCGGGCCGGTCTTTCTTGATCGAGATGGCGGCAGCCCACGAGGCGGCGGTCCAGTAGAGGAACGGCACATCGTCGCGCCCGCAGACTTTCACCGCGGCAATGGGATCGGCGCGCAGCTTCTGGGCAAAATCGGCGTGGGTGACGGCGAGGCCGCGCAGCCCGTAATCCCGGGCCCGCAGATAAAGTCGCCGAGCGCGATCCCGGCGGGCAGAGGCGGCGGCCATGTCCGTGCCCTCAAGCTCGTCCGCTTCCATCTGGACGAACGCGTAGCCGTACTGAGTGAAGCCACTCGCCGTCGCCAGCAGCAACCCGCGGTGCTGCGGCCGTTCGGCGAGCAAGCTCTCCATCATTTTCAAACTGAAAGGGGCGGCGCTGGCGATGAGCTGCGGATCGTCATCGCCGGAAAACGCCGTACCGCCGGAGGCGAGCGTGTCGCCCAGTTTGTCGATCGCCGTATGCTTGAGGGTGGTGCACCCTGACAACAGCACGACCATGGGCAGCACGAGGCCAAACACCCGACTCGCACACACGACGAGTGCGGACACGATCGTGCTGGCGCTGCGTGAAAGGTGGGGAGTCATCGATGGAAACGTCGGAACCGCTGCCGCGCGGTTTCGGCGAAGTCGTTCTTCATAAGGAACCAGCCTTCGATGGCCAGCTTTAGCTTTTCCGTGGCGGAGGCCCGAAAAAACAAGTGATGCCGACTTAATGAGTGGAATGAGCGAGTAATTCATTACGACGTGGAGGAGCGGTTTCGACCTCTTCCCGTGCGAAAATCCCATGACAATGAGATCGCGGTTTCTTTGATTTTTCCGACATTGAAAGCGTCAGAGACTGTCACCGGGATATCCCGATCAGTCCTGCGAAATGGCCTGACCCACCAGGACGAGAACAACGAGCAGGGCAAAGAGCCCCGATGACAGAGAACATCGCAGTAGTTTTCCCGGAGATTACCAGCGCAGGCTCCCCTGCACCCCCAGGCGGCGCGGCTCGCCAGCGACGAACGTCGGGATGCCAAACGATCCCCCGGTGTTGCCCGCGTCGATGATGTGCTCCTGGTCGAGGAGGTTCTCGGCGTGCGCCGTAATTTCCCAGCGGCCCTTCGGCGAACGCCAGCCCGCACGGAGATTCACGATGCCATAGCCGTCCTGGCGAAGCGAGTAACCGAAGGAAGCGTTGTTATCCTCAAAGAAGTGCTTGGCCTTGTAGGTCCAAATCGGGGTGACGAAGAACTGTCCGGCACCCGCCACCGGGACCGTGTACGTGCCGCCGAGGGAAATCGTATGGCGGGGAGTAAGACGGAAGGTGTAACCGGCGTACTGCTGACGGCGACCGTTGTCGTCGGTGTCGTCAAACTTCGCGTCAGTCAGGGCATAGTTGCCAAACACACTCAACCCGGCGGCAACTCGGCCCTGCAGGCTGAGCTCGAGCCCGCGACCCGTGGCATTGCCGGCGTCGACGGTCGAGAACTTCCCGAGGCTCAACACCGTGGTCTGGAAGTGGCGGTAGTCGTAGTGAAAGGCCGATCCGGACCACTGCACCCGCCCATCGGCCAGCGTTCCCTTCAATCCGGCCTCAAGGTTGACCACGGTCTCTTCGCGGACGGAGGTCGTGGTGGTCGAGTCGAGCAGGAGGCTGCGAGGGCGGTGCCCCCGCGAGATGCTGGCGTAAGCACTGAGGGTCTTCGAGAGCGCATAGCGAGCGTTGAGGCGACCGTCCCAGGACGAGGTGCTCTCACTCGCCTTGCGCTGGCCGGCCGTCGGCAGATAGGGATAACCGGGAATCGCGTTCACGATGAAACCGAGCGTGGGCGGGCTGCCGTTGGTCGCCTCGTAGCCGGAGGTGAGTTGCTCGCGCGAGAAGCGCACCCCGGCGGTGATTTCAAGCTGATCGGTGGCGCGCCAGGTGCCGTCGAGAAAAAGGTCGGTCGCGCGGGTGCGGCCCGACTGTGCGTAGTCGTCGCTCCGATACGGGCGCAGCGGCGCGCCCGCGAGGCCGGCGAGACCCTGGAGGGACGCGGGCAGCCCGGGCGTGGCAAAGGCGGCGAAGGTCAGGGGCAGCCGCGCCTGCGGGGCGAACGGGCTCGCGGTGGGAACGGCGGCGTTGACGAGCGCAGCCGGCAATCCGCCGGCGAGCAGGTTGTCCCGGAACGATCCGGCGAGGAAGGGCCAGAGCTGCCGTTCGTCAGTGAAAAAGGGCACACGGGAGACGCCACTCTCGCTGAAGTAGCTCATGCCCGCGAAGCCCGTGAACCGTCCGCCGTCGTTGAAGTTGACGCGCACCTCCTGGCTGAATTGCCGGCCACGCGAGTCCTCGGCGAACTCGAGCAGGAAGAGACGCGAGCCGTCGGCATCGAAATTCTCGTACGAGTCGTACTGACGCCAGCCGGTGGTGGCGGTGAGCGACCAGGCCTTGCTGAACTCGTGGGACACGATGGCGGTGACGCCACCGACCGTGCGGTCGATGCCGAGGGCACTGCCCCGGTTGAGCTCGGCCGCGGCGAACGGGCTGGTGTCCCCGCGCGAGGTCGGAATGACGCCGCTCTTGAAGGCGGTGCCCGGAGGCGTGTCATGTTGCCAGTTGGCGAGGACGTCGACCGTCGTCTGTGGGGCGGCCTGCCAGCGGACCGCGCCGCGGAGGGCAAGGGTCTTCTTGCCGTTGAGCGAGGAGCCATCGGCAAGATTGTCGACCACGCCGTCGTGCTCATTCCAGGTGAAGGCGAAGCGGCCGAAGAGCTGGTTGGCGATGATCGGGACGTTGGTATAGCCGGAGGCGCGGCGTTCGTTGTAGCTGCCAAAGCCGGCCGTGAGCTGGCCGGATGTCTCGTCCCTGGCTTTGCTCTGAATGATGGAAATCGCGCCAATTTCAGCCCCACGGCCGAAGAGCGTGCCCTGCGGCCCCTTCAGCACCTCGACGCGTTCGAGATCGAAAAGCTCGACGACGCTCGCCCGCGAGCGACTGATCGAAACGCCGTCCTGAAAGAGGGAGATGCGGGTCTCGGCGCGCGGGTCACCACTGTCGGTCGTGATACCGCGCAGGTTGATGCCGGGATTATTGGGCGACTGTTCCTGGATGAACAGGCCGGGCACGAGCGGGGCGAGCGATTTGTAGTCGTTGACGCCGGCGCGCTCCAGAAACGCACCGGAGTACGCCGTGATCGGCACCGGCACGTCGGAGATCATCTGGACGCGTTTTTGGGAGGTGACCTCGAATTTCTCGAGTTGGATGACGTCTTGCGCGGAAAGCGCGACGGGAACGAACGCCAGCAGGCTGGCGCGGAGGAACGAGGGGGCTTTGGATTTCATGGGCAGTCGGTCTAATAGTCGCGCCGGAAGGGTCGGGCGCCGGCGAACCAGTAGTCTTCCCCCCACAAAGCGAACTTCCGCGACGAAACCGATCACCGTACTGGAAAAATAATGACAAGGACGGTCGCCCCATCCGGCGCGGGCATTCTTCGTTTCACCGAACCGCCAAATCACCGGCGGCTACTTCGTCAGGATCGGCAGAACCAACACTTCCTGGGCTTCCAGCGGCAGGCTCTTGAACTCAGTTCTCCACTCCGCGGCCCTGTCGGCACGTCCCCGCTTCGTGAAAAAGTCCTCGATGCGGTTCGCGGCCTCGCCGAGCCGCGCCTTGTGAAACGTGGGGATGTCGGCGAGTCGCTCCTTCATGCCCCGGTAACCGTCGATCAGGAGGGACTCCGCCTCATCGAAGCGCAGCTGACCCGCCTTGGCGGCACCCAGCATGTGACGCGCATGATACACGCTCCAATCGTCGGGCCGTAGGTTGAGCCGGATTTGCAGCGACTTGTAGGTGGCGGCCTCGGCCTCGGCGTATTTTTTTTCACCAAGCAAGACCCACGCGGTCAGCGCAAGATAGAAAGCTTCCTCCCAACTACCCTTTCCATAGGTTGTCACCACCAACAATTGCTGATCCCGCAGACCGGCCTCGAGTTCGGCCAGAGCGCCCGGCTTGGCCAACATGGCGGCGACGCTGGCCGTTGGCTTCCCGTCGGAAGTGAGCGCCGCCGCGGAAGGGCGCGAGGTGGGAGGCACGGAAGCGGCCTCCGGATTGTTGATCCGCTGCCGAATTTCGACCGCTTCCCGAAAAAGCGCGATTCCATCCGGGATTCGCGCCTGATTGGCGGCGATGGCAACGGCCAGATTGGTGAGGACGCTCGCGGTCGCGAGCGAATCGTGACCGTGGTCCCGAACGGTGATATCGAGAGCTTCGCGCAAATTGGCCTCCGCATCGTGCATCCGCCCGTCTTGCATCTGCACCGAGCCGAGCCGCGAGAGCGAGGCCACCACATCGTCGGGGGTGCAACCCTTGAGTTTGCGTTGTTGCTCGAGGGCCAGTTTCAGAAAATTTTCCGCCTCGCTCAGCTTGGCCTGCTGCTGGAGCATCCAGCCGAGATTGAATTGGGTGCGGGCGATTTCCGGGTCTTCAGGATACTGCTTGGTCAGGCGGTGTTGGAGCAGCTCAAGCGCTTCCTTCACCTTGACCTCGGCCTTGTCCCACTTCGACTGGAGGCTGTAGACGAGGCCGAGAAAGTTGAGCGCCTTGGCGACCTCCTCCGGCTTGTCATCGCGCTTGCTGCGCATCTCGATCGACTCGATCAGGAGTTCCTCCGCCCGCTTATATTCGCCCAGCTTGTAATAATAGGTGCCGAGTGTCTCGTCCACGCCGGCCTCCACCTCCGACTGATCCGCCAGCTCCTTTTTGCGTTTCGTGGCCTGGTCGAGCCGCTCCCGCAATTCCCGCTGATCGCCGCCACGGGCGAAAGCCAGGCCGATGTCCTTGAGCTCCTTCGTCAGTTTGTTCGCGAGCTCCGAACGGCGCACGTTCTCCTTCTCCGCCTCCTTGGTCTTGTCCTCCCAAAACCTTTCCGCGGTGCGGGCGCGGAAAAGAAGATGCAGCGACATCCCAGAGCCCCCCACCACGGCCAAAGCAATGGCTGCTCCGGCCCCAAACGCGAGCCGGTGGCGGCGAATCAGCTTCTGCAACAGGTAGGCCGTGCTCGGCGGTCGCGCCGTCACTGGTTCGTTGTCGAGGTGCCGCTGGATGTCCTGCGCGAGTCCGTTGGCCGTTTCGTAACGGCGGCTGCGATCCTTTTCCAGACAACGCATCACGATCCAGTCGAGATCCCCGCGCAGGCGGAGAGAAAGCCGCGGCGCATCCGTGCCGCGCCGCCGCGCCACCGTCGTGCGGTCCTCGTCGTTAAGCGTGCGCAGGCGCAGCGACGGCCGGGGCGGCTCCTGTTCACGAATCTGGCGGCGCATCTCATCGATGCCCGACGCCACGAGCTGTTGCATGTCAAAGGGAGTACGCCCCGCGAGCAATTCGTAGAGCAGGACTCCGAGCGAATAAATGTCGGAGCGCGTATCGATATCGAGACCGCTCATCTCCGCCTGTTCGGGGCTCACATAGGCCGGCGTGCCGATGAACTGCTCAAACGCGGTGAACAGCGTTTGCTCCGTGAGCCGGCCCTGAGTCGCCTTGGCGATGCCAAAATCGATCACCTTCGGCACCGGCGCCCCGTCGTGCAGGGTGACAAGGATGTTCGACGGCTTGATATCGCGATGAATGACACCCTTCTGGTGGGCGTGCTGGATCGCCTGGCACACCTTGATGAAGAGGTCGAGTCGCTGCTCCGTCGAAAGATTGTTCTGGTCGCAGTAGTCGGTGATGCGCATGCCGCGCACCAGCTCCATGACGAAGTAGGGGCGGCCCGAACTGGTCGCGCCGGCGTCGAGGACGCGAGCGATGTTGGGATGCTCCATGCGGGCCAGCGCCTGTCGCTCGGCCTCAAAGCGGGCGATGACCGCCTTGGTGTCCATGCCGAGCTTGATCACTTTCAGCGCGACCCGTCGCCGGACGGATTCCTCCTGCTCAGCCATGAAAACGACGCCACAGCCACCCTCTCCGATTTTCTGTAGGATCTTGTAGCGGCCGATGCGGTCGCCAGGCTTTTCCTCAGTGGGAATCTGAAAACCGGGCTTTGAATCGTGCGTCAGGTCGGCCGGAGAGGACTCCATGAAACTCTGCGCCGCCTCGTGCGACTGCAGGAGAGCCAGGACTTTTTTACGTAACGACTCATCATCGACACATGCCCGCCCAAGCCAAGGCTCGCGTTCTTCGGCCGGCAGCGCGAGCGCCTGCTCGAAAAGTTCCTCTAGCAGCCCGTCGGACTTGGAAAATCAGGCTTGGGGGTGATTTTCCAAAATTTTTCCGGCGACGGGAGGCCCAACTCTGACGGGCTGCTGAGCGCCGTGCGGAGCACGGCGGGAGGGACGGGTTTTTGTCGTATATTTGCGTTGG
>CANJIU010000001.1 GCA_947474365.1 Opitutia bacterium | reverse complement strand
TCAGGCAACCGTCATCACGCTTTGGACATCTGTGGACCTTGCCCCACCGTGGCGCAAAAGTGTGCGCAAAATGGTCGCCGATTGGGCGTTGGGAAAAAAGAAAGCCCGCAACTCATTCGAGTAGCGGGCTTTTCTATGCTGGCGTCCCCACGGGGATTCGAACCGTGAAAGATTTGGGATGCTAAGTCGCTAATGAATCGCGGACTTAGTTAATTGTTAGTGTTTTAGAACGTGCAAAAACATGCAGGAAAATGCGGCGATGTGAAGTCAGAAACACAAATTCTGGCAACCTTCTGACAACCTTTTTGGGCTCAATCAGCCCCACGGGGCCTTCACCCCCGTGGGGACTTCCGAGAATTCTGGCAACCTTTGGCAACCTAGGCGCGCACAAACTCCAGCACCTGCTCTTGTCGTTCAGTCATGGTTATCGCCTGGTAGTGCCGAGTTCCGCCAACAAGCCGTCGGAGTGCAAGAACCACCGCCGACATCGAACGGGTCGCGACCTCACTCGTTAAACATCGACCAAGTAGTCAAAGATTTGATGCTTCTCGGAACCAAACTCGTTTGCAGATCGGCACTGAAAAACTCCTTTGGAGGGGGCGAGGGAAATCTCGAACCGAACGACCAGCGCAGTGCCGGATTTATTTGGTCGTGTTCCCCGCTGATGGTCTTCACCCAAGCCGCGAATCGTGGGTTTTCAGCCAACCACTCGTCCCATTTTTCTACGGTCGTCGGCATTTCGGACATGGCTAGAAGGGCAAGCGCGGGATGATCGGAGCCGAGGCATTCTCGCAGCGTGGTGACTACCGCCGTCGCTTCGTCGGGGAGGTTCGCCAGCGCCAGCAACGCGCGCACGGGTGTCATGGTCGGTGCCCCACACACCTGCAACAAGGGTTCCGGTGCGCTGTGCGCAATTCCAGCGAGGAGAATAAGACTCGGGCCGGCCAACCGGCCGTCATCGTGTTTCGCCGCAGCGATCAGCGGTTCCAAGTCGAGGAGCGACGCGCGTTCCGGAAAATCATTCAACTGTCGGTGCAGCCCCCAAGCGGCGGCATACCGTAGCGGATATCCCGAGTATTTGTCGCCTTCGACATACCAATCATCCGCCAACATGGGGAGAAAAGTCGGCACCAATCGCTCGTCGTTGTGACGGGACAGCGCGATCATCACTCCCCGGTGGACCTCAACGTCATCACGAGGATACCAACGATTCACTTCGCGCTGTTTCAGGAATTCCAGGCCGCCGGTGATCGTCTTGCGGTCCAAGGAGGTGAACTTGGTCATCGCGTCCGCCGCCGCCCGGGCCACGTGAAAATCCGGTCGGCTGCCCACAAAAATTCCCGGCGATGGATTCTTGTCCCGGCGATCACGGAGGAGCTTGACCAGTGTCTGCTGACCCTCCGGCCACGCTTCCCGGCCGATGGCCTCGGCGCACGCTTCACGCACCGGTGCGCTCGGATCGTTGCTCATACCGATCACCAGTTGTTTGGAATAGGCGTCTGCGTTCCAACTCAGGGCGAGGGTCGCGTTCCGCCGAATCCGAAACTCGGGATCGGCCAACGCCGACTTCAGATCCCGACGATCCATTAGCGGCGGCTTTGCCAGCAGTCCGGCGAAGAGGGCCCATTCGCGGGCGCGGCGACTCGCGCTGCCACGAATCCGGGGAAGAAAGCTGGTCACGGCTTCTCCCTGGCGTGCGAGGACCAATACCGCCCGAGCCGCAAAGTCGTCGTCCGCTTCCGCAGCGAGGATCTGCAGAGCGTCTCGGGTCGGAAGATCAAAGCTTTTGGGCAGTTCGTTCGGATCCGCATCGCGGCTTAGCTCAAACGGGCGCATCTCAATTTCTGGACGGGTCGAAGGAGCCGACGTGGGGAAAGAGGTGTTTCCAGCGCCCGTTGCGCCAGAACGTTTCCAAACACAGCAGCGCTTCATCGCCGCGTTGCGTCCAGAACTGGCCGGGACGCTTGAAGCGGCATTGATATTGGCGGCAAGTCGATTCCATCGCGCCGCTGCCCAGCGGTTCGCCACGGGCTTTACCGTCGCGGTAGTCGAGCCGCTCACGGTGATTTTCAAAATAGCCGATTTCGCGCTCGAGGTGCGCGCGGGGCTCGGCCGCCAACCCGGCGAGCGCCAAGCGCAGATCGT
The DNA here is from genome assembly GCA_947474365.1 of Opitutia bacterium. GTDB lineage: Bacteria > Verrucomicrobiota > Verrucomicrobiia > Opitutales > Opitutaceae > ER46. The sequence continues at coordinate 184,116 of CANJIU010000001.1, read as the reverse complement.
CGAGCAGGCGCAGCGCCTGGCCGTCTTCCAGTTGAGCGAGCAGGGGCTTGAGCCAGGCCTGCGCGGCGGGCGTGCCCGCGCCATGGAGCGCTTCGGCCACCGCCCAGAGGTGCTGTTTGGCATGAAACAGGTCGAGCCGTTGCCGGGCCTGCGGGAACCGGTCGTCCACCAGATTCCAGATCCACACGGCGCCATCGGCCACCACGAGCACGTCGGCCGCCTGGCCCAAGCCGTGCCGGCTCGCTTCGGCAAAGAGTTGTTCGCGCAACGCGTCGATGCCGCCGCGGGTCATCACATAACCGCGGCTCAAAATCACAGGCCGGCCGGCGGCCGTCTGGGCGCGCTGGCTCAAGCGGAAACAGGTCGCGCCGTAGACCCAGTGCCAGCGGTCCGGCTCGGTGCCGGCCGCGCGCAGCTCGGCGCTTTTGCCCCAGTGCTCGTCGCGCTCGCGGATGTTCCAGGCGTCCACCTCCATGACCAGCGTGAATGGCTCCAGCGGCAGCTCCAGTTGCAGTTCCCGCACCTGCTGGGCGCGGCCTTGCGCGGTGCGCATCTGCGTGTCGAGTTGCGTGCGCTCCGCTTCCGCGCGCAGGCCTTGGCGGCGCGCCTCGCGGTCCAGAGTGGCGCGCGGCAGCTTCACGCCCGCCAGCCGCTCGATCACCGCGCTGGCTTCGGCTACGGGCAGTTTGCTCACGCTCAAGGCGGCGATTTCCTGCACTCCGGGCGAGTAGCCCGAGGTGTCCCCCAAGCCGAGCGCCGCATCGGCCGGACAACGCCACGCGTGGCAACGCCGGCACCACGCGCGGGGGCGGCACACCGTGATCGGGCCAAAGCGGCTCTCGAAGGTGCGCGTCGCACCACCTTTTTTTCGGCTCAACGGCTGGCCGCAGACCGGGCAACGCAGGGGCGTGGCGTCCGCTTTAGCCTGCGCGGCCTCCTCCAGCGCCAGGCGCGCCACTTCCCGGACGCGCTCGGCGATGCGCTCTTCGAGGTGCCCGACGTTCTCGGCGCTGGCGCGCACGCTCACAGTCAAATCCGCTTGCAGGCGCGCCGTCCAGGCAGGCAGCGCACTTTGCAGTTCGGCCAAGGGCAAAGGAGCCGACTCGGTGGTCCGCTCCGCAGGAGGACAAGGGCAGCTCGGGTTCATCCTCCCTTATATCACACCCACAAAACCCGGCTGTCCAAAAAGTGGGATGCGCCCAGCTCAAACGCGGCTCGTTCCGCAGGATTGAATACTCCCGCCAACGCGGCATGTTTTGCGTCGCGATCATCCGCCCGAAACAAATCGGAGCTAGCCACGGCGGCCTTTCGGGGGAGCGGCAACAACCCGACCGCCGCCACGACCTCATCCCAACGATCAAGTGGAAAGAGACAGGCCAACTGTTCGGCGCAATTCGACAGCTCGTCCAGTGGGGCGGTCTGCAAGTCGCGAACCAATTCTGAAGCGAGTTCGAGTTTCTCGGCCTTGGCGATGGCCTTCCATACGGTGGGCCGGTTGGCGGCACCGCAGATGCGGATGAGATCCGCCAATTCTTCAACCGTCGTCGCCGAGCCGATCCCTTCGGCCCACGCGTCGAGCAGATCGTCGCGGCGCGGATGGTGCTCAAGCCATCTCCATCCTTCCGCTCGTCGCCGGAAAGCGATGATGTCCCGAAGGATGATGCGCGGCGTGAACAATTCCTGGCCCTCGTCGTCAATATGGCTGGCCTCCCCCGCGTCGCGTTCCGACTGGTTCGCCGCCCGACGCTCTTCGGCGCCGTTGTCCCACTCTTTTCCAGTGTTCTCGATCGACACCAGGCACTGATCCAGCAGCGGATCGAAGGGCGGGTTGTCCGACAGCAGCGCGCCGGCCACGAAAACATCCAGCAACGACTCCCCTCGCGGGTGGATCAGCCCCGCTTCGGCCTGGGCACGGAATTCCAATCCGAAGTCCCAGCCAAATTCGCGGAAATACCCGACGAGTTGCTGACCATCATAGCGCAACATCGAAGCCTCGGGCAGGACGTGCAGAACGAAAATACGCGCGGCCGTCTCGGCGTTCTCTGAACCGCGAATCTCCTCGGTTTGGACGGGGTTCAGGGCGGGCTGACCCCATTTGTCGAAACTGGCCATCTCCTTCGGCATCGGCTTCCGCGCGTCGAGTGCCTTCAACAGCGTGGTCACGGGATCGCTCGCCTGGGAAAAAGCCACGACGTGGGCCATGGCCTCGGCGGCGTTGGTGGTGGCCCGCAGATACGTCTGCACCAAGTAGTCTTCGATCTTTTGGCGAACAGATGCCGTAATCGCCGAAGGCCGTTTCGACAGATGGCGGAGGATGCGGAATGCTTCCTCTACCTTCCGGACACTGACCAATCCGATCAGCAAACACCGCAGGACATCGTCGGCAATCGCGCCTTCATCGACTAGGAACTGGGCGATGCCGGTCAGACAGGTTGGATGAGCCGTGCAGCCATCGGCATTGCGCTTGAACCATCCTGCGTTCACCAGCCCGCCCAATGTCTTTTCAGGATCAATGGACAAACTGTAGCCGGCTTGTCGCAGCAGATCGCGGACCTCGATGGTCGCCGGGATGGTGACGCGTTGTCGTGCGTGGTGTAGCGCCCACAGGACCAGTGACGCGGCAATCGTTTCCGTTCCCCGAGCCCTGATCTCCGCCCCACACGCCTGCGCGAGCGCGTCGACATTGCATTCGTGGAGCACGTCCTCGATTTTCAGCTCGGTATCGTCCATCGCGCGCCTCAAGCGGCTGCAAAAATGGTCCAGTGAAAGCGGAACGGTAAGCTCACGCAGGCATTTTTCGCGATGGCGAGCCGCCCAATCGTGCTGCCACGGCAACGCCCCCTCCAATTTGCGCTGCACAATTTCCCATCGCAGCGCTTCAGGGTAGTGCGCCGCCTCCAATTTGACTTCAACGTCGGTCAGGCCGGGATAAATCCCGTTGCGCAGAGCCTCATGCCGGATGCCGTCGCGCGATGTAACGACGAACCGTTTCTCCGCCGACGCGCGGCGCATCAGTTTGGGCAGCTCGCTGGCCCAATAGTCGGCATCTTCCGCCAACCGGTCGCTTCCCCACGGATCTTCAAAAAGGAAGATGTGTGCACCGGGCGCATCCAGCACCTCGCGGATCGTTTCCGCCCGCGCGACTGCTCCGTCAACCTTCTCGAATGGTTCCGGACGAAGGCGGTGGAGTCGCACGAGTTCCCGTGCCACCTCGGTTTTGCCGAGTCCGGGTCCCCCGGTGAGAAGGACGCTATGCCGCGCATCGAGTTGCTGTTCCAGCGCCCGGAAGTTCGTCGGCGCGACAATCGCCGATTGCGTTGGAGGCAATCCGCCAGCGACGCGCATCGCCTCGGCGATGTTTCCTTTGGGCCAAAGGTTGCCAGCACTGCCGAGCAGCCGGAGATGAACCTCGTTGATCAGACGCTTCCGGCAGTCGCCGAGCGATCCCGCCGGCACATGACCACATTTTTTCAGCAACTGGTCGATCTCCAGTTCCACCCGCTCCACGGTGAGCACCGGAAAGATTCCGATTCGTGACCATACGTCCCCCGGGACATTTTTGCCGGCAGGAGCGGAGAGTGTCGTAGCCGACGACCGCTCGCCGATTTCCCGCACGCGAAAATCGGTCAGATCGGGATCCAGCTGCGCATTCGTGATGAGCAGGAAAAGCTTTTGCGGATCGCTCTGGAGCATTTCGATCGCCCTTGGCCGTGGTGCCGGTCCGCGGGCCTTCTTTTTCGCCGATCCCGCCGATGCCTTCTTTCCAATCACGGCGCCAAAGGTCGATGCCGCCCAATTCTTCCCGCGACTCTTGATCTGGATTTCCAACGGCACCGAGTTTGCGGTGACACCGACGGTTGACGCTGCGTCCTTCACCTCGAGTTGGGCAGCCACGTCTTCCGCTGAAGCGGGCTCCACGGTCAACGCGTCACAGCGATTCTCCTCGAACATGATCTTCAACCCAAGCCACACGGTAACGAGCTTTTGGAACTCGTATCCTTTGTAGCCAGGCAGCGGGGCGCTGAAATCCGAAGGCATGAGTCGGACGCTTGGATTGCGATCATGGTTGTTCAACGCTGAACGCCACAATGGGCACGCCATTGACGTTGCGCAGGCTGAACGCCGCTTGAAACCGACCGCAAACCACGGCCGCGCCAACCCCGGATTGCCCCGGAGGCGCGGTCAAGGAGGAACGCCGCAGGCGTAGTGTCCTTGACGGCGACGGAGGGGCCACAATCGCGGGAAGGTTCGCGGCCATTTTGCACGTAGCGACGAACAGGCATCGGGAACCCTACCGTTCCCGCCGCGCAGGGCGGGCGAAACACCACCGCCGCGAACCGATAATTGCAGGGCGGCACGACCCCGGCAATTTACCGTGCCCGTGGGAGAACGTCTCTCCGATGATTCCGGAATAGGTTCTGGAGAAGCTACCTGTCCGCCGCCGAATGCGGGTTTGCGTCGTATGATCTCCGAGGTATCTCCGAAAACATGGTCTCCGACAAAATCAAGGAACTCGCCGCTGCGAAAGCCAGGGTTACCGAATTGGAATCCACGATTGCCGCCGAACTCCGCAGCGAACTGGCTGCGCTGCCCGCCCGTTTCGGCTTCGCCGATACGAGGTCTTTTCTCATCGCCGTCAAAGCCGCGTCTGGCAAACGCCGTGGCCGTAAACCCGGCGCAGCGAAAGCCGCCACGCCCAAGCGCCGGAAGCGCGCCAAGATCACCGACGCCACCCGCGCGAGCGTGAAGACGCTCGCGGAGGAAGGGAAAACCGGCAACGAGATCGCCAAGTCCCTTGGTATTTCCCTCCCGAGCGTGCAGAACATCAAGAAGGCGCTCGGACTCGTCCGGAAGAAAAAGAACTAGCCGGGCGATAGCCCGCCGCGCCCAAGCTTCACCCAGTCGCAGTCGATGAGCGCGGAAAGCAGCCGATTTCGCTCCTTTGCTCACCTAAATAAGTGAGGAATTGGGTTGAAAACCCCCAAGAAGGGCCGATGGTAATACCGATGCCGGAGCGCAAGCCTCGGCAGGACCTCCTGCCCCTTATGGAGCAGCGAATCCAAACCCCGCGCACTTCGCGGGGTTCTTTTTTTACGGGGCTGGCGGGCCAAGCAAAGCGGTGCCACTCTTTTTCAGCGTTTCACGGAGCCACTTACCTTCAGGCTCAAAGGCCGTGGCCAGCGCCAGTGTATCCTCGGACACATAAACCAGCGAAATGAAGTAGAGCACATTCACGCCGGTCGTGACAAAAATGCGGTTCTTCTTCGGCTTCACTCCCGGGACGAACTCCCGCGGCCCCAACGAATGCTGGTTGGTGTAAACCTTTGTTTTCGGCACCCGCAATTCCAAGATCGGCCGAATCCACCCCGCACACTGCATTCGCGCCAAGCTGAGGCGCCCCGTCTTGCGATGGGAGTATCCAGCCCAACCTTCGGTTTCGCCGAAGATTTTTTGAAAGCCGCCTTCCGTCGGCGCCACCGTGATCAACTTGGGTTCAAGCCATGAACAAGCCGGAATCACCGGAGGATTCGGCACCAGCTCATCGAAATAGATCCGGCGCGCTTCAGCTTCGATTTGCTCGTCCGTCCAATCCTCCGGAAGGAGCAGCGCCTTTAGATCGACCGGCGTGTTCACGACCAAATCCGAAAAACGTTAAACTTCAACTGGGAGGGGTAATCGGTCCCCCGCAAATTTTTCCGGCCGAAGGCCTGCGCGACGTGCGCGCAGAACGCGAGCTTGGTCGCGCTCGTCGTAAGTTCGTTTTCCTCGTAGCCGACGGCGCCGATCAGAATGTCGGCGATCTGGCAGAAAAGATTTTCCTTGGAATCGACACAATCGAGCGAGCGAACCCAAGCCCGGCGCATGCATTCATTTTCCAGAATTTCTTTCAGGCGGCGCGGACCGGAAAGGAGGCTGGACGGCTTGAAATCGATCGAGACGAAGTAGGTGTTCCCGTTCCCCATCCACTGTTTGAGGCAATGCCAGTAAAACACCCAAAAACCGAGCTGCCGGTCGTTCTTAAAATACTTGTCGGAATCGACCTTGGTCTTGTCCACGACGATGCAGCGAAAATGAACATCCGGGCGACGCGCAATAAAATCGATAATCGCTTCGTAACCCTTCCGGCGCCGCTCGCTTATTTTCGCCCACTTAAGCTCCCCGGTGATGCGGTGCTCCGCCTGAATGGCGCGCAGCCCCTCAAGGATCTCCCGCCGTTTTTCGCGCGGAAGCCAGATGCCGCCGATGACCATGTAGCGCTGCGCGCTTTGGCCTTCATGGCGACTCTCGTCGCAATAGATGTTTACTTCCGCCCCAGCGAAAGGGCCGTGCTCGACACTGGGAGGCATTCGGGACGGTGCCAAATCCGTGCTGGCGGTGCAAAGCAGATAATCAGCCCGCCGAGCGGGTTACGCCGACTGACCGCGTTTTAGCCTTTCGTCGCGCCCCGGTTCGAAGCTCCGGCTTTCAGCTCAAAGATCCGGCTACCGAAAATGGTGCGCCTGAAGTCAGCATAGAGTGGAGGTAGCGCCTCGTCGAACTTCTCGATTTGAGCCTGCACATTCGCTCCACGAAAGTGAGCGATCTGGGAGTGTCGTCCAAAAACGCACAAAAAGCAGCGGCCCGCCTGCTTCGCGTTTCGTGCCTCGATGAGCTTCTCGGTGTCCCTCACAATATCGAGGTAGTCGCGATTGGCTTCATTGCCCCACCGGAGCCATTTGATCTCCAGCGCGATTGTCTGGCCGCCTTTGGTTGCCACGAAATCGATCCGCTGCGGATCGCCGACCGCCTTCGCCGCGGGTCCGGCGCACGGAACCTCGCACGCGACGTCATATTTCCTGTGACGCAGAATCGAGAGGATCGGTTCGTAGAGCAGATACTCCGTAAAAACGATATTGGCGTCACACGTTGAGAGGAAGCTGACATGTCCAGCCAACCCCCGCTGGATACGGAAAAGGGCTTCGAACGGTTCAGAATAGACCTTCGGCTTTGAACCGGGTCTCGGCATCGTGTTCTCCTTCCACAACGGCGCCCACTGTTCCCAAGGGATATTTACCGGTTGTCGGGAATCGCGTCTTTTCATGATTCGAAATGGAGTTCGGGAAATCGGCGGCAATTAGTCCCAGCAAACCGTGGAGATGGCTACCACTTCTCGCGGTGGCACCAGATAGCCGGCACGCCTAACCCTCCTTGCCGAATCGGCCCCAGTTGCGCGCTGCGATGGCTCGAGTTTCAGCGACGAGAATCGCTGTAGCCCGCTCGTGTGTTCGCCACGTAAATCCGAATTGCTGCGCATAATACCAGCCTTCGAACTCACTCCCGATCGCAATTCCCCAGCCATCATTTGCCGGTCGGGCGGTATCGGGTTCGAGAATGAACCGAGCGACCTGCGGGTAGCTGGATAAACAACAATCCCTGAGCACGGTCTTGGCTTCATCTTCCTTGCCCACGGTAATCAACGCGAACGCCCGCAGATACTCGAAAACGTGAAACATGTCGCGATACCGTTCGCGCTCGAACAGCGCCAAGGCCAGTTTCGGACGAGCGCTATCAAGGTGAAACGAGATCAGGGAAAACCGGGCGCCCATCCGATCTTCTGGATCCAAGGCGAGGCAGAGTTCGCCTGACGAAATGGCGGCTTGCCGCAAGCCGGCCGCCCACTGGGCCGACGTCAACCCATGCAGCGCGCGAAGAAACGGGCGGTTCTGCACCCAACCGGTAGGCAGCCGATCACGGCCAACCGCGAAGGTTGCGGGCAAAGCGCGAAGTCCGGTTGCGACGGCGGTCTGTGAGAAAGCCAGCGCTTCGAGCCGCTTGCCGGCGTCACCCAGGCACGATGCGTAGTGGTGCAATCCGTCGATGTGGTCGGGGTGCGCCTTTACAAATTTGCGGAGGGCGCCCGGCAGCTCTTTCTGGCCCTGATGCCTTTCCAAAAGCTCGTCAAATTTGCCCGTCGTTTCGTCCATCGCATCCGATTCCTGAAAGCGCCATTCGTGGTCGCCCATGTCGAGCAAAGCAAAGGGTGGTTCGTTGATTTCCATAGTGCGGAGATAGTATCGTTAGTCCGACGCATCAGCGTCGTCGTCATACTCGTCCGAAGCGGGCTGCGCGACGGCAGGAACTGGTGCGAATCGCAACTGGTCGAACTTCCCAAAGCGGTCTTTGAACAATCGGCACGGTGGCACGATCATGCTGCCACCCACGAAGCCGGGATGGTCGACTGGCACAAAGTCGGTGGCAATGTCCAGGAGTCTCCCCCTAGCCGGTGTTTTGAACTTCTTGGAGAATCGGTCGTAGCCCCCGCTGCTCATCTCTTCGCCACCTTCGCCGTGCCATTCCGAATGAGGAACATGCAGCAGGTAGGGATCAAAATGGTAGGGAACTACCCGGCTATCGTTGAACCAAAAGTAAACTCGGCCGTAGTAGGCGGCATGGCACCATCGCTCCCAAAGTTTCGGTGCGTAACGATCCTTGAATTCCAAATCGTCCGTCCACGGGGACAGCCAGAGGAGATAGATTTTTTTCCGCGCATACGCCTCCGTCCTCTTCAAAATCAGGTCATAGGAAAGCGCGCTGATCTGGACTTCGATCGCGACCGGAACGCGACCGATAAAGCAACTGATGTCGGGGCGCACTTCACCCAGACGGCGCTCTAGCTCCAATTTCGTGACGTGGGGGCAGGCTCGCAACGCCTCAAAAATCTGCGTCTTGCACTGGCGATGCTGTTCCGTTTCTCCGGCACCATACTGACACGTCACGGGAGGCAAATGGGCGAAGTGATCTACCTTCGTCCGGCACTTTCGGACGATCACCGCCTTGGCGCACTCGGGACAAACAAAAGGTCCCAGGGCCTTAGTCGTCTCGCTGGCCGTCACTTTGGCGGCATCGCTCTGGCGGGTGGCGCACAGCATTGTCGAATTTCCGGCTCCTATTTTTGCCGGCGCACGGACGATTTTGTTTTGCCGACCAACTCAAGGCGCCTGACCGGGGCGGTCGCCGAGGTGTCGAGCCCGAGGTAAACCAAAGTGTAGAGCAGCATCGCTTTTCTTACCCGAACCACGGCGACACCCTCTTTCATGGCGAAATCGCGTTCCAACGCTTCCCGTTGAACCGCCGAGAGGCCGCGGTGAGCCCGAAAGCGAACGTCGACGAATTCTAGCCATTCGGCGTCCGGTGGCAGCGAATCAGGGTTCCGGCCAGATGCTCGAACCCGCGCAATCCGCCCGAGCACAAAATCTTTGTAGACGGCATCGTCGTGACACCACGCCCGCACATGCCACCGATAACCATCATGGGCGAAGGCGTGGGGACTCACCGTCCTCCAGCCTTCCGTGCCGGAATTCATGGAATAGTAGTAGAGGTCGATCGCGGCGACGGCGAAGACCGCTCGCACCAAATCGCGAACCACTTCTGGCGCTGCGTGCCGGTGAGGAAGGTCAATCCGCGCGACACGGTCGACGTGCGCTGCCTCCGCACCGCCGGAGACAAGCAACTGCACGGCCTCATCCAATCCGCCACGTTCAAACACCGGCGTCATCCCCGGATTGGCCACGTAGCGTTTTTGACTGAGATCGTAGCGGAGTGCGGGAGCGTTCCGCTTTAGATATTCCGCGATGTCGGCCGAGGCTTGAGGAATCGAAATTCCGAATTTCTCGGACAGATCCCCCCGGCGGACCCAGCCCCGCCAGTAAGCCAGGCGTTCGAGGTAAAGCAGCCGTTCGCGGGCGCCCCAATTGTCGGTGTTCGTCTTGTTTCCCATATTAGCGCAGAAAAACGTCGAGCCGATGCAGAGCCGCAATCTCGTCCCAACCGAATGCCTCTTGGGGCAGCCGGCGGCTTTCGAGCACGACGGTCGCGGCGCGAGCCGCCAGGTCGGGCGGCAACCAATCACAGCACGCGGGAGCCGGTTGGGTTGAGGCCGGCGTCTGGCGAAGAATCGCCTCATACGCTACAACCAGCGGTCGCACGGGGACGCCCACCGCGGCGTTCAACGCCAGCTGGCGCGGAATTTCTAAACCCCTCCGGTCAACGTCGCCGAAATAGTGAATCTCCGGCACGCCAGCGCGGGACGCCTCCCGCTGGAGATAAGGCACGCATTTTTGGATTTCGTGCCCGCGCCCATAAACCACTAATGCGAAAACAGGCTTGTGGCGCGAGAGCCGGCAAAACGAATCGAACGTCGCTTCGTTCTCCAGAATTATGATGCCAGTCCCCAACGCGAATCGCTCCGCAACCGGCGTTGGCGACACGACAAAGCAGCGTAGCAACTCCAGTCCCAACTTTCCGGTCCCAAACAAGATTGTCGAATGCTGAAGTCCCTCCAGTCGTTTCTCGTCCCCAAAAATATCGAACGAACGCTCCTTGATCGGCGCGTGGGCGCGTGATGCTCCCCCCTCGGCGAGGAATCGTTGAATGGAAAGTGCGGCGTCCCGGATGCCCTTCGGCAAAATCCTTTCACCTCCTAAAAAACTGAGCGACGGGTTCCACGGAAAGGACCGGTGATCGAATCCGTCCTTCGGCGGCTTCTTTGTCGGCAACCGAATCCATTTCGGCCGCGCGGGCGTGACAGTCTGCACCCACCCCGACCCCTCAGTTGACGGCAGCACAATTAGATCCTCCGACTCGGCGGCGATCAGCATTTCGACGAACAGTTCCCAGCGATCCGGATCCGTGCGCAAATGGGGCACTCGTTCGACCAAGGCGTTGAACACCGCCTCGGAATCGACCTGTTTGCGGCCCGCCGTAAGCGCGGCCTTCACGGCCTCAAGCACCAGGTGCGTTTCCATTGGTGGGGTTGGTTTCGCCCAAGCGGATCGCAGTGACGGCATTGGGCTCATGCCGGACGAATCGATCGCCGTTCGCGCCGTTGCGGGCGCTGTTGCGCAACCGCAAGCGAAGCGGAAACGACGCCAGTGCTTCAAGGTCGTTGATGCCGGTGAAATAGATGAGCTGCACGCCCATCACCCGTGCCATATTAATTTGGAGGTCGACCAGCGGAAAGTGGTTCGCCTGGCCGAACGGATTGTCGAGCACGAGAAACCCGCAGTCGGTGAGCATGTCGCCTTGATCGGACCGCACGCGGACAATCACACAGTAGAGAAGGATCGCCGCCGTTACGCGTTGACCGCCAGAAAATGCGGCGAGCTTCGTGACCGGCTGGTAGTTGCAGGCGGACGGCACTGTTCCCTCGGGTTTGAGAATCTCGATGTCGATCTCACGCTGGTTCATCACGGCGAGTAGACAATCGTGCGCCAAAGCCGCGCCGCGCGGGATGCTCATATCTTTTTTGCCGGGCGCCATCCATGAATCCATCAACCGCCCCAACAGCACGCGGCGTTCAGCCTGATTACCGCGCGCCGGAATTCGGACTTTGAGGAACGGCTGTCCCGACCAGGCCCCGGTGCCGTCTGGCATGCGACTGAGCCGCGCCGCGTGCTCCAGCGAGCGGATGGCGTCGTTCGCCCGCTCATACAATTTGTCGACCAGCGTGTCGCGGAGCTTTTCGATTTCGACGATTTTGGCGTCGATCCCGGCCTTACGCTCCTCGCAATCGTGGATGTGCTGGGTCGTGGCCTGTTCGTAGTCCTTGCGGGTGAAACGGCGAAAACGGTCGCGAATATCGACGCTAAAGTTATCCCATTTCTCGTGCTTCACCAAGAGGTCGATCTTGTGGTCGAAGATTGCCTCCATCTTGGTGCCGAGATCCTCCGCCAGCTTCTTGGCGTCCTCGAATCGTTTCTTGACCGCCTTGACGCGGACCCGGTCACCGTCCGGATTTCCAGTGAGGTCGGCATGTTCACAGGGCCTCTCGGCTCGGCCCGGCAGGACGAGGTCAGCCATGCCTGAATATTGATCGGCGTTCGCTTTCGCGTCGCGAGCCTGGCTCTCCAAATCAACGACGACATCGCGGAGCGCATCAGCCTGCTCATCCAAACCTTTGCTCAACAAAATCTTTTCCTCCCGGTAGCGGTCGGCAATTTCGGACGTTGCCGGACTGGGCAGCTCGGGATCGAGATCGGCGCGTTCATTCACGCCCAGCGGTTTCGGCTTGTCCTTCTCGGCGCGCCCTAACTCCGCGGCCGTGCGGCTCTCCTCGGTGTTGGCTTTTCGTTCGTCCTCCTCGGCAATGGACGACTGCAATTCTAGATCAGCTGTTTCTGACAATCCCGCGATCTCATCGCTCCTGGTTCCCTTCGCGCCGCGGTTAAACAGATTTTCACATTCGGTGACGCCCTGTTGGGCGGCGGAAATCTGCACGTCGAGCGGACCATGGTGGAGTTTCTGCTCGTAGGAGTCGCGCGCCGTAGTGAACGGCACTTCCTCGGCGGCGATGTCGCCGTGCTCGGTGGCAGGTGCCTTCTCGGGCAAGTAGGCTCCCAATTTGAGCGCACTCTTCGCCGTCTGAAGTTCAAACACGGACATTTCCGCTCGCCGACGGCGCTCGGCATTCGTCGGTTGATCCGCTTCGAGCAGCCGAATCGCCGCCGCAAGATCGCTTTGTTCGTTTTCGTTGAGGGTCAACTCCTCGCTCTTTTGCGCTTGTTGGTGAAGCCACGAATCGAGGTGATTCCCGAAGTTGTTTCGGTAGGTGATGACCTGGGCCAACTGAGTGCCGGCCACGCTTGACCGCTGCTCGAAGGTCACGGCTTCCTGCTCGGCGCGCTGCGCATCGTCGTCGGCCCGTTCCGCACTGGCATGCTCGGCATCGGCGGCGGACGTGTGCTGCCGCACCAGCGCATCGCTTTCCGTTACCGTCCGTCGGCGATCAGCGACCCACACCGCGGAGAATTGCCGCTGCACGGAATCCACCTGAGTCGCAGCGGCAGCGAAGGACGCCGCCTGCCGACCCAACTCCTCCTCATCGGCATCCAACTGCCGTTGGTTCTCACTGATCTGGCCCAACTCACCCACGGCAGCGCGGGCGTTGAACAACCCGGCGCGTTCCGGCAACACGGTGACCGCTTCGCTGGCGGGCGGGGCCAGCAGTTTCGCCGATAGGGAAATTTTGACCGGGCGCGAGACCGCAAACTGGGCGCAGGCAGCCTGGGCCGCGTCGAGGTCGGCCTGGGTGTTGGCGATCAAGCCGCTGTAGGTCGCGGGGTCGGCCCGCAGCCGACTCCGCGCTGCCTCCGCCTGCTCACCCGGGAGATTTGCGTTCAACCACTCATACGCCGTCATCACGCCGCGGATGTTCCTCTCTCGCAGCCAGACCAACAGCTTTTCGATTTCCCGTGGCGGCGGAAACAGGGGCTGGTGCTGCGGATCGTAGCGCTCGATCAACCGCCGGTCCTCCGCGCGTTCGATCCCCAGCGCGAGCTTCTGCTGACGCAGGATGCGTTCCCGTCCTTGGAGAGCCGCGATGACGCCGGGGTTGAAAGGATCGAAATCACCGCCCTCCAAAACGTGCTTTACAGCATCGAGCAGGGCGCAGGCCGTCCGCGCCTCCTCGAAACGGCGCAAATCCCCGCCGGCTTGCTCGGCCGCGGCGTGCGCCTTGGTCGCCAGTTCCAGCAGGCGCTTAGATTCGGCCCGCCGGAGTTTGGCCCGGCCTCGCGCTTCCCCAGCTTCGCGGCGCAAGGTCGCGACGCTATTATTGTAGCGGAATTGCTCGTCACCGAGTCGCTTCTCCGCCTCCGCCGCATTTTCGCGCGGTAGCAGGATTTGTTTCTCCCGCAGGTCCTCGCGCATCTTGTTAGCCGACTCGATGCGACTACGAACCCCGCTCAACTCCTCACCGATCTTGCCGTGCCGAGTCATGAGGGCCGCGGCCTTGGTCCGCTGCCGGCTAAGCTTAAAATTCGTATCGGTCTCGTTGTCCTTCGCTTCCGCCAACGCCACCTCTGCACCCAAGATGGCGTCGTTGTAGGCTTCGTTGAGCCGCAGCGCGCGCCGCTCGACCTCCTGCAGTTCGGGCCGCAGATCATTCTGGAGTTGATCGCGCTGCTCGGTCAGCGCCTTCAGTTTGACGGTTGCGCGCCGGACTTCGCGCCACCGCAACGCACAGGCCAGGAGATGCGAATGCCCGGACGCATACTGCGCATCCTCCTTCGCCTTGTCGTAGATCGCCTTCGCTTCGCTGATCCGCAGCTCCTTCGCTTTGCGGTCGTAGCCGCCCGCGTAGCGGCGCGCGTTGTCCCGTTGCGTGATGAGCCCGTCTCGCGTGGTTTTCTTCTCCCGGTGCTGACGTTCAAACTCACCCTGTTTCTTCCGGTAATCCTGTTCCAGAAAGGCGATGCCCTCGGCGAGGAGGCCAAGTTCTGACATGGCCTGCGAGCGGTCGGCGTCGGCGGTCTTGCGGCGATTGGCATGGCCGTCCAGCTCGCGCAGAGGCGGGAGGATCTGTTCGATGAAATCGATCTCCTTATGGTAGTGCGGCAGCTTGGTCAGGCTTTGCCGATGCTCGTTTAGGTTCGCAGTGACGGGGTCTTCCGCGTCGCGGCCCATCGTGGGCGCCTCGATGGCGAACTCGAGATACCGCCGGATAAAGTCATTCGTCTTGGTGAACTTGAACTCCTCGTCGACCGCGCCTTCGGAGCGATTCATGGCGAGGTGGCTGCGGTAAAGGTGCGAGTCGACCCCGCGGGACTTCTTCAAGTGGGAGTGCCATTCCCGAAAATTCGGGGCCACGAACAGATCGACCTGCGCCGGCGCCCGCCCGTGCCGGTCCTTCAACCATCGTTCGAGATCTCCGAGCGTCGTGACCGGGGCCGGACCGATTTCCTGTAAGGGCAGTTCGTCAAAAGGGATTCCGTCACGATCGGACCGGAAAGAGAATAGAGTTGGCGCCTCCTCACGGTCCTTGCGGACCCACGCCAGCATTAGGACGAACCGACCAACCTGGCTTTCCATTTCCAAGGCCACGACACCCAGGCGCCCGAGTGTGAAGTATTCATCCACCGTCCGGTTGCTGCCATTAACCTTGCCGAGGAAGTCGAGTTTACCCGGCAATAGCACCGCATAGATGAGGGAAAGCAGTGACGTCTTTCCTCCACCGTTACGGAGATTCACGACGCTCGCCATGGGAACGCCCTGGCCTTCGAAGCGCAGGGACAACGGATGAAAGCGGGCCTCGGGATGACCCAGAGCAACCAGATGAACTCGCAGCAGCTTGGCCATGGGGGATTAGCTCGTTGGGGTGGTCGTGCCGTCGGCCCGCGCGCCGAGGAATTCGATCAGGCGATCATGTGAACTCAGCATGAGAAAACGCGCCTGCACGCGGAAATGTGGTCGTGCGATCCAAAGTTCCCGTCCGCCTTCCTCGCGTCGCAGGAAGAGACCGTGATCCGCCAGCCAGTTCAGCACGTAACGAAGCCGATATTGCAGCGTATTCTGACCGTCGCCGAACGGTTCGAGGACGGCGATGGACTCAAATCCCGCGCGCAAATCCGCGTTGGCCACGTCCTCGACGTTGGCGATCGATTTCATTTGCCGACTCGTTGTCGACGCCCATTCGACGAGCGCGCGCAGTTCGATGGACACCACCGAACTGTCGTCCAATTCACCCACCGCACGCCGGCTCGGATAAACATAGGCCGTGAGCATCGCGAGCAGGAGACCGTAGACGATACGCTCGCGCGCCCGCATGTTGCTGCGAAAATCGTCGAGCGTGGGCGCGTAAGGGCCCTCCGCGATGTTGACGACCGCAAGACCGATGTCCCGCGCCAGCTCGATAATCTGCAAATCCAAGCCGCGTGCGATCTGTTGCGTCGTCTCGCGGAATTCCGGGTCGGTATGAAAGCGCTGAAGCAACTGTTGATAGTCCGCACTTCGGGCCACGGTTTCGCGAGCGTTCAAGGCAAGGCGCAACAACCGGGCTGCCTCGTAGATTCCGCCATTTTGCTCGGAGGTCATGCTGCCGTCCCTTTCGTCACCGTCAATTCGTCGCCAAAAAAACCGGGGACCGAGATTGGGCCGCCCGTCGGCCGGGCGATGCGGTCGTCATCGCCTTCCAATTCAAACCACCGGGGCACGAGCACCGAGACGTAAGAGAGCTCTGGCGAGGCAGGACCGAACTTCGCCGCGGTCGCCGCCAACGCAGCGGAAAGTGTGAAGGACGCTCCCAACGTCGCCAGGAGTTCGTCCGCCGCCGCGCACACTTCGGGTGAAAACCGCTTCGGCGCGACGATGTCCTCGTAGTTCTCGGGCATGGGCTCCAGTTCTGACAACTCGTGCGGGTCGCGAGTGTCGGCGAGCAACGAATCCATCAGTGCCGGAAGATCGGGCAAAACCGGCAGCCGCGGCGGCACCAAGAGTGGCCACAACCGCGGAATCGCCACCGCCAATTCCGCATGGGTCAACCGGAGGAGAGGCTGGAGGAAACCGGTGAGTGGATCGGGAATCGCCGGGCTCTCGCCCCGCCGGAAACGATGATGCGACTGCCAATCGAGCAGGGTGCGGCTGCACCGCTGCAACTCCGCGAGGAGCCGCGTATGCTCCAGCGACGCGTCCTCAATCGCCTTCCGGGCGTTGATCAAATTCACCCGGCCGTCATCGCCCGGTGGCAGTTGCAGCGCGCGCGATTGAATCTCCTCGATCTGCCGCTGCTCGACCGGGCCGCGCGCCTCCACGCGCTGCCGGATTTCCGCCAGCTCCGGCAGAACTTTCGCTGCATACTGAATTTCGTCGAAGCTGCGCTCAGCCGCAATCAACCAGCCCCGCAGTTGGGCGCGCAATTCGACACTGCGTTTGCGTTCCATGTCCGCGGCTTCGCCGGCTTCCTTGTGTTTTCCGCGCCGCAGATAGTGGTCCAGGATCGCGTCGTTCGCGGCCTGCTCGGCCTCCAGTTCGTGGCCGAGCCCGCTCAGATAGATGTGAATGGCCTCCGACGTGGCGACATAGACCAATTCATCCTCGGGCGACAAACGTTGCTCCAAGAGCCGGTAGACGTGAGATAGTTTTTCGACCGCGCCGGATTCGGCGATGATCTGGTAAGATACTTCGAAATGGTCGCGGCCCCGGCCGCTGCTGAGATGGTCGATGATGTGGCTGGCGATCCGGTCGACTTCACCGGCGGTGGCCGCGGGATTCACCTTGAGCACCACCTTGGATAATTCGCGGAGCACGGCCGAATACGGGGCACCGGCGGTGATTCCACCCATCTCGGCGATAATCGCCTCCATGAGCACGGAACAGAGCAGGTGCATGTCGTAGTCGCCCAAGTCGACCGTCATGCCCTTGTTCGCCTCCAAGTCGAAAAACGGCTTCATCAGGGCGAGATTTTTCGCCCGGCGATTTACTGCTCCGCGCCAGAAAGCTTCGGACATTTCGGCACGCTAGGACCGTTACGTCGTTTAAGTCAACCCATCGTTTTTGTATATGGACACGACTCTTTTCGTTTTTCGCGGAATATAGTGTTAGGGCGTCGTGCCGCCATATCAGCACCCGTTAGCACTACATACCTCCATCGTTGGAGGCCTCAAGTTCTAGCGTTGCTGGTTTGATCGCATCGTTCTCGTGTAGAACCATTGGCTCGCAGAACGCTCATGACCTACCAGGAAAAACTGCAAGATCCGCGCTGGCACCAATTCCGCCACGAAGTGCTGGAGTATTGGGGTTACCAGTGCCGGCGTTGCAGGCGACCTGAGAGTGAGGTGCCTCTCCAAGTGCATCATCCGGCATATCGGAGGGGCCTCGAACCGTGGGATTACGACGTCACGGATGTTCAATGCCTGTGCATCGATTGCCACCGGAAAACCCATGGAATCGCCAATCCGGGCGACGACGACGTGCCGTTCTGAACGGCGACTGTCGCTGCCCGTTCCGAAATGTCCGAGTGGGGACCGGACTCGAGCCGCGACCAACAAGAGCGCTTCGCCCAGCGAACGTAGACCGTCCCGGGCTGATATCGCATCGCTCGGAACAAGCTTGCGGACCATTTCTGCTGCCGGCCATCTATTTGCGACCGTAGGTGCTCTCCAGTCCAGCGGCGATCGATTCCGGGATGACCGCCTCGGATGGCTTGTCTTTTCCTTGGTATGGATCGACATCGTCTTTCACAAACCAAGCCCGGCGATACAACCGCCGCTGCACTGTTCGCGCTTCGCCTGAGAGTTCGGCTATTGCAACGACGTGAAACCCACAAGCCCACGTCTTGCGCCAGCCGCGCTTGGCGGTGCAAGTGAGGCCGAATTCGCGGACATAGGGATATTTCGTGCCGTCTTCCAGCCACAGGATGTTGGTTTCCAAATCGACATTCCGACTCACAAAACTCTGCTAGCCCTTTCGGCATTTGCAGCCCAGCCAATTCGCTTAGGGCGCAACGAGGCCGCCTTTTAGCGCTCAGTCCACACGATCAAATTCCTGCGCGATTCCGAAGACCTCTCCCGTAATCACGGTGGTGTCCCGGAAAGTTGCCTTGTGTCCAGCGTCACGAAGGAGGCGTTCGAGCTTTGCGGCGTCCTCAAAAGACATTCCGTCGTAATATCGATCCGGCATCGCGGAAGCTTCCGGGCGCGCCGCCGCAATCTCTCCATCGCGCCGCATTCTACTACTACTCATCCAAACGGATTGACCGACGAAAACGCCCAAACGTGGTTTCCCCAGTGTTTGGCAGATGCCATCAAGCGCAGAGACAATTTCTTCAGGTGAAAAATGCGTTTCGTCGAAACCGAACATGGCATCGAGAAGAGTGTCCTCGCATTGAATGACGGTGGCCAGATCCCGGAAGTGGAGGACGGACACGAAACCCGCAGTATCTGGAATCATGGCGGCGTTGTAGGGGAACTGACGTCTTACAAGTTCAGGAGAATCCACGGCGCGGTTGATCGTGATCCATTCTCCGCTGGTAATGATTTTTCCCATCACGCGACAGCTCACCTGTCCGCCCTTCCACACATTGCGGATCTTTTTTCTCACCGGAACGGGCAAGGAAGACATCACGGAAAGAATTTTCATGGCGGCGCAGTTAGTTTTATGGGAATCTCACGCCAAGCAAATTGCGCCTAGTGGATGGAGTGCAGAACATGAGGCGGACTTAATCGAGAGCAAAGGCCGGCGGTGATCGTGAACAGTCCCGCAGAAATCCCCGAGGCAATCGAACGTTTTCACGGGGCCGGGCCCGACGGCGGCTCTTACAAGCCGTGCTTCTTGAAATCGAAGCGATATTCGGTCAGCCGCTTGCGCGCGAGCCGCCGGGTTTCGTCCTCGAAGATCGGCGTCCACTTCGTTTCGAGCACCAACGCCTCGACCGTCAGATCCAGCCGCCCCTTGAGGTAGAGATCGGTGTAGCCGTCCGAGGGCTTGGGTGCGTGAACCAGATGCAAGGCCGTTTCGTGCGCGCTCGTTTCCAGAATCATCCGGTGGAACAGCGAATGGTTCACGCCGGTTTCCTTGAGCGAGCGCTGATAGATCCCCAGCATGGCGACGTGCAGTTGCTTGAAAAGGTCGGCGTGGGCAGGTGGATTTTGGGGGCTCATAAAAACGAGTCGGGTTTGGCGGCCGGCGGCGGCTTGAGTGGATGTTGCCACGCGAGCACCAGACCGCGCTTGCCCTGATTGACCTGCTCGAGAAACGGCGCAAGCGCGTCGGTTTCGACACGGTGCGTCCCCACATAGCCAGACCGGATCAAGCCGATGAGATCGGCTTCCCGGAGATAGTGCCCCGCCAGCGCGTCGAAGCTCACCTTCACGCCGCCGCGCGGCCCGGCCAGCGCCGGGTCGGCGAGCACTCGGTCGAAATGGTCCAGCGAAAGGATGAGCGACTGGTCGGATTCGGCGCCGTGTTTGCGTTTCACGAATTTGAAATAGAACGGCTGGCGGCTCAGGCGATAGTCGCCCGGGACGCCGGCGACCGCCGGCAAATTCATGCGCACCCGTTCTGCCGTCAGCTGAGGGTCCGGACGAAAAATCCAGTCCGCCATCTTCGCCTGCGGGTCCCGGTGCTCGTCCAGCATCTTATACTGGACCATCACGATGTTTCCCTGCGTCTCGTTGATGTAGATCAGGTCGACGCCGAGCATCTTTTCCAACGGCCCGCGGTTGGCCGTGTATATAACCAATTGCTCCAGGTTCTTTTTGAAGACGGAACGGCCCGTCACGTATTTTGCGATCAGCTCGTAACCGGGGACCACGCTGGCATCATGCGCGATCACATTGTCCTCGTAGAGATGGGCGCCGGCATCGCAAAAGTCGTCCTCGAAATCCGTGCCATCGCTGCGAGCCACGTCCGCGGCCGATAGGCCGAAGACGGCCTTCGCGAAATCCGCGGCGTCCTTCTGTTGCCACGCGGCCCCGCGGAGCAGAACGAACCCGGGGAGATCGTCGAGGACCTCACGGACGACACTCTCGCCGCGCGACCACACAATCGCGAGCAGCCGGGAACTCAGGCGGGGCGTCAGGGCGATCGCGACACCAAGCTTCGCAACCTGTTCGTTGAACCGGTTCAGAGATTGCCGGTCGTCGATCTCGGCGCCGATTTCCTCCAACGATCCAAATGGTATGCGGCGCAGCTTCACAAAACCCAGCCGGCTGTCGAACGTGGACACCGCGTCCTTGCGCCGCAGGACGCCCAGATAACAAGCGGTCGTCCCATCCTTCGTCAGTTCCGCGATGCAGAGGGTGGGAACCTTGACGGCGTCAACCGCCGCATGGCGCTGCGTAACGGTGAACCGGCGCAACCCGTCCCGCGATTGCCGCAAGCCAAGGCAGATGTCGTCGTCGAATCGGACCATGACGAGGGGTTTTCGCTCGAACAGCCGCGCGAGCTTGGTCTTGGGATCCACCTCGGGCGGTTTCGCGACGGCTCCGTCCGTGCCGGCCGGTGGGCGCACGAACAGGAACAGTTCATGG
Organism: Opitutia bacterium; assembly: GCA_947474365.1. GTDB lineage: Bacteria > Verrucomicrobiota > Verrucomicrobiia > Opitutales > Opitutaceae > ER46. The sequence continues at coordinate 163,333 of CANJIU010000001.1, read as the reverse complement.
TCATCATCAGATGCGTAGGCGTCGCCGTTTTGTGTGAAACCCTCCTGCGCGAGCACATGATGAACGCGGACATTGTCCGTGCGGGAGGTGGCGAAAACTCCCGCACCCTTCGCTTCAGCCAATGCGGCCACCGTGAGGGGTCGTGACAGATGCTGCTCGCGGGCTGCCGGGACGATGAAAAGCCACCCAAACTCGAAAGGATAGGTTTCCGCCGGCAACGGGACGCCGCTCTTGGCGGCAATTCGAGCGCGGTAGGTATCGACGGGCACTTTCAATGCAGCGACTCCGTGCAGCACGTCGTCCTTCGTCATGAACACGAGAGAGAACGCGCGGGTGATCCGGGCCGTCAGCCCGGCAGCAGCGACTTCGCCGCCCTGGCGAACGAGCCCTTCGAAATCTCGCAGCTCGGCCTTGGAGCATTGCTCCGGGGACTTCGCAACGAACTGGAATTCGGAGGCGCTCAAGAGGTGAGACGACATACCCGCTGGCGGTTCGCCGCAATTACGAACCGTAACGATGGCACGCCGGGATCGAGACACGGCCGGTCAGAACCACCTATAGCACGACCCTAAATTGGGTAGGCGGAATCATGGACCTTGGGCTCCCCTAAGGCCATCGGCTTGGCCTCGGTGTAGATTCCTTGGTGACTTGCCGCCGCGCGTCAGTGAGTCTGACGCGTCATGACCCCGGACGCAGCCACCTTGATCAAATGGTTTCAGGATCGTCCTGTATGGATACAAGAGGCTGCGAGCCGGTTGCTAGCCCGAGAGAACCTGACCGCAGCCGATCTCGCGGAGCTGGCCATCCTCTGCCGGCAACAGGGAGCCGCACCGCAGTCGCCGCCCAAGGTGTCGACGCTTCCTGCTTCAGCCTTCGCGGCGAAAGCCGGCGGCGCATCGCTGCGGCTCAATTCGATCTCGGATGTGAAAGGCATCGAAGCGTTGAACCCGCGCGTCCCGCTGACGTTCACCGCCGAGCCGCTGACCATCGTCTACGGCGGAACCGGCGCAGGCAAATCCAGCTATATCCGCATTCTCAACAATGTCTGCGGCAGCAAAAATCGCCGCAAGATTCTCGGTAACGTGTTCGAGGCGACGGCACCGCAGAGTTGCAAAATCGGCTACACCGTCGCGGGTGCGGCGAAAGACCTCGCGTGGAGTCCGGCGAATGGATTGCACGCCGAACTCGCCGCCCTCGAAATCTACGACACGGAGTGTGGTCAGGTCTACATCAGCGCAGAAAACGAGGTCACCTTCGAGCCGGCCCTGCTCGGCTTTTTTCAACGGCTCATCGACGCCTGCGCCGCAGTGGAAAGACTGATCGAAGCCGACATTACCGCGCTGCCGTCGAAGCAGCCGGTGATGCCACCGGAATATGCAGCAACCACCGGCGCAGCGTGGTATGGGCGGATCGGGGTGCTTACCAGCGCCGTCGACATCAAAACGCGAGGCGAATGGCTGCCGGCGCACAAGGAGGAATTGGAAGGATTGCAAGCACGGGTCGCGGCGAAAAAGCCCGCGGATCAGGCCAAGCAACTCCGCATGCGAAAGGCGGCTCTCGACAAGTTTTCCGACGAGTTGACCGCCATTCGTGACGGACTGAGCGACGCCTTGGTCAGCGCGTTACTTCAGGCCAAGGCCGACGCCGCGGCCAAGCGCAAAGCGGCCTCCGAGGATGCCGAAAAGGTTTTTTCCGCCGCGCCGCTCGATGGAGTGGGCTTGGAAAGCTGGAAGCTCCTCTGGGAACAGGCCCGCGCCTACTCGGTCGAGGTCGCTTACCCCGAAAAAATATTTCCGGTCACGACGGACGACGCGCGCTGTGTGTTGTGTCAGCAGGCGCTCGGCGACGATGCCAAGGCCCGACTCCAGTCGTTCGAGAAATTCGTGAAGGGCGAACTTGAGTTGCTGGCTAAGGGCGCGGAAGCCGCGCTGGCGGCGCTAATGAAGAAACTGCCGGTGGTGCCCAACGCGGAGGAATTCACCGGCCGGCTCGCGGTCTTGGGGCTCGATGATGAGACCGTCACCCAGAAGCTGCGGAGCTTCCGCGAAGGCGCCCAGGCCACGCGGGAGGCGCTGCCCACTGCGACTGCTGTGGACCAAGTTGCCTCCGTCCCCGCGGCGGAATTGTTCGCCGACGTGGCGAAACTCAGCAGCGAACTGGAAACCAAGGCCAAAGGCTTCGATGAGGATGCGAAGAAAACCGACAAGACGGACTTGGAGAAGCAAGTGCGCGAGTTGGAGGCCCGGAAGTGGCTCAACGACCAGAAGACCAGCATCGATGACGAGATTGCCCGGCTGAGAAAGATCGCCGCGCTGAGGGAAGCGGGCCGCCTCACCAACACCACGGCGCTATCGCTGAAAAAATCCGAACTCGCGCAAGCGCTGGTCTCGGGCGCCTTCATCCAACGCTTTCAGGCCGAATTGAAATCACTCGGCGCCTCCCGCGTGCGCGTCGAGTTGATCCAGACGCGCACGAGCAAGGGGCACGTTTTCCATCAGGTCCGCCTGAAGAATGCGAAGATCGCGGTCGCGACCGCCGACATCCTCAGCGAAGGGGAGCGCCGCGTCGTCTCCCTCGCCGCGTTTCTGGCCGATGTGGAGGGTATCGACGCTGATACGCCGATCGTGTTCGACGACCCGATTTCATCCCTTGACCAGGATTTCGAGGAGAGCGTCGTCGCCCGCGTCATCACGCTCGCGAAAAAACGCCAGGTGATTGTCTTCACCCACCGTCTCTCGATGCTCACCCAGCTGGAGGAGGCGGCGAAGGCGGCGGCGCTCCCGGCACGCGTTGTCGGCGTCAACCGCGAACCGTGGGGTGCGGGCGAACCCGGCGAAACACCGTTCATCACGCGCAAACCGGAGAAGGTCATCAACGGGCTGCTCAACGAACGCCTGGCGCGGGCGCGGAAAGCCCTGACGGAGAACGGCCGCACAGACTACGATATTCACGCCAAGGCGATTTGCAGCGACGTGCGCATTCTGGTGGAGCGTCTGATCGAGGATGCGCTGTTAAACGAGGTCGTGCGCCGCTTCCGCCGTGCGGTGCACACGCAAAAGATCGGTCACCTCGCGAAGATCACGGTGGAGGATTGCGACTTGATCGATGAATTCATGAGCAAGTATTCCCGTTACGAACATTCGCAGCCCTCGGAGGCCCCGGTGCCGCTGCCCGAACCGGACGAGATCGCGGCCGACCTGACCCGCCTGCAAACGTGGTTGACGGAGTTCACCGACAGACCCCGGCCGGCGGCGGCCGCCAAGACGTGAACCGCGAGGAGGAAACAGCAAGCAGCGGCGAGGACGCCAACGCGCGCGTCGAGTTCACGGCGCCCACCCGACGACTCGTTGCCGCGCGGGCCGGTCATCGCTGTAGCATGCCAGAATGCGGTCGAGTCACCATTGGACCCGACACGCAACCGAACGAGTTCGTTGATTCCGGTGTAGCAGCGCATATTTTCAGTGCGGCTTCCGGCGGGCCACGTGGACAAGGAGGACTGTCGGACGAGCAACTCGCATCCGCCAGCAACGCCATATGGCTCTGCGCGATTCACGCCCGAATCGTGGATGCGAAGCGCGGAGCAGGTTATCCCGCTCCGCTGCTGCTGAGCTACAAGGGTCTGCACGAGGCGCGAATGTTTCGCGAGCAGCATGGTCTCGGTCTCGGGGTATTCTGGTTCCAGGAGCTGACACTCCACCAAAGCCCGTTGTTTGCGCCGCGTTCCAATCTCCGGTTTGGCAAGCTGACCGTCCTGGTAGGCGAGAACAGCAAAGGAAAGACCGCCCTCTGCGAGTGGATTTCAAGCTTTGCCTCTGCCGGCGACCTTTGGCGCTGGATCAAGCCATTTTCACCGCTGGACGCCGAGCTTCAACTCCACATGCCGGACCAGCACAACGTCCGGCTGCAGCTTTCAAAGCCACAGGAGCTTCGCTTCGCAATCGATTCCACGCCGGCGGCATCTCAGGGGCTGCCGATTCATTTCATTTTCTTGCGCGAAAGGTTGGAAGACTCGTTCGCAGAGGAAGTGGACGACACCAACTGGATCGCGCGGCGGTTGGGGATTGATCCCCTGCTATTGCCGAATCTCTTCGAGTGGATCCAGCATTCCGGATCGGGCTGGGTGAAATCCCTGGAGTTGCGCGACCGGCCAAAGGACGAGGAAGAGGAAAATCCCCCCAAGGAAAAATGGCTCTACGCCGACCTGAAAGGCGGTGGCGAAGCATATCCGTATCGCGTGCTTTCGGGAGCCGAACGGACATTGGTTCTCCTCGAACTCGCCATTGCGCTGGCCCAAAGCAAAGCGCGCTATGTGCCTACTATGCTTATTCTCGACAGTGGAATGTGGCAGTTAGATCGAGAGATCTTCCAGCGCGTCGCGGACCGTCTCTGTTCGAGCGATCTGCTCTTTCAATCGCTCATTGTCATTCCGCCCCGACCGAAGGAGTTACTCGAACCGAAGTGGGCCGGTTGGGTCATCGCCCGATTGAAATCAGGTCCCGCGGGGACAATGATCGATCAACACTCGTTCAGTCCCGAGAAATCCTCGGCGCCGTAATTCGTGCCCGAAGCATGGCCGGGCAAAATGGTCCGATGGCAACGCAGCCGAGTGCTGACGAGTGCTCGGAACCAGCGGAGGGCATCGCCACCAGAGGAAACGTTGCAGCGCTCGCTGCTGACCTTCGGGCCATCCTTCGGCTCGAAGGGGACCATGCAGCCCTCGAGATCTGCGTGAGTGAGCATCTGTTATCCGCCCTCGGATCGCAATTGATGCAGCATGAGGGCGGGCAGCCGCTGCCAATGCGGGAGGGAATAAACCCAGATCAACGCTCCGTGTGCCAGCGGGTTATCGCCCGCGACCCGGTTGATCCACTCCGCCATGGCCCGCTCGTCGGGCCGTTCCACTTCGCGATGCGCCTGCAGCAGGTGATTGTAGGCCGACTGAAACCAATTCGATTGAAGGGCGACGCTGTTCGGCCCGAGCAGTTCGGTCGCGTCCCGCCACGCGCGATGGACGCCGCCCGCCAAAAGGAGCCGCAAGCGCAGTTCATTCCGCGACGGTGCTGACCAGCGTTCGCTGATCCGCGACAGCAACTCGATCACCGGGAGGCCTGCCGCCACAGGATCGGGCGATTCGAAGAAGGCGGCGAACGGATGCGCGGCAAACGGAGGAATCTCCAACTCCAGGGGTTCACCGCGAGTCCGGCTGCGCACCACCTCTTCGCCCGGCAGCCCCGGCGACTTGTCCTGCCAGCTGAGATCCGCGATCATCCCCTTCCGCGCGAGAAATTCGCGGGCGCGTTTCCACCGCTCCGCCAGCGGAGTAAACAAGTCATCCGTGAACGCGCCGTCGTAGTTCCAATCCCGACGGGTCCAGCGTTCGATGGCATCGAAGCCGGGAGGATTTTCCTCGGTCAGCCACCGTTGAATCTGCCGGCGAGCCGCGTCGGGCGCCGCTTCCTTGCCGCACAATTCATCCGCGTAGTGCTCCAAAGATCGACCAAGGATGTCCTGCCACCAGGCGAGCGTGAGATTGACCGGCGTCTTGTGCACGGAGGCACCAGCCGGACTGAAACTCACCTGGGGCAAGAACCAGAATCGTCCGCCCGGCATCCCACGATCCCAGCGGATGCCGACATGGTAATACTCCGCGAGATTGGCGGCCCAGAATGGAATCACGAACTGACGGAGCCAGATGAACACCGCGCCGCGTCCCACAAAGGCCGGTCCAACCGCCCGCCGCAGCGCGTCGTTACGGTGGAGGAATTCCAGGAACTCGCGCAGCCACTCTGTCCGGCCAAAGATCGGCCGGCCCTCCGCATCGTAGCGCCAGCGCTTCGCCTCCTCGTCCTTGCCCTCGAACCTGTCCCGCACGGCATCCAGCGAGCCGTTGGCTTCGCCGGTCGCGCCGAGCGACCACAGATGGTCGAAGACCGCCTCCAGCACCTTCATGATCTTCTCCGGCGAGAGGCCGCCGCTTTCGAGTCGTGGTAAATCCTTGTAGCCGACCGCCCCCTTGATGGGCAGCCCGAGAACACGGATAAGATAGCGGAGGATTTGCGCGGTGGTCGGAATCCCCTGTTTGAAATCGGGGGTCGTTTTCATGATCGAAGCACCGGGGTGGCTTTACGCCACCCCGGTCAGCCGAAACTACCGACCCTTGCGCCCCTCTGCGGGGGCCTGCAGCGCACTCGCATGGCGCGCCGCAGCGGATTGAGCCCGACTGGCTACGCTGCCTGGAGGTGTCTGGCCGCCGTGAGCACGCGCGACCGCCGACTGAATGCGGGCGGCGGCCGTTTGGGTCATCGGACTGGCGGGACGGTTGGTAGGATTCTGATTCATGTTGGTTTTGGTTAGTTCGGAGCGGAATTGCTCCGCCGTCACTAAACCAGAAACGCCCGACGGTGTGTCGGACACCGATTGGACAATCGGTCCCGTGGCCCGGCGAGCCGGTTCCTAAGGGACACGTAGGAGGTCTCCCCCTTCGCCTAGGTCCGCAGCTTCGGGCGCAGTTTTCTCACCTCACGCACCAGCCGCTCCGGCTCCACCGCCAGCCCGGTAGCAATCAAGAAGATCGTCCCAAGGCTCGGCTGCCGCTTGCCCCGCTCCAAAAGCGAAATCGTCGTCGGATGCAGCCCCGCCCTCTCCGCCAGCACTTCGTGCGTGAGCCCCTTCTCCTGTCGAAACCGGAGAAGGACATGAGCGAATGCTTCGGTAGTATCCAAGTCATCAGTGTAAAAATATTGACCCCGAAATAACACAGACAGTAGTCAGGACGCCCAGTCCCTGATTTCGGTCAGCGGCCCGGAACATCGACGCGACAACCTCGTCATTCTGCGTCCGCGATCTTTTTCCCCCTCATATTTCACCAACCAGCCTTCTTGGCCATGCCTGTCGCCCTTCGCGGCCAACCGTTTTCTTCAGCCAAGACAGATGTCAGCTCCGACACACGGTCGACCGCGACCGATTGCCCGTCTACGCTCCCGCGACCGAGGCCGTGATCGGCAGCGGTATCTTAGCTGTCGCACCCCGCCGAAATTTCCCCACGCTGTCCCCCGGCCATGAAAGCAGCCCCGATCCTGCCTCCCGCGCCACTGAGCGCGACGTGTCCCCTCTGGATGCTTTGCGAATGGTCCGAAGTTTTCCGCAACGGCCTGGCGTCGCGCTCCAAGGTTTTGCTCGAAGTGGACGCCGACGCGGGTCCGGCCGGCAGCGGCGAGCGGTGGCTGGCCCTCGTGACGTGGGATCTCAAGAGCGCGCACCTGCGCACCGCGCTCGCCGGCGCGCTGCACCGGGAGTATCGCCTGCCCAATCCGGGCAAGGGCCTGGATCGCGTCACCGTCGGTGAACTTTTCGACCGCATGAAATCCGCCGGCCAGTCCGTCTGGTTCGTCGATCTGTGCCGCTGGGGCGGAGCCGCGATTTTCATCCGCAAACCGGCCGACGATCCCGCCCTCGCCGCACTACTGACCTTCAACCGCCAAGGCCGAACACCCAAAAAGTGGCGTCTACCCCGCCGGCGGTCTTATCCGCCGGAACTCCGTCAGGCCTACGCCGAACGCTGGGCCGCGGAGCAAAAAGCCGGAAGCTCCTCCGCAAAAAATCCCAAGTGAGCTCCCGCCAACGAGGCGAATCGCCGCCCCGGAGGCGCGGTCAAGGAGGAACGCCGCAGGCGTAGTGTCCTTGACGGCGCCGCAGGGGCCACGCTGGCAGAGCGGTCTGCGGCGGAAACATCCCCCGCCGGCCAACCTGACCCACGCTGACCCCAGTTTCCCGCGCGCCTTTCCACCCCGCACACCCCGCCGCAAACCGACAGTCGCCGCCTTGCTTTTCCAGAGTAATGTGAACCGCAGTGGAGCCGTATAAGAATCGGGTGCCAACGAGGCCTTCCGCCGGTGGAATGTGCACTATCGGAACTTAACGCGCACAGTATGTGAATGATCGGTGTCCAGCGCGTTCAGGAGTCTATTTCTGACATCCGAATGGAAGCAGTGAAGCCCGTGAGCAAAGAGGATGCTCCTCCGCTCAGAGCATCCCGGCATTGCGGAAGCTATAGAATCCGACACCCAGCGGATCGGACTCGCGCCGACCGATGATCACATGGTCGATCAATTCAATATCAACGGCCTTTGCCGCCTCCCGGAGTTGACGTGTCACCACCACATCGGGGTTGCTCGGAGCGGGGTCACCTGAGCTTGGATGGTTGTGCACGCAGACGACCGCCGTCGCTCCCTCGCGAATTGCGATGCGAAACACTTCCCGGGGATGAGCCAGTGCGGCCGTGGCCGTCCCCGAAGTCGCCTCCACCAGCTTGATCAGCCGGTTCTTCCGATTGAGGCACAGGACGTAGAATTTCTCCACGGCGAGCCCGAGGACAATCGGCTCCATGTGGGCGGCAATCAATTCCGCCCGATTCATGATCGGCAGCGCTCCGCCCGTCCCCCGCATCATCCGTCGCCCGATTTCCGCGATGGCGGACAACTGGCATCCCTTGATTCGCCCGATGCTCTTCATCTTGCGGAAATCCGCCGGCTGCCATCCGGCGAGTGCCGCCAGCGATCCCGCCTCCGCCACGAGGCTTCTCGCCACCGCCAGCGCGTCCTTCGCGCCGACCCCGTTGCCCTGCAGCATCATCGCGATCAGCTCCGTGTCACTCATCGCGGTGACGCCAAAGGCTTCCATCCGCTGCTGCGGTTGCTCGCCGCAGGCGATTGCCGGCGAGTCGTCGGTCAAGGAGCTTACTGCTCCGAAATCAAATAAGGATTGTTGCATCGTGCCCGGCGCACGTGGCGCCGCCCGGCCGGGCTTAGATGCCCGGTTGTCGAGTGCGTCTCGCGCGTTGGCCCGTGAAGGCATGGCCAGTCACGCCGGCGCAGCGCGGCGGGAAGGTGTGCGGCGCAGCGCGCACCACCTTGACGGCCATGGCAAAATCGGGAAAACGCGCGAACCAGCAGGCCAGTGCCCGCGGCGCCTGCTCGTGCGTCCTTCAGCATAGCCTCCTACAGCCACGGAGTTCGCGGCCCACAGACGCCGGTTAGATAGCTCAGACTTGCTGATTCATCGTCGGGCGACGCTGGCACTCCGCCAGCTCATGCCAACATGAGGCGCTGGGCGACCTCAACGTCGCCGGGTCTTGAAGCAGGACAATTCGGCTCGCCTCAGCTCCGAAGTAGAACCGCGGATTCAACGACAATAGCCGAAATCAGAAATCAAAGAGTTTCGGCAGGTCTCAAATTCCCGCGTGTTCCTGACAAAACTTCCAATAGCGGAACGCGCACGACCAAGAGGAGCGCAGTAGAATTAGCTTCGTCGTTCTCGATGTAGTGATGCCGGCTGGAAACAAAGTGAATGCAATCCCCTTGGGCCAGGGTTCGGGATTCTGCGTCGTCGTCGTCGGCGGCTTCGCCGAATTGGACCGTCACCGTGCCGAAAATTACAACCAAGACCTCAGCTCCACCGTGGGCCTGCCGAGGAAGAAATCCTTTCCTACTCCGCTTTTTCATCGGCGCGAGCTCGAGAAACTCGGTCACCACCGACTGATTCTTCAGGCGCCGCATCGCAACACCCCACAGATAATTTTCCGGGTCGCCACCCACGAACAACGGCGCGATCACCTTACGCTTGTTCTCGACGCGCCGACTGAGCGAGTAGTGAAAATCCCGCGCGAACCGGCGTTTCTTGGTGGGATTGTAGATCAGCGGGAACGCATTGTAGAGATCTTCGAATAGCTTCAGTGGCTCCGCGCCATAGCCCAACCTTACGATGTCATAGAAGGCCCCAAGCGTCAGGTGGAAGACGCCGGCTTCGAGTTGTTCCACTGTTTCGGGCGAGGTGTTCGCGGCTGTCGCGACCTCCGCGATCTCGATCTTTCCGCGTTTTTCGTTTGCTGCTCGCTCGCTCGCCAATCGCTCCCCCAGCCATTTTTGCGCATCAGGGTTGGCGCGCTGCTTCAGGTAAAACGGAAACTTTCTGTGGTCTGGACGGAAAGATTGTTTGCGCCTGCGTTTTACCATAACCGTTTGAGGAATCGCTCACACCGCAAACTGTCAACGATTTCATCAACCGGTTGGAAAACGCGTTGAAGGTTCGTTTTGCGCACGAGAATTCCAACGTGCGGGCGCATCTTCCTTTGACCCTTTGAACGGGAAGCAGTGATTTCCTATTCGCCCCATCACCGAATCAACCGTCTGAGGATTTCGGTTTCCCCATGAAATTTCCCGCCTTTCCACGACTCTACAATTTTGCGAATGCCCGCGCAGCAACCAAGGAACGCCACATTCTGGCGATGGCCCGGACGTGGTCGGCTGCATCTACTTCGCTCACTCGCGCGCATCTGACCGGGGCGCTGTCGCAATTCGAACTCGACGAGACTCTGCGATCGCTCGAACAACAAAAGCGCAACCGGATTTTCGATTTTCTCTTTCTCGAAGATCAGGACCGCACCGCGTTGCTCGCCGCGCGCGCCGAAAGAGAGTTCAAAATGTTTGCGGACGCACAACGGGCAACGGCGGTGGAGCGCGAACGCCACCTACAAGCGGCGGCCCGCCTTGAGACGTTGTTGGCAAGTTTCGTCGAATTTTTCGCGGAACGATTTGTTTCTCATTATCCGCCGCCCGCGCTCCTCGCTGAACTCAGCAGGGTTGCGGCCCAGAGTCGCACTGCGCTAGCCGACTTGGCGCGGCAGCCCGGCTTGAAGCCGGAATTCGCGGAACTGGCGATGCACGAAATGGTGGACGATTTTTTCGCCTTCGCTCTCAACGCGTATCGGTCGTCCTGCGACAACGCGACCTCCGGCCATGACCCCATTCCTGATCTTCACCCTGGTTCTGCTGATTGAGGCCGTCGTGTTTTTCGACCTCGTTCGCGGATTTAAAGCCCTGCGCGACCGGCGGCGCGCCCGCGGGCTCTCGGTCCTTCAAACGATGCGAATGTTCTATCTGAGCCGGTTGTTGCGACCGATCGTCGGCGCCATTGTTTGCCACCAGCGAAATTCACTTCGAGTCATCGCTGCCTTGGCGACGTTTCCGGCAGCGTTGTGCGCAACGGCCGTCTCCGCTTCGCCGGAACTCACTCTGCTCGTCTCGGTGATGGCCTGCGCGTTCTTCTGTTTTTTTCTCTAAGCTCCCCCTACCCATGAACGAAAAACCAAACAATCAACTGGTTCCCAGCGATGGGGCCGCTTCCGTCGAGGTCCTCGGCCTTTCTGCGACCGCCGCCTCTCTTGTCATCCGTCACCTGACCCGCCACTCGGTCGAACTTGCGATGGCGGGTGTCATTGAAGTTAAGGTTCGCTTCGAGCAGGCCGTTGCGACCATCAGGGTTGTTACCACCAATTGCCGAAACGAGACGGTGTTCCGGATGCGCTTCGATCTAACGATCGCGGCCAGTCGCTACATCGAACGGATGGAAGCGCTGCCCAATGTGCGACCTGAACTCAAGGAGGAGTTCATTCAACACATCGTGCAAGACGCGAGCGCGATGCACAAAGCCATCCGTAGTCGCGTCGATAAGTTGGCTACCGGGTAGGCGACATCATGAATCACTTCATTCAATGGCTGGCGCGGATTCGCGGGCGCCTGCTGGCGCTCCGCTTTTCAATCGTCGAAGGGCACGCGGCGGTCACCGAGACCTACACCGACGAAGTGCTCGCCCGTTTGCGCGATCTGGTTCGCTGAGGGCAAAGCATCGAGATGGGCGCGCCCGGCAATGAGCTGAACCGGCACGTGCGTGTCGGTGATTGCCAATTCGATTCTCAATGAAGCCCTGCCGACGACGCATTCAAGGCGGTCGACGTTACGCGACGCGCAACTTCACGCGCGGCACCGAAGCAGTAACATTATTGGCTGGCTCCGGACCGGCATCGAGCCCCTTGACCCGCACGAAGCGATACGCCTCGGCATCGCGCAAATAACCCTTGGGCACGGCGAGTTTGTAGGCATCAACGGCCGCCGCCGACACTGGGCGATTCTCCGCCATCGCCTGCGCGACAATCGCCCGGTGCGCCGACAGCACCGTCGCTTTGCCCGCAGGCGAATATCCCAGCGCCGCCCCCGTCCAGTGACCGTGCTCCATCATCCAGCGGACGAATTCCCGGCCGATGCCTTTGCCGCGGTGGCTCGCATCCAATCCCATTCCGCCTCCGCCATGTTCGCCCACCGGTGACCAATTAAACCGCAACGCACCGTCAATCGTGCGCAGGCGATGAAAAACCAGCGGCACACCGTCGTTGCTCAGGCCAAAGGCAAACTCATCCCGCGCCTTTTGCGGGATGCTGTGATAGTCTTTCCACTCTCCCACGACCTGCTTGCTCGTGGGCTTCCCTTTCATCTTCACCCGCAAGAATCCCTCGCCATCCCAGTTGGCGGCACTCGCATCTACGCGATGCCCGTTGGGGCCGAGCACTTCCCCGGGTTTCTGCAATTCCGGAGGCTTGGCCTTGGGTGCTGTCACCTTCTGCCGCCCGACGACCGCCTCCGCGATGGGTGGAGTCTGCGCCGCCGTCTCCCGCGATCTCTTCGCCGGCGTCGGCCGCTCCTCCGATGCCTCATTTTCGGCCGGCTCCTCCTTTTCCGATGTTTCGGTCTCCTGTGATTCGGTCGCCAGCCGTTCGGACGCCTGATTCTTCGTGATGTCGAGCGCCTTCACCAACTCCGACTGCCGCAGCGCCAACTGCCGATAGCGCTCCTCATGCTCGAATACTTTTTCCGCAAGGACGCCGAACTCCACCCGCTCCTTTTTGGCCCGCTCCAAACTTTGGGTGCAACGCGCCAAATCCTCCTCGATCGTGCGCACCGCATGTTCCAGCGACGCCACGATCCCGACCGGCGACGGCGTGACATTCGCGGAATACTCCATTGCGCCCCGCAGTGTGAGCTTTTCGGAATTGGTCGATCGAAACTCGATCTTGAAGCCGGCGAGTTCGCCCAGCACCGCCGTCGACGGCCGGCCCAGCAAATGATCCCGCTTGTGATCCTCCACCGCGTAGATGAGCGCCGCCCCGGCTTTCGGCCGGTCGGTGAACACCTCACCGTTGACCGTCATCTGAAACCTCTCCCCGTGCGTGTCCTTTCTCGTCGCCAAGTCCTGCTTGATCTGCCCGGTCCAGCGCTCGAACCGCGCCGCATCCTGTTCCGCCATGCGCACCCGCGCCCTCGCCGTATACTGCGCCTCGTTGTGCTCGGCGCGCAGGCGCGACAAGCGCATGACCTCCGCATCGACCTTGGCCTTTTCGATCACGAGCGGATTGCCGGACGCGATTGCTTTCACCTCAGCATAGGTCAGCGCGGGCGTGTCCAAATCCTCGATCCTTCGCGCAGTGGATTCGCCGGTCATGATCTGGCTGATGAACTTCGCCTTCGTCTCCAACGTCTGCCACATGTAGGCGTCGAAACTGCCTTCCGTCACGTAGCGCAGGATCTTCACCACGGGATTCGTGTTCCCCTGCCGCAGAATCCGCCCCTCGCGCTGCTCAATGTCGGCCGGTCGCCACGGCGCATCCAAATGATGCTCGGCGACGAGGAGCGTCTGGGCATTCGTGCCCGCGCCCATCTTCTGCGTGGAGCCCATGAGCACGCGCACCTTGCCCGCGCGCACATCCCGAAACAACGCCAGCTTCGACGCGTCGCTGTCGTAGTCCTGGATGAACGCGATTTCCGCGGCCGGGACGCCGAGGCGCACCAGCTTCGACTTCACGTCCTGATAGACCGAAAATCCCTGTCCCTCCGCCTTCGGCGTGGACAGGTCGCAAAACACCATCTGCGAAAGTTTCTTCGCCCGCGTCTCCTGCCAGACAGCGAAGATTTCTCGCACGGCCGTGTTCACCTTGCTGTCCGCATGGTCGGGCGCACCGGGGCGCACCAACCGCAAGTCCAGCGCGGCCTTCCGCCCCTCGCCGGTGATTTTGAGCATGTTGTCCTCCCACGGAGGCACGTGGTCCGTCTTCAATTTTTCCGCGCGCTTCGCGAGCGCCGCGACGATCTCCTTCAACTCCGGCGAGCACGGCGCCTGCACGACCCGCGCCTTGCCACCATCGAGCGCGGGCACCGGCAGTTTCAGCATCGCCGCTGTCTGCACATCCGCCATCTGACGAAACAGGTGCATCAACTCCGGCACATTCACGAACCGCGCAAACCGCGTGTTCAAGCGATACCCTGCGCCGTCGGGCGCCAGCTCCATCGCAGTGACCGTCTCGCCAAACGTCGCGGCCCAGGCATCGAAATGCTTCAGCCTTAGCTTTTGCAGCACCTCCGGCTGAAGATAACGCTGCATCGTGAACATCTCCGCCATCGTGTTCGTGATCGGCGTGCCGGTCGCGAAGGTGACTCCGCCGCCGCCGTTGACGCTCTGCACGTGCCGCACTTTGAGGAGCATATCGAAAGCCCGCTCAGACGCGGTTTGCGGCAAGCCGGCCACGCGCGTCATTTTCGTCGTGTAGAACAGATTCTTGAATGCCTGCGCCTCGTCCACGAAGAGCCGGTCGACGCCCAGTTCCTCGAACGTCAGGGTGTTGTCCTTCCGATGCTCGGCCGCGAGCGATTCCAATTTGAATTCGAGCCGCTTCTTGGCCCGCTCGATTTCCTTCACGATCCGGCTGCCCCCGCCACCCTTTACCTCGCGGATGCAGGCCTCCAACTCCTCGAGCTGCGTTTGAAAAAACTGCTTCTGCGCCGCCGCGGAAATCGGCAGTCGCTCAAAACCGGAATGGGTCACAATCACGGCATCCCAATTGTTGGTGGCGATGCGACTCATCAATTCGCGCCGGCCGGCGCTCGCGAAATCGTCCTTACCTGCCGCGAGCACGTTCGCACTGGGATACAGTAAAAGCAGTTCCGACGAGAATTGCCCCAACATGTGATTCGGGACCACGAACATGGGCTTTCGTGCGAGTCCGAGGCGTTTCAATTCCATCGCCGCCGCGGCCATGGCGAACGTTTTTCCTCCGCCAACCGTATGGGCCAAAAGCGTATTGGGCGTTTGCAGAATGCGCCACACGCCGGCCTTCTGATGGGGGCGCAGCACAATTGCCGGGCTCGCTCCGGGAAGCTGCAAATGGTCGCCGTTGAACGCCCGGAGCCGCACGTTGTTGAATTCGCGGTTGTAGAACGCGACCAGCCGCTCCCGCCGGCCGTCGCTCTGCCAAAGCCATTCCGTGAAACGGTCACGCAATTTTTGCTGCTTCTCCCGCGCCCCCTCCGTGGCGGTCGCGTTGATTTGCGCACCGCCCTTGTCGTCGTAGTCGAACACGGTCGGCGTGCGTAGATTAAGGGCCTGCTCGATCAGCTCGTGCGCCGGCACCCGCTCCGTCCCCCATTCATTGCGATTGGCGACGCTTATCTTGACCTCGTGGCTCACCTCGACCGTCCAGAACGCCAGTTCGGCGGCGTGGCTCACTTGTGCATCGCCCGCTCTCGGCGCCCGAAGAACCTCACGCGCGAAATCAGCGATATCCTCCGCCGGAATCCATGCGCTGCCGAGCCGCGCGTCGATCTCCGACGCCTTCAGGTCAGTGGGCTGCACCTCGCGCAACGCCTCCGCGTTGATGGCATAGCGCGGATCGGCGATTGCTGCCGCTTCGGCGACGGCGAGTTTTTCACGCACGTTGCCCGACAGGTATTCGTCGTCCGTTTCCCACGCCTGCGTCGTCGGGTTCCGAAACAACACGCCCGTCAATTCCGGCAGAAATTCCTCCGCCGGCCGGCCGAGCAGTTGGGCGATGTGGTCGAGATCGACGCGACCCCGTTCGCTCAACGTGACCACCAAGGCTTCCTTGGCTCCGGTGGCGTGCTGCACCGGCTGCCGTCGCTGAATCGTGCGCTCCCGAAAAATCGCCGTTTTCACCGCGGTGTCCCGCTCCTGGTCGTAGATCTCCAGTGAGAGCAGCAGCGGCGCATCCGGGTCACCCGCAAACGCCCGCACGTTGGCCGGACTCGACACGGGACCGAACTTCCCCGCGAAGTAGTCGTAGTCCTGGTTGAGCCGGAACCGCGCGCCCTCGATCTCCGTGTCACTTCGGTCCTCCACCTGCGTGCGGAGACATTCCCGCGCCGCGTCACGGACGTTGATCAAACGGCGCAGACGCTGCGCCAGCGACACCGGCAGTTCCGTGAGCAGCCGCAGTTCGTCGCCTTCGCGCCGCGCGATCGTGCCGCCGCCCTCGGCGGTGAGCACATACGCGTTGGGCTTCACCCCCGGCGGAGCAGGGATCGACTGTCGCACCGCCCGCTGCGCGCTCTCGGACAACGGCTGATAGACGCCCATCGGCAACGCCGCGACGGCGGTCGCGAGGGCCGCCGAGAGATCCTGGCCGTCATCGGCCAGCCGCACCTCGTCGCGACCATACAGACCATGCTCCGCGCGTTCGAGCCGACCGAGCATCATCTCGGGTTTTTCATGAAAATACTCGTTCAGGAAAATCGCTTTTTCTCCGAACGGTTTGCTTTCCCGCCACGCCACGCCGGCTTTCTTTTCGCCCGGTGCCCGTTTCCGCAGAAACAGAATATCGGTCGTCACTTCGGTGTTGGCGATCTGCTTGAACGCGGTGTGCGGCAAGCGGATCGCACCAACCAAGTCGCACTTCTGGGCCACGGCCTCGCGCAGGTTCGGATACTGTTTGTCGAGCGTGCCGCGCGACGTGATGAACGCGATCAATCCGCCCGGCCGGACGACCTCGGCGGCCGCCACGAGAAAATAGTCGTGGATCAGAAACTTCCGCGGATTGAGCCGTGAATCGAACGGCGCGTAGTCGCCGAAGGGCACATTGGAAATCGCCACATCAAACGAGTTCGTGGCCAGCACCGCCTTCTCGAACGGCTTGATCCGAATGTCCGCATCCGGATAGAGCGCCTGCGCCAAACGCGCAGTCACACCATCGACCTCGATGCCGGTGAGATGGGATTTCGCGGCCATGGCCTCCGGCATGAGCCCAAAAAAATGCCCCAGTCCGCACGCCGGTTCGAGCACTCGCCCGTGCGCGAACCCAAGCCGGGTGACGGCCGCATACATCGCGCGAACCACGGTGGGCGAGGTGTAGTGAGCGTTGAGGACCGTGGCCTGCGCCGAGGTGTAGTCGTCGTGGGACAGCAGTTCCTTCAACTCCGCCTGCTCGGCCTGCCACTTGGGGGCCTCCTTCGGCGTGGCGAACACCTGCGGCAATCCACCCCAGCCGGTGTATTTCGCCAGGATCGCCTTCTCGTCATCGGTGGCGCTCCGACCCTCCGCTTCGATCTTTCTCAGCGCGACAATTGCCGCGACATTCTGCCGGAATTTCTGCTTCGGTCCGCCCTTGCCCAACTCGTCCGCGTCGGAAAGCCGGTAGTTGTTTCGATTTCGCGCGGCGGCTAGTCCGCCGCTTCCGGCGGCAGCAGCAGGTATTTCTCCCGGAGCAGTTCCCACGCCTGCTGGTGCGCCTGGACCGAACTGGACCCATTCATCCGTAGCTCCTGCTGGAGGGTTTCCATTTCGTTCAGCGTTCGCTCCTCCGCCTCCGCCAGCGCCGGCTCCAATTGGCCCGTCGCCTCCAGTTCGCGATACATCCGCGGGCAGTGTTCCTGCCAGTGGGCTTTCGCCAGATGGGCGTATCCGAGGAGCGTGGTCATCGAGGGTCAGACCGAACAGATCGAGCTGCCGGGGGTCACTGGATTTCTTCTGCGCCATCGGCCCCTTGCTTTCAATGTCGAAATCCCTCCGACGGGTCAGGGCCAGCGATACCCCATCCGCTCCTTGCGCGTGAGCGGCAGTCCTTCGCCCATCGGCGGCAAGCTGGACTTGGGCGGTGACACCTCCACGCCGAGGCTCTCGCGCACCCAGGCACGGGCGAACTCCACCTGAGCCAAGGCGGCCTTCAAGCTTTCGTAGGCGGGCGTCGCTTTGATCGCATCAAAGTTCGTCGCCACACGCAGCTCAAAGGCCCCCTTGTCCAGGTGATCCAGCACGGCCTTCCGAATCGTGGGATGGACGGACACGGGCTAGCCCACCGACATCCCGGCCGGGGCCGCACGCGGAGCCGGAGGTTCCGAGCCCGGCGCAGGTGCGCCCGCACCGGCTTTCGCCCCGGCGAGGTCGACCTTGGTGATCGGCGCGGTCATCATCCGGCGGTTTTCCGCCATCGACTTCCGGTTCAATTCGCCGAACACCGCGGCGACGAAGCGCTTCGTGTGGTTGTATTTGTTAACCTCCGCCAACCGCTCCGTCACCCGCTCGCGGGATTCAGGCGTCATCTTGTCGTAGATCGCCTGAGCCTGCGGCATCTGGCGCATCGCGGCCTTGGTATCGATCTCATGCTGGCGCTGTTTTTGCAGCAGGTGGTAGTTGACCGCGCGCTCCGGGTGCTGGTTCACGAGCTTCGTGAAATACTCCACCTCGCGCGGGTGCGCCTCCTTGTAGTCGGCGATCTTTTTCTCAACCTCGGGATTCGTGCGGAACTGCATCTCCTCATCGACGTGGGTTTCGGGCTCGGCGCCGGCTGCGGTGCTGTTTTGGCCGGCGGACATGGACTGTTCTTCGACGCGACCCTCGGAGGGCGCGGATGGTTCCGCGGCCGGGGGCTGCGGTTTTCTGGGTTTCAGACTGGGCATGATGATGGTGGATTAGCGGATGGATGCGGCCCAAAAAACGGTGCGGGCCGGCGTGAACACCGGGCGGAAGAAATCTCCGCCAAAATCTATTTCAGAACGGGATTCAGCGGTTCCTCCGCCTGGCCCGTGACGATGCGCAGGGCCAAATCGAACTGCGCGCTGAGTTCGCGCGGATCGTGCCGGGCGAGGGCAAACGCCATGAGGGTCTTGGCGTCGATTTTCGGCTGTGGGTTGTCGAGGTCGCGATTGATCTCTTCGGCGGCGTCGTAGAATACGGCCGCGGTTTCTTCGGGAATCTGCAATGTGAGCGTGATCATGGTGGTTGAGGTTGAGACAAAATTTAACGCGACCGGGAGCGGCGCGGGTGGTCGGGACGAGAGCGCAGCGGAGGCCGCGCGGGAGCCGGAGGCTGGGCGGAGGCGGACGTGTGGCGAAGCGGAGCGGCTCGGGCCCGGCGTCCCGCGCCGCGTCCCGGCAAATCCGGCCCGGGGAGAACACGGTCCCGCCGGACGGATTCCGGCGGGAAGGTGTGCCCCGTGCCGGCTTCCGCCCATTGGAAGCGCACGTGGATTTCCACGCCGGAGAACTGGCGCACGGTGCGCGTGCCCGAGGTGGCTATAGTGATGCCCTCCACCACGGCCCCCGGCGACGATTCGAGGCTGGCGACGGCGGAAACGACGGCCGACCATGGCAGCGCCTCGGGCGCAGCGGCGTGCAACACATACGAGTGAGTGCCCGCATCGCCCGCGACGGGGAGCCAGCGCCAGCGCGCGCCAAGCCGGCTTTCCAACGCGTTCCGGGCCGGCTCCGTCCAACGTTGTGCCACCAGTTCCGCGTGCCGCTTGCGCCAGCGCACCAAGTCCGCGACGTCCGGCGCGGACAGCGCGGCCAGCTCGGCGCGCAGCGCCGGAGCCGCCGGCCGCACCGCGGCCGAACTGCGTCCGTGTCGCCAGCGCACGACGAGTGCGCTGGCGAAGAGGAGGAAAGCCGCGACCGCAATCAGCCACGTTTGCACGGGAATTTTCAAGGAGGACGATTTCATCGCCGGGCGGTCGCGGTCAGTTGAAAGGTCGCAGCCGGGAGCGGCGGTCGCTCCGGGAACCGCCACGCGGTGCCGGCCGCGGCAACGGCCGCCGTCCACTCGCGCCACCCGCCTTCGGAGAGGGTTCCGGTGATTCCCCCGGTGACGGCCACGCCGGTGCGCGTGGCCGTCACTCGCGTCAGAGCCACTTCGCGCGGCAGCTTGGCAGCCATCGCGCGCAACCACGGCGCGAAGACGGCGCTGGCCGGCTCGCCCGCTTCGACCGCGGTGCGGAGCGCCGCCAGTTCCCTGGCGTCATCACGCCGCGAGGCGATTTCCGCGCGCAGCCCCGAGGCGGCGCGAAGATCGGCCGCGACCGCCGCCCGTTGCTCCCATTCCGCCCGGACGGTATCGGCCAATAGGCCGACCGCCGCCGTCGCCGCGACTCCGGCCGCGACGCGCAGGGCGCGGCGCGCGCTCCAGCGCGACTCGGTCGGCAGCAATTGCGCCGGGTGCGTCACCGCGAGTGGAGCGATCGCGCCGGCCAGCCGGCTCCAGGGGACGAGCCGCACGCGTGGCACATCGGGCGTCGGCAGTTGCGCGGCCAGCCGCTCACCCGCCGTTTCGCAACCGACCAGATAGACGGCGGTGTCGGTCCGCGCGAGCGCCGCGCGGAGCCCGCGCAAGGCGCAAGCGGAGGCATCGGCACCCGTGGCGGCCTCGACTTCGCGCCGACCGTCGGCCGTGTGCCGGTAAACCAGCGTCTGATTTTCCGCCGCGGCGACGACGATCATCGCGCCGCTGTCCGGCAAGTCTTCCGGCACGAAGTTGAGCGCCGTCGCGAGTGGCCACGCCGACTCAACGGCGATTCCACCCGCATACAAATCTGCCACCAGTGGGAGAAATAGCCCCGCCTGGGTCTCGTGATAGAGCACGGTGGCGAAGGGCGCGTTGACGCCGAGAATCGGTTCGTGGCCCCACGCGAGACGTGCGTCGTCGAGCGTCGGAAACTGCTCGCTCAACGCCTGCCGCAGCGTTTCGCGGTTGGTTTTCGGGCAGGCGACGCTGACCGCGGCCAGCGAAGCCGGCTGAAAAATCAGCCGGAGCTGGGCGGGCTTCTCGTCGCCCTCGAATTGCGCGAGCAACACCCCGGCGGCGAGATGGAGATCGCCGAACGGCACCGGTTCGGTCCGTCCCTCGATCCACCAGCGGTCGCCCCAGAGCAACGCGGTAAGCCGCTTAAATCGAGGTGAGGTAAACATAGACATCGGTGACTCCGTTGACGGGAGCGGCATAGGCGACGACCCCGGTGTCGGAAGCGGCGCCTTCCACCGGCGCGAGCTGCGCCCCGTTCATCGCGAGCGCCAGCTCATACGCGTCCTTGGCGGGACAAGCGGGAATGACCAGATATGCGACCACGTAGTTCGCATTGATGTTGGTCGTGCCATCGAGCCGGAAGTTCGCGCCCAGGGCGGCCGAGGGCGCCAGCGCGGGATTGGCGGTGCGCGCTTCGGCGCGCGTGACGGTTGACCAGTTGCGCTGGGGCGCGGCGTCAGGCGTCATCACGAATCCGAGCGAAGCCTGGCTCCACGTGACATCATTGCCGGTGCCCGTGGACGTGAACGACTGCGTGCCCATGCGCACGGAGAGCGGTCGCTCGATCTTCCCGGTGGCGAGGAGCACCGTGTCGAGCCTGGCGGCGTTCCCTTTGGCGGCATCGGTCGCGCCGGTGAGCGACGCGCCGGACGTGGGAATGCCCGTGCCCTCCGTGCGCGGAAGGCTGCCGTTGCCCCCGGCCATCGAGAGATAGTCGGTCAGCGCGGTCTTGAGCGTATCGACGGTTTTCTGGACCTGCTGGATGCGCGCGTTGCGGAGGGCGTCGAAGCCTTTTGGCAGAAGGAGCCCGACGAGGACGGAAACGACGGCAAGGACGAGAACGAGTTCGAGCAGGGAGTAACCCTGCGAGCGGACGGATTTCTTTTGGTTATTCTTCATGGTTTTCTGAGTTGGTTTTTCTGAACGAATCCTGAACAAAAAATCAGAGCACGCGGGCGACTTCCTCGAGCGTCGTGTGCCCACGCGCCGCCGCGAGGAGCCCGCGGTGCCAGAGCGTCGGAAGCCGTTCGCGGTCGCGCAGTGCCGCGAGATCGGCGAGCGGCGCGTGCGCCGCGATCAGCGGCAAAAACTTCTCGGCGGGCACCACCTCATGGATGGCGATCCGGCCACGATACCCGCGGTCGCGGCACACCGGGCAGCCGGTGGCGCGAAAAAAAGTGGCCGCCGGAATCGCGTGTTGCTCCGCGAGCCGGGCGCTTTCGGGATGCGGTGCCTTGCACGTATCGCATAAGCGCCGGACCAGTCGTTGCGCCGCGACGAGGCGGAGGGCGGACGCCAATAAGAAACTCTCCACGCCGAGATCGCGCAGCCGTGGAATCGCCGCGAGGGCATCATTGGTATGCAGCGTCGAAAGCACCAGGTGCCCGGTGAGCGCCGCGCGCACCGCAAGTTGCGCGGTCTCGGCATCGCGCGTCTCGCCCACGAGCAAAATGTCGGGGTTCTGCCGCAACAGGGCGCGGAGAGCGCTCGCGAAGGTCAGTCCGATCTTTTCCCGAATCTCCGTCTGTCGAATCCCGGCGAATTCATATTCGACGGGATCTTCCAGCGTGTGGATCGTCCGTCCGCGATGGTCGAGCGCGTGGAGCGCGGAGTGCAGCGTCGTCGTCTTGCCGGAGCCCGTCGGCCCGGTGAGAAAGATCAGTCCGGCCGGGCCGGTGAGCGCGCGATGGAGCGCAGCGGCCTGCGGCGAGGCCAGCCCGAGTTCCTCGAACGACTGCGCCGGCATGGTCTGGTCGAGGATGCGCACGACCAGGCACTCGCCATACACGGTCGGCAGGGTGCTCAGGCGGAGATTCCACCGCCGGCCGTTTTCATGCAGCGTGGCGCGGCCATCCTGCGGCAATCGTCTTTCGGTGATGTCCATCCCGCCGAAAATTTTACCGCGCGCGATGAGAGCGTCGCGTTCCGCGACCGGGAGTAACCGGTGCTCGCGCATTTCGCCGTCGATGCGGAAGCGCAACAGCAGGCCCGTTTCCTTCGGTTCGCAGTGCACGTCGCTCGCGCCCTCGGCAACGGCTGCGCGCAGCACGTCGTCGAAGGTCCGGCTCGCATCGGCCTCGGGTCGGAGCGCGACCGGCTTCGTCCGCTCCCGAATGTTTTGGAGGAAATCGAGCATGGTCAGCGGACGATCCGAGGCGTGAGAAAGATGACCAATTCCTTCCGGGCGCGCAGCGTCGCCTTGCTGCTGAATGCGGTGCCGAGAAGCGGCACGCTGCCCAGCACCGGAATCCGCCGGACGCTCTCACCGCTTTCTTCGGAAATCAGGCCGCCGATGATCGCGGTCTCGCCGTCGCGGAGCCGCACGATGGTGGACGCCTGTTTCACTTCGGTGACGGGCGCGGTCTGGCGTCCGTCCGGGCTGGTGACGATGGACTGCAACCGCGTGATGGCGGGTAGCACGTCGAGCGTGATGACGCCGTCGCCGTCGATCTGCGGCGTGACGGCGAGGATCGTGCCGATGGTGATGGTCGAGACGGTAAAGTTCTCCTGGGTCTGGTTGAACGCCGTCGTCGCGCCGGGCTGTTGCAGCGTCGTAGTTTGTTGCAGGCGGAAGAACGGGCGGTCCTCGCCGACTTTGATGAACGCGGTCTGGTTGTTCAGCGCGCGGAGGCGCGGCTGGGCGACCGTCTTCACTTCTCCCTGCTGTTTGAGCGCCTGGATCACGGCGGAGGCGCGGCCGAAGCCGAGGGTCGCGGCGAAGGTGTTTGCGCCGAGCACCGAACCGCCGACGCCGGCCACCTCGACCGGCGCGCGGGCCTGCACGCGCACGCCGTCGAGCATTGTGCTCGCGACGTCCCAATCGACGCCGAGCTTCTGTTCGTCGCGCAAGGTGACCTCGACGAGCCGTGCCTCGATCTCAACCTGCTGCGTGATGCGCCGGTTCACCAGTCCGATGAAGGCGCGAATCGCTTCGTGCCGCCGGACCGGGGCGGCAATCTGCGCGACGCCACTAAAGCGATTGAGCACGAGACTGTCGCCCTCCTTCAACATCGCGCGCAGCTCGGTTTCGAGATTCGCCCAAAACGTGTTCTGATTTTCCTGCGAAATCGAAACCTGCGTCGCGTCGGAACCGGCACTGCCGTTCGCGAGCGACGACGAATGCGCGAGCGAATTCGCACCGCCCACATTGTTGTTTCCAAATCCGCCGGACCCGCCGTTGCCGCCGGTCGCTCCGCCGAGTGTGATCGAGGCACTGCCGGAACCGCTGCGCGTGAGCTGCGGGTAGTCGATGGCATAGAGCACCGTTTTGCGCACGCGCACCATGATGCCGGTCGGCGACTCCTCGAAATACAGACCCGCCGGTTCCACGAGCGCAGCGAGCGCGTCACGCAACGGGCCACCGGAAAAATCGACCGTGATTTCGGTGACGATTTCCGGTTCGGCGTGGATCGCGGTTTTCGTCGCGCGGCCGAGGGTGCGGAGCGCAGCGGGCAGCGGCGCTTTCTCGAAATGCAGCGGGCCGACGGTTTGATCGAGCGGCGACGGTTCGGCGGCAAACGCGACCGCAAGAGAGAAGGCGAGGCAAAGCAGTGTTTTCATAGTGAAGAAGAGATTCGATCAGGGTTTTTCGAGCACGTAGGGCGGCGGCAGGGCGGTGGACTCGTCGCGCAGAATCGTGCGGGCCTCGCCGCGGTATTTGAGCGTCGCGGCGGAAATCACGTTGAAGGTCTGGTTGACCGGCGGAGCCGGGAGGAAGAGCGCGTCACCCGGCTGATTGGCCTGCACGGTCACGGGACCCGCGCCGGTAAGCTGCACCGAATTACCAGTGAGAATCGCCGGGCCGCCGAGGAGCGAGAAACTGACGGGCAGTCCCGAAGTCGCGCTCGCAACGAGGTTGAACGGCGGCGAAGAAAGCGCGTGGTCGCCGGGTGAATTGAACGCGATCGTCTGCGACGCCTTCGCCGTGAAATTCGCCTGCACGAATTTCGCGCGATCCATCGTGACGGCAATCGTGCCCGCGGTGCCGCTCGCATCGCCGGTCCAGTTGATGAAGCGATACGTCGCGTCGGGGGTCGCGCTGACGGTGACGATACTGCCCGCCGGATAAGCGCCGCCAGGGGTCACGCTGCCGCCGGCTGTGGCGGCGGTCGTGAGCGCGAAACTCGTCGTGATGAAATTCGCCGCGAGGCTGACGGGGCCGTTGACGACGAACGAAAATGGGTTGGCAGAACTGACGAGATCGCCCGTCCAGCCGGAGAAGGCGTGCGACGCATCGGGAATCGCGTTGAGGGTGGCCGTCGCTCCAGCACCATAGCTACCCGAGCCGGTGACACTGCCCGCACCTGCAGGCGCCACGGAGGCCGCGACCAAATACGTGCGCAGCGCGAAGTTGGCGACGAGCGCGTAATTTTGCGCGCCGACGGTAAACGTCAGCGGATTGCTGGCGCTCGTGAGATCGCCTGACCAGCCGGTGAATACGTGCGTCGAATCGGCGGTAGCCGTGAGGGTCGCGGTTGCGCCCTCGCGATAGGTGCCCGCTCCAGTGACCGCGCCGGCGCCGGCGGGTGCGACCGAGGTGCTGACCGTGCGATCAATTCCGATCACGGTGAGATAGCCGTAGGCCCCGCGCGTGGCGCTGAAGGCACCCGGACCATACTCGAAAATGAAACTGTATTCGCCGGGTGCGAGACTGGACACCGTCGTCGAGCCGCTGGCCGGCGCGGGATAGACGGACACGCCATTGTAGCTTGGCAATTGGCCGTGAACCCACCGGAAATTTGCGCCGCTCGATGTCCACGCGAGCGTCGCGCTCTGGTTCGAATAGATGACGGTCGGTGAAACCGTCAGCGATCCGGCGAGGCCGTCGACGCTGTTGACGGTAATCGTCGCTGTGCGCGTGATCGGTCCGCCAGCGCCCTCGGCGACGAGTGTCCAGGTGGACTGACCCGGAGGCAGACCGCCGATGTTGATCGTGAGATTCGGGCTGTTTTCAAATCCGCTGCCACTGATGCCGAAACCGGTGACGCGGACGGAGGTCGCATTCGAGCTGGACCACGTGAGCGTCGCCGTGCCGCCGACATTCATCGTGCTCGGCGAGACGCTGATGGCCGCGGTCACTCCGCTGCCCGGGTTCACCGTCACGGACACCGTCCGCGTGATCGGCCCGCCGTTGCCCTGGGCGGTGAGGGTGAAGGTGTGCGTGCCGGCGGCGAGGCCCGTCACGGCCTGAGTGCCGCTCGCCGCGGTGCTCGCCACGCCGGGACCGCTGACGAAGATGGAGGTGGCATCTGCGGTGCTCCACGTGAGCGTCGTCGCGCCGGGCGCGGTCACCGTCGTGGGCGAGGCACTGATCGAGCCGGAGACTATCGGCAACGGTGCGCTGGCGGTAAACGTCGCGGTGCGCGTGATGGGTCCGCCCGGGCCCTGAGCCGTCAACGTGAACGTGTGCGTTCCCGCCGCGAGGCCGCTGATCGTTTGACTGCCGGTGGCGGTCGAGCTGGCGAGACTTGGGCCGGACACGGCGACGGAGGTCGCGTTGGCGCTCGTCCACGACACGGTGGTCGACGCGGGTGACGTGCCCGTAGTTGGGCTAACGGATATCGAGCCGGTCACCGTGGCCGGCGATGCGACCGCGACGGTGACGGTCTGGGTGGCAGGACCGTTCGGCCCCTGCGCGGTGATGGTATAGTCGTAGGAACCGGCCGCGAGGCCCGTGACCGTTTGGGTCCCGCTCGTGGCGGTGCTGCTGACGCCACTGCCCGAAACAGACACAGCGGTCGCGTTGGCGCTCGTCCACGAAATCGTGCTCGAACCGGGTGCCAAGGTCGAAGTGGGCGACGCGCTGATCGCCGCGTTGACGGAGGCTGCCGCGGTCACCGTTACGGTGGTGGATTGCGTCACGGGTCCACCGTTGCCTTGGGCGATGATCGTGAAGGTGTGAGTGCCGACCGCGAGGCCGTTTACCGTCTGCGTGCTGCTGACCGCGGTGCTGTTGAGGCCGGGGCCACTCACGGCAACCGATGTGGCGTTGCCGCTCGACCAGGTGATGGTCGAGGAACCGGGAGCCGTGGCTAACGTCGGGGACGCGCTGATCGACGCGCTTACCACGGGTGCAACCGTGACCGTGACGCTGGCGGAATGGGTCACGGGACCGCCGTTGCCCTGCGCGGTGATCGTGAAGGTGTGAGTGCCGACCCCGAGCCCGCTCACCGCCTGGCTGCCACTGGCCGCAGTGCTGTTGACGCCAGGTCCGCTCACGGAGACTGCGGTGGCATTGGCACTCGTCCAGGTAATGGTGCTCGAACCAAGCGCCTCTGCGCTCGTGGGACTCGCTGCAATGGCAGCGGAAACGCTGGATGGTGCCGCGACAGTGACCGTTTGGCTGATTGTCGCCGACGCAGCCCCGTTGGCATCGACCGCGTTCGCGGTGAACGTGATCGACACCGGACCGGAGTCGGAGGTCGTGTTGCCCGAATCGTTGTCGGTGCCGTTGCCGCCACCACCGAACGCGAATCCCACGCCCGCCTTCCATACGTTGACCTGGGTGAGATTGCCGTCGGCGTCGTGGCCGTGCGCGGATACCGTGTAATTCTGCCCGCTGGCGACGGTGCCCGGTGTGGTGTTCCATGCGATAGTGGGTGCCGCGTTGGCGGCGGAAACCGTGACTGTCTGCGTGATGGTCGCGGAAGTCGCGCCGCTGGAATCGACCGCATTTGCGGAGAACGTGATCGTCGCCGGACCGGTATCGGAGGTGGTGTTGCCCGAATCGTTGTCAGTGCCGTTGCCAGCTCCGGCGAAAGCGAATCCAACGCCTGACTTCCAAACGTTGACCTGGGTGAGATTGCCATCGGCGTCGTGGCCGTGCGCGGAGACGGTGTAATTTTGTCCGCTCGCGACGGTGCTCGGTGTGGTGTTCCACGCGATGGTGGGTGCCGCGTTGGCGGCCGAGACGGTCACAGTCTGCGTGATGGTCGCGGAGGTCGCCCCATTGGAATCGACCGCGTTTGCGGTGAACGTGATCGACACCGGACCGGAGTCGGAGGTCGAGTTGCCCGAATCGTAGTCGGTGCCGTTGCCGCCACCACCGAACGCGAATCCCACGCCCGCCTTCCATACGTTGACTTGGGTGAGATTGCCGTCGGCGTCGTGGCCGTGCGCGGATACCGTGTAATTTTGTCCGCTCGCGACGGTGCCCGGTGTGGTGTTCCACGCGATGGTGGGTGCCGCGTTGGCGGCCGAGACGGTCACAGTCTGCGTGATGGTCGCGGAGGTCGCCCCGTTGGAATCGACCGCGTTCGCGGAAAACGTGATCGTCGCCGGACCGGTATCGGAAGTGGTGTTGCCCGAATCGTTGTCGGTGCCGTTGCCAGGTCCGGCGAAAGCGAATCCTACGCCTGACTTCCAAACGTTGACCTGGGTGAGATTGCCATCGGCATCGTTGCCGTGAGCCGAGACCGTGTAGCTCTGCCCACTGCCGACCGTGCCGGGCGTGGTATTCCATGCGATAGTCGGCGCGCGGTTGGCGGCTGCAATCGTGACGCTATGGGAAATCGTCCCCGATGTTGCGCCGCTCGCGTCAACCGCATTGGCCGTGAACGTGATCGTGGCGGGACCGGCATCCGAGGTCGAATTGCCCGCGTCGTTGTCCGTGCCATTCCCGCCGCCAGCGAAGGCGAAAGCCGCGCCATTCTTCCATACGTTGACCTGCGTGAGATTGCCGTCGGCGTCATGCCCGTGCGCCCGGACCGTGTAGCTTTGTCCGCTCGCCGCGGTCGCCGGTGAGAGATTCCATGCGATGGTCGGCGAAGCATTCAGTGCGGTGAAAACGGCGGTGACGCTTTTGTCGCCGTCCATCGTGAGCGACGCCGGATTCGCCGTGCCAGACAACGCACCCTGCCAACCACTGAAGGCATAGCCGCTACCCGGCGTGGCGGTGACCGTGGCGGTCGCGCCCGAACTATAGGAGCCCCCGCCGCTGATAGAGCCGCTGCCGCTCACACTCGTGGTCAGCGAGTAGTTCGTCGTGGCGGGCGCGACGTCGATGAAGGCAGTCATGCGCCGCCCCCAACCTCCGTAACCCACACCATTGGGAGGATTATGCGGCCAGAGATACCAATCCCACGGCCCATCGCCGTAGACCCAGCTATCGACCGAACCGCCGTCAGACGCCCAGTAGGACCACCGACCCACCTCGTTCAGCGTGATAGTGGTGGCATCATATCCGTCCGAGGCGTTGAACCCCCAGTGATTCGTGTTCTCGTAAACGACGCCCGATGGACTGACCGTCCAGGTGCGGTTCCAAATCTCAATGCGCTCGTTGACGCCCGCATCGACGCGCTCGCGAATCGTGGTGTGACCGGACCAGACTCCGACGGTCGAGCCAAACGTGACGTTGTTGACGGGCTGGGCGCGGAGTCCGGTCGACGCGACAAGGCCGAGGCAAATAGCGAAAAGAAGAGACGGGAAAGATTTCATTGGACGGTGACGGTTGCGTTTTCGCGGAGTCGGAAGCGCAAAGCCTCCACACCCGGCCACGCCGTGCCGCGGTTGATGGTGATGAGCCGGCCGCCGAGGATCTCGGGCGTGCTTGCGGCCCCGGAATTCGCCGGGGCGCTGAACGCGTTCGGCGTGTTGTTGAACGACACGAACGCCTGTTCGGTCGGATGATTGCTGTTCACCGTGACCCGGAATTTCGGGAGCACGATCCGGCGGACGATCAGGCGGTGAACCTGCGTGAGCCCGCCCGAGCCTTCGTGCCACGCGGCGATTTGTGCCCCGCTCAATCGGCTCTGCCAGAAGGCCGGAAGCGCGGCGGTGCGGCTCTCCCAATCGTTATTCCAAATCGCATCGAACCAAGCCGCACCGGCTTCATACGCGGGAAGCGCGAGCTGATCGCTCCGGGCCACGAGACTGATCAACAGGAATCGCTGACGACCGGCCTCGTCCGGCCCCGCAAACATCAGCCGCGAATTTCCGCTGCCGTTGAACGCGAGGCGGGCCAGTTCCGGTTGTGCGCCCGGCGCGGTGCCGACCTGCGGATTGAGCCCGCGCAGGCGTGCGACCTTGGCGAACCAAGCACTGTTGTCGGTCGTGGTGTAGGCCGCTGTCGTGGAGGCCGAGAAAGCCGTCGGTGAGTCGGTCGCGGCAATTGAGCCCGGCAGTGCCGCGAGATTAAGGTTTGTGAGGTCCGTGTTTTCAAACGACGCGGTGACGGTCGCGGCCAAGTCGTCGAGCGCCCGCGCTTCGGTTTCGCGCCGGCTCCGCTCGATGATGTCGCGGACGGAAGGCGTGAGGACGGCGGCCAGCGCGCCGAGCACGAAGAGCACGAGAACGATTTCCAAGAGCGAGAATCCGTGCGTGCCGCACCGAGTCTGATACTGGACGGGTCTCATGGTTCAGCGGGCGTTGACGCCGCCCAGAAGCGCGAAGAGCGGGAGGAAGAAGGAGAGCGCGATCACACCCACGACGGCAGTGAGCGTGGCGAGAATGGTCGGCTCCAACAGGGCCAGCGCGGTCGCGAGCCGGTCACGAGCCTGCGCCGAGGCGTAGGATTCGATGTGCCGCAAGGCGGCGCCAAGCTGGCCCGTGGTTTCGCCGGACTTCAGCGCCGCGATGAAGAACGCGGGGAACGCATGCGATGCCGGCAGCGCCGCGTGCAAGGGCCGGCCCACCGCGACTCCATCGCGCGCAGCGTGAATCTGCCGAGAGAGCAGCGCATTGCCCGTGAGGTCGGCGCCTTGCTTAAGCGCGTCGAGGAGGGGGATGCCCGCTTCAACCAAGAGCCGCGCGTGCGCCGCGAATCGGGCGGTCGCGACGCAACGGATCACCTCACCCCACACCGGCGTGCGGAGGAGCAGCGCATCGCGGGTAAAGCAGAAGCGTTGCGAACCACGCAAAAACCACGAGACTCCGCCGACCGCGAGCCCGGCGCCCGCCAGCAGTGGCCAGCTGTGACGCAGCCCTTCGCTCGCGGCGATGAGGACGCGCGTGAGCACCGGCAGCTCCAGACGGAGCGTCGAAAATATTGCCGCGAACTGCGGCACCACTCCACCGAGCAGGAACACGATCAACCCGGTGGTCGCCGTCAGCACGACCGCGGGATAGATGAGCGCGCGCCGCGCGGTGCGCCGCAACTCCGCCGCGCCGGCAAGGTGCTCGGCGAGCGAGCGCAACGCGACGGGGAGTTGCGCGGAGGCTTCACCCGCCGCAATCACCGCCGCAATGTGCGCCGGGAACTGCCGCTCGAAGAAACGGCACGCCTCGTGGATCGGTCGCCCCGCCGCGACCTCGCGGTGAATGTGCGTGAGCATTCGGCGCGTGTCGCCCTTCGGTGCATCGGCGGCTAGTTGCGCGAGGGCGACATCCGCGGTCACGCCGGCGCGGAGTTGCAGTTCCAACTGATGCAGCAGCGCGATGAAATCCCGGGACGAGAGTTTCGCGCGGCGGAGGTCGCCCGGCGGCTGGGCCGCGGCAATGTGCAGCGGCCACAGGTGCCGCTGCCGGAGCGCCTCACGCAACGAGGCGGCGTCGCGCGCCTCCTCGGTGACCGCGAAGCGACGGCCCTGGGGTCCGATGACGGTGACGGCGTAAAGCGGCATGGTGGTATTCAAAGCGGGAGCCGAATGCGGACGGGTTTTTCCGCGACCGGTAGGCGGAGGAGATGTCCGGCGTGCCGGACCAAAACGGCGTTGGGTTCGATGCCCACGAGCGTGAGGGACTCGATGTTTTGCTCGGCCTGGACGGCGCGCTGGTTGATCAACGCGCACGGTGCCTCCCCACCGACCACACCCTGCACGTGCAGCATCACCTCGCGGATTGCGTCGGCGGGCAGACTGCGCACCGCAAACGGATTGACGTCCTCGCCATCGCTCGTGCGCGTGAGGAGCGCCGTGAGATCGATCACACCGTCGGCGTTCGGCAGAATTGCCGTTTCGACCGGTGGCGGTGCGGGCACAGGTGGAACGGGTGGCACAGGCGGCGTTTTCGGTGGCGCCGCGTCAACGGCCGGCGTCACCGCAGTGAGGGGCTGAAGAATGGCCGGCGGTAACACGGCCGGGACCAGCACAGGCGGTGGCGCGGGTGGCGGCGTTTCCAGTTCACGCACGCGTGCCAATAGCGCTTCGTTTTGCGCGATCAGTGCCTGGATATGCTGCTGCTGTCGGAGGGCTTTTTCCTGCAGATCGAGCGATGGCGCGACCAACGGCGCAGGTGCAGCGACTGGAATTGGGGCCGGCCGAGGCGCCGACTGGCACCCGGTGACCGTCACCAACGTTAAGGCGAGAAGGAGATCAAGGCGCATGGTTTGAAAGGGGCGCGGTGCCGCGGTGGGCCCGCCCAAGATCGAGGGTTTCAGTGACGTAGAGGTAAAACGCCTTGCCGGCGGGCACGCGGACGTAGATGCCGTCGCGTTCAATCGACTGGCGGATCTGGTTCGCGTATTCGCGGAGGACGGCGCTCGTGCCAGCGAGCGCGGCATTGCGGGTGGTCGTCGTGGGCGTGAGCGTCTCGCCCAAGAGCGTGGCGGTGGAGCGCGTGTTCTGGAACGCCGCGGTGGCGGTCGACAGGAACGCCGCGGCGAAAAGCTGCACCTCATGCCAGTCGTTGGTGCGGAGCACGTCTCCGCGCAGCCCGGCGGAACCGTCATGCAAGCCCCACGCGCCGGAGGCCGGTTCGCGATCGCGATCAAGCGCGAGGCCCTGCACGGAGAGTTCCGTGCCGTGATCCGCGCCGGGCGTGCGCCATATGATTCGCCACGCGCCCTGCGCGGCGAGTCGCTCGCGGGCGCGGTCAGTCGAGGCGCGGCCATGCACTTCGGCCCCCGCCGGCACGATGAGTTGGCCGTCGTGCCAGACGGCTTCCGTCACAAGTCCGATCACCGGAGTGTCCAACCGGTTCGATTCGATCGTGAGAACAGTTTCGCACGGGATGAGCCGGCCGTAGGGGGCGAATCGCTCGGACTTCGGACCGTCGCCCGCTCGAACGGGCGTGAGCGAAATCGGCAGCACTGCCGGCACCTTTGCCACCGTGGGCACGGTTGAAGTTCTTCCGACCGCCACTGCGGGTGCCGTCACCGTCGGAGACTCGTCGCGCGGCGGCATAAAGCGCGCTCCCTCGCGCGTGAACGTTTTCGGCGTGGACGGCGGGGCGATGACCGCGACTGGTTTCGGCATTGCGGCCGGTTTTTGATGTCGCTCCCAGTAGACGGCGCCGGCGGCGATGGCCGCGAGCGCGCCGACGAGCGCGATCTGGCCGGTGGGCGTCGAGAAAAATTCCGTCGGGAATCTCATGGCAGGCTGGGCACGAGCACGAAAAAGGAATTGCGCGCCGAAAGATTCGCCGGGCTGCCGCCGGCGTTGCAGGCGACCGCCATCCAGCCCGTGGCTTGCGTGTGGGGCGCGACCTCGCCCGCTGCATCCACCCGTGCCGCGGGATAGATGTTGGGTCCGACCCTTACCGCGAGACCGCTGGGATCGAAGCGCAATACGGTGTCGGTGGTGTTTTCGATTTCCACGCGCAACACCAGGGTGTCCTCGGCGGCGAAGCGGAACACCTCGGCCAGCGTCACGACAAATCCGGGATAGCGCGTGAGCGTGCCGGGCGTCAGCCGCTCGACCGTTTGGGTCAGCGCGGGATACTGGCGGGCGATCAATTCGTGTCGCTTCGCGCGGTCGATGAGGCCTCGCAGCCGGTCCGGCGCAAGCGCCGTGCGGGTGCGCACCGCAGCGGACTCCACCTCGTCCACGAACGACACGGCGCGGTCGGCGACGGCCTCCGTTTGAAATGTCAGCACGAACACCTTGCCCCGAAACA
Organism: Opitutia bacterium; assembly: GCA_947474365.1. Classification (GTDB taxonomy): domain Bacteria; phylum Verrucomicrobiota; class Verrucomicrobiia; order Opitutales; family Opitutaceae; genus ER46. Next base: position 129,877 of record CANJIU010000001.1, on the reverse strand, counting down.
CGACGTTGATCGCGGCCTTGGCGTCGTCGCGGAGGGCGCGAACGGAAAAGAACGCCGCGCCGGGCTGATAGGAGAGCAAGACCGGGGGCGCGTCTGCGGCTTGCGCCGAGACGTTGCCGCCTTCGAGCGCCGTCAACGCCGCAGGGAACAGGCAAGTCGTCGGCTCGTCGCGCGCAATACGCACAGTGTAGACGAGGCGTTCGTCGAGCGGATAAGTCTGAATCGCCGCACCGCGCAGAGCGGCCGAGGCGGCAATTCCGAGCAGGGTCAGCGTGAAACGTCGTAGGTCCATACGGCCAGGGGAAAGCGGGCGTTGGCGCCCAGGTTCGGATTGCGGGCGAAAGTGAAGCGCGCCTTGAACGGCAGGGCCTCGGTAAAGGCGCGGCCCTCGAAGAGGCCGGCGCGGAGCCACTGGCCCTCGACCTGCACGAGCACCCGTTCCTCGCGGGTTTCGAGCACAGTGAGTTTCAACACCTCCGCTTTTTGGTGCAGGGACTTCCGGCTGAACTCCTCGGTCGAGCCGGCGATTTCCGAGCGGGCCTGCCGGAGTGCGTCCGGCAGAAACAGCTTTTCCAACAGCTCGGGAAAGTCCGCGCCCGTGGGATTGCGCTGCCACAGGGCAAGGCAGGCGAGGAGCGCATGGTGCTCCTGCAATTTTTCCGCCTCCTCGAAGGCGAGCAAAGGGCTCACGTGATACGTGCCGGCCCTATCGAGAATCACGACGCGTTCGCGGGTGCGATACGCGCGGATGACGAGATACGGGCCGACGACCGCGTAGCCGACCGCGATGAGGGCGACCACACACCACAGCCGGGCTGCGACGGCCTGGTCGGTGAACAGCTCCAGCGGGTGACGGCGCGCGGGCTGGGGTGGCTCCTTCCGCACGTGCGGCACAGGAGTGTGATGCAGGGTTTCCTTCATGGCTGGTTCAGATGCCGGTGTGGGGAGTGCGTGGTTGCAGGCCGGCGACGAGCGTCGCCGCGGCGTCGTCGCCGGCGGGATCGGGCCGGGACGCCGCGGCCATTGGTGTGGGTGGGGGCGGCGGCGCGGCAGGTGCCGGCGACGCGGGTGGTGGTGGCGGGGGCGGCGCACCCTTGCCGCCGGCGCCCGCCGCGCTGCTTGCGGCGTGGAGTGCCGCTGCCGCTCCGCCCGTCTTGAGCGATTTCACGAGCCACGCGACCTGATGGAGGCCGTAGAGCTGCTGCAGGGCGGAACTGCCGCCGCCGGCCAGGGGCGTGCCGGAACAGAGCAGCGCCTGCATCAGGAACGGCGTGCCGAGCGTGCCAATCACGAGCCACAACGCCGCGAGCAATCCGCCGAGCAGGCTCGCAAACGACGCCGCGTCGATCTGGCCGGGGGCGATGCCGTAGGCCGCCGCGAGGTTCGTCGCGTAGGCGGTGAGCAGGTGGTAGGCGACGAGTTCCGTAACCGCGAAACCCACCGGCCAGGACAGCACCGCCAGCGTTTGCTGCACGTAGCGCGTGGCGACGCTCGTGAGCGACGGAATCATGAAGAGCGCCAGCGCAACCGGCAGGAAAAGGTAGCACAGCAGTTTCAGGATGAACTGCAGGACGAGGAACGGCAGTTGGAGCAGGCTCCCGATGAGCACGATCAGTTTGCCGGCGGCGAAGAGCGTCGCGCGGTAGAGCGATTCACCAATGCGTTGGAAACTGAAATCGCTCGCGCTGTCGGCGACTTTGTCGCGCATCAACACCGCCGCCCGCATCGGATGCTCCGCGTAGCCCTCGTGGATCAATTCCGCCAGCGCGAGGAACAGTTTTTCGATCAGCGCGAACCACTGCGGCAGGGTCGCTATGAGTCCCACGACGATGATGGCCCGCACAATCGGCTGCAGCAGGCTGTCCTGCTCGGCCCGGGCGTGATGCACCTGCACGATCAGTCCCGTCACGCAGATGAAGAACAGCACGAAGCGGAACGATTCCGTGAGCGCGAGGATCGCGTCGCGCAGGCCTGGAGCGAAGTTTTCCATCAGTTGCGCCCCTCCTGTGGCCGCTGTCTTTCTTCCTCGAGCCGGAGCTTTTCGAGCAGGCGCGCACGGATGGCGGCGTCCGATTGATCGTTGGCGTTGGAGTCGAGCTTCACGCCAGCCGACCAGTCTTTGGTCGGTTCACCCTCCGCGTCGTAGTCGGGCGGCATGAGCGGAGCACGCCGAAGTTCGCGCCACATGAAGCCGACGCTGGCGAGGAGCCCGAGAGTGATGAGGGTGACGAATTGCATCTTTCTTACGGCCGCGCGTAACTGGTCGGAGTGAGCCGGATCGACTGCTGCCAGGCGTTCACCGCATCGAGGGACTGCCTTTCCTCCGCGATCTGCTTTTCCAAGAAATCGTGCCGCTCCTTCGTCGCCTGATTCTCATTGAGAATCTGCTGGGCGCGGAGCTTGTCGGACTCGTCGCGCCGCCGGGCCGCGAGCACCGCAAGCTGGCCGTTCAAGGCGGTGACCTTGACGTTGAGTTTGTCCACGTCGGCCTGCGTCGGCGCGTCGCGCAAGGCCACGACGCTCGTCGCGAGTTCCGATTGGAGAGCGGTTTCCCGGGTGTCCGTCTGCGCAAAAACCCGTTCGAGGTTGTCGGCCTGCCGCTCGACGGCCGCATATGGTTTGTAGAGGTCCGTGCGGCGAGTGAACGTTGCGCCCAGCGCGGTCCGATCATCGAGCCGCCGATACAAGCCCTCCGAGGTGCGGCGGAGCGACAGCGCGGCGTCGGTCACGCGCCGCACGGCTTGGAGCGTTTCGCCATACGACCGCGCCAACTCGTCGGCTCCGAGGGTCCGGAGAACGCCGGTGACCTGAGCGCCCGCGCCCACGGGATCCCCTGCGATGTCGCGGATGCGGCGCTGCGTGGCGATCATATCGTCGAGCTGCCGAATCTGCCGGTTCAGTTTCTCGAGTTCCTCGGCCCACTGCCGCAAGACCTCGGCGTGATTGGCCGTCTGTGCCGACTGGACGGCGGCATTGACGGCGTAATTGGCGGGATCGAAGACGGCGAGCTGCGCCCGCGCGGCAGCGCAGAGGCCGAGGAACAGTAGGACGGGGAATTTCATGGCGAGGTCGGGAGAGAGATGAATTCGGTCGAGGGCGCGCGGAGCGCGCCGCCCTCAAACCGTTCGGGAAGTGACACCGGTAGCCGGCGGGAAACGGGAATGCGCTCGCGGTTCGCATCCTGAATCTCCCAATACCGCGTCTTCACGGCTTGGTTGATTTGGGCGGTGGGTTTTTCGGGGGACGCACATCCCGCGAGCGCAAAAGGGAGAAGGATCGACAGGAGAAAAGTTCTCATGGGTATCAGGAGGCCTGGATGTGGCGCAGCGTGCCGCACTGCGGCGGCTGCGCGGTGGGCAGGAAGTAGCAGACGGACGAGTAGCGCCCGGTTGCCGGGAGCTGCTCGGGCATGGGATACTGCTGGATCGCCTCGATCGCGCTTTCCGGCAGCGCGAGATCGTGCGCGAGGTCGGCGATGTCCGCGCGATCAGCCTGCCGCAACAGGAAGAACTGTTTTGCGTTGCCGATGACGGCAGGCCGCACGCGCGACTGCTTGAACCGCGCATATTGCTGCACGATGCTGACGACCCAGCAGTTGAACTTGCGGAGCTGCGCGTAGCCTTCCGCGACAATCTTTTCCCCGCCCGGGACGTCCAAAAACCGCGCGACCTCCTCAAAGACAATCCGCTTTCGCAGCGCGCGCGGGAGCGTGAGGATGTGCTGCCGGGAAAAACCGGATATAAGCAGGCCCGCGGCGGCCTTGAGTTCGACCGCCTGCTCTGGAATCAACCCCAGTTCAAAATACACCACGTCGTCGGCCAGCGATACGTTGGTGAGTCCGTCGAAGAGTTTGCCATACTGGCCCGCAGCGCTCCACGCCCGCAATAGAGTCGCAAGCCGGTCGATTTCGTCTTTCGGGTGCTCCGAGAAACGGCCGTAGGCGAGGAGTTCGACGAAGGAGGTGTGCGTCGGAAATTCCTCCGGCGTCCACGATGCGCACGCGGTTTGGGCGACCAAGCGCGCGGTCGCAGGATCCTGCGCGAAGCGGGTGATTTCGTCCCCGGTTAGGGCCGCGACGAAACCCAGCGCCTCGTCGTCACGTGCGGCGCCCCGGTCGCGTAAATCGGCGAACGCTTCCAGCGGGGTGGTGGCCGTCGGCATCCGCGCCCGCCAGCGATGCACGGCACAGGCCAGCCGTTCGGCGTCACGCGCCGGCTGCTGGTTGCGCCGCGACCAGTCGACGAAGGCGTCGTGATAGAGCTGGTGCAAATACTGGGCGAGCTGCGCCTGGCGCAGGGCGGACTTTTCCGCATCGGCCGGCTCGCCGATCATTCGCGAGAGCAGCGCCACCGCGCTCGTCATTTGCAGCTGCGTCAGCGGGAGGCCTTGCGTGTCGAGGTAGTTGAGCGTGAGCGGTGAATCGGGCTGCACCACAATCGGCGGGGCACCCATCGCCTCCGCGAAGGATTTGTAGGAATAGCCTTCGTCGATGATCAGCGTGTGCTTAAACAACCCGCCGGTTTGGAGCAGGAGGTCGCTCGTGAATTCCGACTTTCCGCTGCCGCTCATGCCGACAATCACGGCGTGCTGCGGCGAGCCGTGCGCAAAGGTGGCGACGCCGACCAGATTGTCGTGACTTCCGTCGTAGAGGGCTTCGGCTTCGCTCAGCCGCCCGGTGAACGTGGCGGAGAACGGCAGCAGATCCGCCAAATAGGAGTCCTCGGCGTAAACCGCGTGTGCCGTGTAGGCTGAGCGCGTCCATCCCGGCCACGAGGCGAAGAAGAGTTTCTTGGCCGTCGCCGCCAGCCCGCACTCAAAGCACTGCGCGCCGTTCATTCCGCGGACCGCCGCTTTCAAAAGCGCGAGCTTCTCCCTCAAGCCCTCGCGGGTCGCGTCCCACGTCCGCAGGATATAGGTGACGTGGAACGGTCGGGCGTAACCGCCGGCGAGACTCTCAACCTTGCGTTCCTTTTTCTGCAAGGCGACGAGCAGGGAATGACGGCGTTTCTCCGCATACTCGCCCTGGAGTCGCTCCATCGCGTGTTCTTCGCGCGTGACTTCGCGCCGCACGTCGGAGGGCGTGACGTTTACCGTGATACGGTAGTCAAGGAATCCGGCACTCGTGAGGTGACTGACGATCCCGGGATACGTGGCCTTGGGCCAGCGACTCAGGACGAGCACCCCATGATAAAGGCCATCGAGCACGAATCCGCCGTCGGGCTGGCCGACGCCATCGCTGTGCCAGCAGTTTTCCTGAATCGTGAGGGACGGATCGACGGCCGGTCCGGCGTGGGTGTCTCGCGGCAAAGCGGAAGCGGGATTGAGAAACCCGAAGAGACCGGCGTAGTGCCCGGCGTCGTCCATCGCACGGATTGCGGTTTCGGCGCCAAACACAACGCGCAGCGCCGTCTCGAATTCGGCGAACTGCGCCTTCAATTGGGCCAGCCGCCTGGCGTGATGCGCCCGCAGGCTCTTGCGGGTGCCGACGTTACCGGAGTAGTCGTCGATCTCGATCCCGAGATAGACGTCGAGCCGTTCGCACCGGAGCTGCCGCCGCTGCATCCGTCCGCCGTAGCGCACCGCACGTTCGTTACGGGCGCGGCGGACCGCGACTTGGGTCATGGCCGCCGTCGCATCCAAATAGGGCAGGAGTTCGCGGGAATGGTCCCAGTCGAGGTGCCACTGGCATTGCAGGCTCCGGCCCGGCGTCACGAGGGCCAACATCGCCCGGATTTTTTCCTGAAATGCGTTCCGACGCTCGTGGCTAGCGCCTCGGAGTTCCGGCAACTCGATCCCATACCCGCGGGCCGCCAGCGCCCCGCGTTCCAACGAACCGTAGAGCAGGAGGTCGTCCGCAAAGACGCCGTTCGGTGCATGGGTGTGCGGCCTCATGTGTCGAGTAACCCCCGTTGCGCGCTGCGGCTGCGCGTGAAGTTGCCGCCGCCGAACTTTTGATCGAGCCAGTCGCGGTCGTGGCCCGGTGGCCGGCCATGCTTGAGCAGGATCGCCCAAAACAAAGTGAGGCCGATGGGGAGCGCCGCGACCGCCGCTGCGACCAGCCAACCGGTGTGCAGCCACAAGGCGAGCAGTGCGCCCAACGCCAACGAGAACAGACCGGCGATCACGACGGGGAGGTAGAGATCGCCATCCAGCCCGAACGCGCGCCCGCGCGAATCGTCCGCTGCATTGGTGTCGGTGTGCCGCAGGTCCATGGCTTGGTTAAAAACGCGGAGTGACCACGGCGTCCTGCAGGCCGAAGATGGCGAAGAGCGCCGTCATGATGCTCACGGCCCCGGCGATGATGATCCCGGCGACAATGCCCGCCTTGCCGTCCGGGTCGCCTTTGCTAATGGCATTGGCTCCGGACCAGATTTTGATGATGCCCCAGAAAAATCCGAACATCAGGAGCACCGCGAGCGCCAGGCCGAAACCGTCCTTTAGCTGCTGGATTTGAGCCAACGGGAGCGCGGCCGGCAAATTCGCGGAGCGGGCGGCGACTTTGGTCCAGAGGTTCAGCATGCGGATATAATGGCATTGGATTTCGGAGCTTGTCAAGCATTCCAATGCCATTACCTTTTTTTTGTGAGCACCGCCCCCCTCAGCGTCCGCACCAGTTTTCCGTTTTACGCGGAGACTGCCCGTGAGTTACATCGCCTCGAAACCGCGCTGCGCAAACGCGACACGATCGCCGACCGCACGGATATTATTCGCGCGCTCGTGCACGAGACGCCCGAGAATGCGATTCTCGCGCGCGGCATTTTGCGCGACATGGAGGAACGTTCGCCCGCGAACGAACTCGGCAACGTCACTGAATTTGCCCCCGTGCGGCTCGCGCCAAAAGATTTGGAAAAACTGGAGCGGGTCGCCGAACGCTTGAAGAAAATTGATCTGAAGGTGAGCCGAGGCACCCTCGTTCGCGGCCTCATCATGGCGGAGTTGCCCATCGAGAAACTCGAAGCCGTCATTAAGTCCTACTGGAATAAGTTCCCCGACGGCCGAGCGCTGCGGTGGCAGGCGCCGAGAGCATGAATGAAAAACTCCACGAGCGTTTGGTCGGACTTGAGGCGCATCTGCGCGGCCGCCTGCGCGGCCAGGAGCACGTGTTGCCCGCCGCGGCGGCGGCGTTTCATCGCGGCGAACTTGGCCTGGCCGCGACCGACCGGCCGAAAAGTTCGTTCCTACTCGTGGGACCGACCGGCACCGGCAAAACGGAACTCATGCTCTGCTGTGGGGAGTATCTGTTCGGCCCCGGCCAGGTGTGCCGGTTCGATCTTTCCGACTACGCGCGCGCCGATGCCGTCGAATTGTTCCTTGGTTCCAATGCCAGTGACTGCGGCGCGTTTGGCCGCGCGATGCGGGGCCGGGTCCGCGGCATCCTCCTCTTCGATGAACTCGAAAAAGCCCACGCCCGCCTATGGGACTTGTTTCTCCAGCTCCTTGATCCCGGACACGTGACGGTCGCGACGGGTGAAAGGATTTCGACCGCGGGATTCTACATCGCTTTCAGCTCGAATCTCGGCGGTGCGGAGTCGATGCGGATGGAGCATTCGGGCTTCGCGAGCGTTGAGCAGACCGTGCTTCGATTGGTGAACCAGACGCTGCGACCGGAATTCGTGGGTCGCATTGAGGAGAAGTGGGTGTTCCGCCGACTGGCACCCGAAGTGCAGCGCGAGATTTGCGCGCTGCGCGTCGCGGACGAAACCGCGCGGCTCCGTGGCCTGGGCTACGATTTGACCGTGTCGCGTGAAGCGTTGGAATTTTTGGTGCGGGAGGGGTTTCATCCCCACCTCGGTGCCCGGCCATTGCGGCAGGCGGTGGAAAAACACGTGCGCGATGCCGTCGTGCGGGAATTGTTCGGCCGCGGTATATGTCAGGGAACCATTGTCGTGGGCGAGTCGGGGAGACGCCTCGAAGTTCGAACTCAATAATCGCCCATGACCACCGAAGCCATCGTGACCGCGCTCCTGCGCGCCGCCTCAGTGCTCAAGAAACCGATCGAGGACGCCGCCGCACTGGGAATCAAGGATCTCTACGCTGCCGCCAAGGCACGGTTGCTCGGGAAACTGGGCAGCAACCGCGACGCCACAGACGCCGTCGAAAAGGCGACGGAGAAACCTGATTCGACCGCCCGCAAAGCCGTCCTCGTGGAAGAAATCCAGGGGACCAAATTGGAGGACGATCTCGAGTTGATGCACCTGCTTCGGCATCTCGTGAAGCTGCTTCCTCCGGCGGAGCCCACCATTCGGCAGGATGTTCGTGTCAAAGGGCGCGGCCATCGCGTTCAGGTCGCCGCGGGAGATATCATCAATACCGAGACGACGGTGCGGAAAAACGTCATCACCCCCGATGAGCGCCACCTGAGCGGCGAACAGAAGGAGCGGTTGCAACCACTCATCAATGAATTGGCCACAAGGCTGGCTGGCGAAGACGGCAAACCCAACTACAAGAAAGTGCATGCGATGCTGCAGCGACATTTCGACGTGACGTCGTATCTGCTGATCGAACGCGGCGACTTCGATCACGCGGCGGCGTTTCTCCGAGAGCAACGCGCGATCAATCGCTCGCGTCTCCGCAGCCGTAATCCCATCGCCTACAAAAATGACTTCTTCCGTGGGATTTGGAGCCGAGCCCGCGAACTCGACTGGGATAAGCCGCAGGTTTACGAATTTGCCCTCGCGCGGCTGTCGCTGAAGAACGCAATTTTCTCGTTGAAGGAATTGGGACCGATCCAGCTCAAGGCGCTGGGTGAAGCAATGCATCGCGAGGTGCGAAAACGCCGGTCTTCCGATCATGAGCATGACCGCGATAATTGATGGGAAGAGGGGCTGTTCTGGCCTCGGTAAATGAAGGAATGAGTCGGCGAGCCATCAATTATCAAGGCGAACTGAACCGCGACCGGGTGGCACGCGGGCGATTGAGCTCTGCCAACGTTCCCGATAGGTTCTTTTGTGAAACGCCGACGATCAGTGGCTCAATGTTGGCCATCGAGTGACTTTCGAGCGACAAGCAAAAAATGCAGGGCAGCAAAACCATTGCCCAGTTCTGCGATGATTTCCCGGCCGGCTTCCCGGCAAACCTGGCCGTGCCGCTGACGGTGGCTCTTGCAACGGGGCGCCCTTGGGATTGGTCCGCAAAACAAATTTAGCCTTGTATACATAGCACTGCACTGTATGCGAGACGTCATGAAGCTCGCGAAAGACCTTGTTGCTGCATCGACAGTGCCCCTTGTGCTCTCGATTCTTGCTGAGGGGGAAAACTACGGATACGCGCTTATCCAACGGGTGCATGAACTGTCGGCCGGGGAGATGGAGTGGACCGACGGAATGCTCTACCCAGTGCTGCATTGGCTGGAAAAAGAGCAGTGTGTCCAATCACGCTGGACCCAAGCCGAGAACGGGAGGCAGAGGAAATATTACTCGTTAAGGCCCAAAGGCAAAAGACTGCTCGCTGAACAGAAGGCACAATGGTCGACCGTGCACGAGACGCTGCGTCGGGCGTGGAGGATCCAACATGCATAAGCTGGCATCCAAGATCGCGGGCTGGCGAGCCGAACTACTCGCAGCGAAGATCGAAGAGGTATCAATCCGTGAGCTCGAGGCCCACTTGCTCGATCATATCGATACATTGATCAATTCTGGAGTAAGCCCCGAAGAGGCATTCCAGCGAGCTGCGCAACACATGGGCGATCCGCGAATGATAGCGCGGGAGTTCTCGGTTTTGCAGCGACGGTGGGTGCCGGCATTTCGGCCCGCTCGGACCGTTTTATTACTTCTTGCCGCTCTGGTCGTGACATTGTTCCTCCTGATCGGAGCGAAGTTCTCCCATGGAAAACTCACCCTGCTTCTTGCGGTGCATGTTCTGGTAACCACACTGGCCTATCTCACAGTATTCGCGACCGGAGCCATTGCCGCGTGCGCTCTAGTCATCGGAATACGGAGAGGTCTTAGGGAACCAGAACGTCAGAGCCTGGGACGGCTAATCTTTCGGCTGACACTGACCAGCAGCATAGCGCTACCCATCGGGATCATGCTCGGAATGTTCTGGGCGGCCTACAATCTCGGTCGCGCGTGGGCTTGGGCACCGGTTGAGACTGGGGCAGCGTTCGCCTTGTTTTCAACTTTACTCCTATTGCTCGTGCAATTGCTGAGAGTTGACCATCAACGGCAATGTGTTCTGGCCACGTTAGGGGCGGTCAGTTTGGCCATCGGTTGGTTTGGTGCGAACGCGGTCGAATCAACAGCGCCCATTGCGTGGCTTTGCGGTGCTTTCGGCCTCGCACAGATCGTCACACTTAGGACTCGACCTCCTGAGCGCTGCTGAACCGAGCTCGGTGGCGTCCCGAAAGGGAAGGACACGGAAACAGTTCTGGTCGAGGCCACGAATTGCGTCATCCACCGGTCGCCAATTCTGTCACTGGCCACCTGATGTGACGTGACACACCCTACGAAATTATCATGAGTAAAACCACACTGTTAGCTTCGCTTACGATTACACTTTGCGCACTTTGTTCGGCCCAAGCGGGTGAGTTGATAGATGTTGGCGACCACAAACTTGCTATTGCACGTAGCGGCAAAGGCTTTCCGACGGTGGTCTTGGAGTCAGGCGCTGGCAGTGACATTAATTCGTGGACTGTTATTCTGCCTCGAGTCGGAGAACTTACATCAGCCATCGCATATGCCCGCGCTGGCCGGGGCGACTCGGAACCTGCAAAAACCCCGCGCACATTAGCGACAGTAGTCGAAGAACTTCGCACATTTCTCCTGCGTGCCGGATGCAAGCCTCCATATGTCTTGGTTGGCCGATCCCTTGGCAGCATCTATGTCCGCGCTTTCGCAATTACGCATCCTGCCGAAGTGGCGGGGCTAATTTTAGTGGACGGCACCCACGAGCGCCAAGGAATTGAATTTGCCCGCGTGAGCGGAATGGCTTCCGAGAAATACGCCGAGATGTGGAGTAAGTCTCTGAAAGGCGAAAAGAGCCATGCGACGCGCCTCGAGATGGAGGGTTTACAAACTGTCTTCATGACCGGTGAACTCGGCATTTCAGGAAAATTGCCGAATGTGCCAATGGTCATTATCACAAACACCCAACCGCAGGGTCCGCCAGCTGTCCTCAGAATGTGGCGTAACCTTCAAGACGAATTATTCCAAAGCACATCAAGGGGAATGCATATCGTTACTGATAAGAGCGGTCATGACATCGCTGCCAAGGAGCCCGATATTGTGGTTAATGCCGTGCGTTGGGTGGTAAATGCTGTGCGAGAGGAACCGCAGGCAAATTCGAAATAGAGCACCGCTGCGCTTGGTCGATCTATTGGAAACGCGTGCGGCTGGAGTAAGCTCGTCTTGTTCCAACCGGCACGTTCGGGAATATCTGGAACATAGTCCCATCAATTATCGAGGTTATGCTCATCAGACGGACGGCGCGTCAGCGGATTCTCCGCCTCCATAATAGTTGGCACCGTGTGGTGCCCACCGGCGGCCGAAACGGCCGCATCGCCTCCGGCGAAAGGTAGCGCATTCTGCGCAGGTGGACGCGCCGGAGCTATTCGGCGGACGATCGATTGGCGCGGGTGAATGTCGTGAAGGGCAATCGGCGCAACATCGGTTTCCCCGTGTAACGGGGATGGCGCACGACGGCCTCGCCGTGCTTGAGCGCCAGAAGCTGTTCTGTTTTGAACCACGGTTCATCGGTGGGCTGCCAATTGCGCGAGGACTTTCCGCCACTGATTCCACCGCTGTATTTGCGGAGTTCGCGACCGCCCATCTTCTGAGAAAGCATCTTCGCACCTTGTTCGTCCGCCGCGCGAAAATGGATTTGTGTGCGCAAATTGGCCATGAACACATCGGCCTTTCGCTCCGTCTCGAACGACGCGTAGAAGGATAGCGGCGTTTGGGTTGCCGTGATCAACGAGACGCCCGCCTCGCGCAGCTCGTCGACGGTCAGGTGATCGGAGAAACCGTCCTCTGAAACGAGCGTCGTCTTTTGCCCCTCGTCCAACACCAGGGAGATCAAGTTTCGCGCGCGCAGTTCCGAAGGTTCCAAATCGAAACGCCGGAACGCATGGAGAAAGAAGAGCTGCTTGCAGAGCAGGTTCAGATATTTTCGCTCCACTTGGAACACTTGGGGAATCGAGAGGCAGATGAGTTTTCCCAGATCCACCTCCGCGAGGGAGAAATTCGGCTCGTTGGAGGAAAACACCTCGGCGATTTCCGCTGGGCGGTAGGGCCGGAGAAAATTGGCGACCGTATAAACGGTGCCCGACTTCTGCTCCGGTGGCTGCCGGTCGAAGTCGGCGAAGTAACCTTGCAGGAGAGTGGCGGCATTGCGCCGCGCTTCGCTGGCATCTGAGTTTGGTTTCGCGACCTCGTTGAGCGCTGCCACGAGTTCCTTCGTGCGGGCGGAGACGCAGACGACGTCGTAAATGTTGTCGAGGGTGACGGCCAGGCCCGACACATCCAGCCCCTGCATGCTGTGGGTGATGATGTCCCGCGCGGTTTCCTTGAAGAACGCATGGCCGCCGCGCTGGCCTGCGGCCGTGGCGGTGTCTACGAGGATCTTCGCGTAGGTCGCCCACGGCACCAACGGGTCAGCCAGTAAATTTAGCCGCAACGGCGGCACCCATCCGGTTGGTGCGACTCCCGGCGGCCGAACGCGAATAAGCCGGAGGTCACTCTCCTGCCCCAACGCACGCGCGACCTCGGCCAGCGGCTTCCACAGCGCACCCTTCGAGTCGATGGCGAGAATCCCGGTGTCCGGCAGCGTGGCGCGGAGGCCGTGCACGAGCGGCACGATGGCTCTGGCGGTTTTGCCCGTCCCGGTGCCACCGGTAATGAAGAAATGGCAACACGCCTCGTCGCGACTCCACGTCAATCCCCACAAGCGCAGCACGATTCCGGGCGTCGAGGTGGTCGCCGCGCAGTAGGCGAGCCAGCTCGCGAGCCCACCCGCCAGCGGCGGAAGCAGCGCCGCCAGCGGACGGGGCAGAAACCACCACGCTGCCCATGCGCCGCCATAGCAAAGCGCCGCCAGCCCCCAACTCGACGATGTGGTCAAGGCAACAGCCATGCCAGCAAGCTGCCGCCGAAGATCGCGCCGATGACAAACGCCGCCGCAGCTTGGCGGCGCTGCGCCTTTTCGACGAGTTGCACGGTCCGCGCGAGCGCCCGTTCCGCCGCCACCACCGTGGCGACGGCGGCCGTGACCGGCGCGGAAAGTTCCGCTTCGAGCTGTTTCGCCAGTGCCACCGGCTTCGCTTCCAACGCCGCCTGCACTTTCGTAAGCTGGCCGCCCACTTTTGCGATGGAATCGGCGGCCTCGATCATGACTTTGGCCCGGGCCGTCAGTGCGGCCTGTAGCTCCATCGACACCGCGGTGAGTTTGCTTTCACTGCCCTGCACCGTCTTCCAATGCCACGCGATGAGGAGAAACACCGGGTCGTTCGGTTGCAGCCGATAGTGTTCGGACACCCACTGCAGTTCCTCCGGCATGTTCTCCGGTTTAAGGAGTTCGTCGGGCTTCATACTCCGAGCAGCTCCCGAGCTTTCGTGAATTCCGCCGCCATGCGCTCGTGGTAGCGGACGCACCGCGAACGATCGAGCAGGTGAAGTGCCTCCGCCGTCCGTCCGCGGCCCACGGTGAGGTTTGCCCGCTGCAACGCGTTGCGGGTGACCTCGGCCAACGGCGGCGCATCCACCTCTATCGCGCCCATCTCCGCCAGCCGGCGCTTGGAGTTGCTTTGCTCGTAGAGTGCAAGGTGGGCCGAGTCCCGGAGGTTTTTCACGACGAGCCAGCCAACATCGGAACCATAGGCGTCAATCAGCTCCGCGAGCTGCGAGTTGGCGTCTTTGTCGTCCGTGGCAATCACGACGAACACCAGCCGCAGGCCGAGTTCATCCTGCAGTTTGGTTAGCCGCACGTCGTCGAGGTAGTAACGAAGTTTTTCGCCGCCGGCGGCGCGCGTGTCCACGAGCACAGTGTCGGCTTCGTCCGCACCCAGCGGACGCACCAAGCGGTCGAGTTCCGCGAGTTTGTCGAGATCGACGTCAGTGTCGATGAACTCGGCCTCGGGCACGAGCCGGTTGAACGTCGAATTGGCGTGATCCAAATCGAAGGTTTTAAGACGCACGCCTTGTTCAGAGAGAAAATCGAAAAGTAGGGCGGCAACGAAGCTCTTGCCGACACCTCCCTTGTCCTGTGGGCAGACAATCAGTCGTTTTTCAAATGCACTCATGGTTTAGAAATCGTCGCGCGCGATTTTCGGGCCGCGCCGGCCCGGAGGCGGTTGCACCGCAAGTTTGGCTGGCGCTTCGCCCGCGGGAAAACTCGCTGCGCCCGGCACCGTCCGCCGGGACTCCGCTTCAAGCCGGCGGCGCTCCCGCAAAATCTCGGCTTTGGTGAAGTGTTGGCGGCAAAAGACGCCCACCGCGGGAGCCGAAACTTTGAGGCCATTTCGCAGTAACGTGGCCGCGATCCGCTCGTAGCTCATGCCCTTCACGCGATACATCAACAGCGCGTCGCGATGCGGTCCGAGCAAGGTGCGAGCGTGGGTCGCCGGATTGTAATTCCGGGCGTCCTCCATGAGGCGCGTCTGCATCTCGGTCACTTCCATTGTCCAAAGGCATACATTTTCAATGCCATTATTCAAGCCGATTTCCGTCAGCCCTTGGCGGGCGCGAGTAGTGAGCGAGTAGCGGAATAGTAGCGATGTAGTAGCGGCTCGACCGAAGTTTCTTCGGGGTGGCGTGTTCTACCATTCATAGATGATAGAGCTACATTCCATCTCCACGGAATGAAGCTCACTCTTATACCCCATGCGCCCAACGTTGTTGGCTCAAGGTCAGTTACTCATGACCGTTTCGTGGCATTTTTGCGTGGGGTTAACTCGGTATATCTTGTTTTTCAATGCCGGTGTGTTATGGTCTTGTTGTGGTCCGATTCGATAAACCATGTCTTCGGGTGAAAGGTGCCGTGGCTTATTTCCGGGAGAATATGGGTATCGGAGACTACTTGAGTGAGGATGGTAGGGCAGAACTCACGTGGCATGGTGTAGGTGCGGAGCGACTCGGATTGCGCGGTCGTTGTCTGCCGGCAGAATTCGAGAACCTGTGTAGGCGACAACATCCCGTCACAGGCAAGAAACTAACGGTCCGTGATCGTGGTGCGGAAGGTCGCGTCTGCTATTTTGGGCAAATCTCCCCGCCGAAGGATGTGTCACTGGCCTGTCTTGTGGGCGGCGATCAACGCATCCGCGGTTGGTGGGACGAAGCAGTTCGCGAAACGCTCAAGGAAATCGAGGCGGTCACCGCGACGCGGGTGCGAAAAAACGGCGCGGACGAGGACCGGGTGACGGGGAACATGGTAGCAGCCGTGGTCACCCACGAAACGAGCCGGGCGCTCGATCCCCAATTGCACACGCATGTGTCGATTCTCAACGTCACGTTCGACGCCGTGGAAAATCGTTGGAAGAGCGTCCAGCCGTCCGGATACTACCGGCATCAGGCTTTCTTTCGCGAAGTCTGCTACAATCGACTCGCGGCGAAACTGCGCGGCGCGGGCTACGAAATCGAGCCCGCACGCAAGATCGGGTTCAACATCAAAGGCGTGCCGGCCGAACTGCGGGCGCAATTCAGTCAGCGACGGGAACACATCATGCGGGAAGCGCAGGTCGTGGGGGCAACTTCCCAGGATGCCGTGCAGACGATTGCCGGGCGCAACCGCGATCCGAAGGTGAGTGTCACCGCCGCAGAACTGCGCATCCGCTGGCGGGCGCAAGCGGGCGATGAACTCGCAACGCTGCAAACGGTCATCGCTACAGCGAACCAGCAAAAGACGGAGTGCCCCTCCAACTCCAGTGCTGCCCTGCGCTCCGGCGGAGCGCACCTGTTCGAACGGCAATCGGTCGTGGACGAGCGCGAGTTGTTGCGCGAGGCGCTGATCGCGCGGAGGGGAGAGACTTCACCGGACGAACTGCGCACCGAATTGGCGACGCAATTGAAATCCGGCGAGTTGCTCCAAGTCGGACCAGATGTGGGCTCACGCGAAACGCTCGCGGCGGAACGCGAGTTTGTCGATTGGGCGAAAGCGAATCGGTGGACCGCCGCGCCGCTCGGAAAACTGAAGGCGGAGAGCGGATTGGAACCGGATCAGGCCGATGCCGTCTCGTCCGCGCTCGGTTCGCGTTCGCGGGTTGTGATACTCCAAGGAGATGCCGGCACCGGCAAAACGACCAGCCTGAAAGCGTTGGTCGCGAGCGTGGAACAAGCGGGCGGATTTGTGTTCGGGTGCGCACCCTCGTCCGGCGCAGCCGACGTTCTCCGCCGTGAGCTTACGCCACAAGCCGACACCTTGCAGCAACTGCTCGTTAACACGTCACTACAGGAGAAGACCCGCGGGCGTCTTTTAGTCGTGGACGAAGCGGGATTGATTTCCGTCCTGCAGATGAGGGATCTCTGCCGCCTTGCGGCGTCGCACGATTGCCGCCTCCTCCTCGTCGGTGACACCAAGCAACACTCCTCGGTCGAGGCCGGCGACGCGCTCCGCTGCCTGCAAGCCTACAGCGGTATTCCCGCCGTGCGGCTGACACGCATCCGCCGTCAAAAAGATCCTGCGTATCGCGAAGCCGTGTCGCTCCTCGCTCGCGGCGATGCCTCCGGGGCATTTGACCGGTTTGTGCGGCTCGGGGCCGTGCGGGAGATCAAGAACGCACAGACGCTCTTTCGCACGGCCGCGGAGGACTACGTTCGAACTATCGACGCGGGCAAGACCTGCATCGCAATCTCGCCGGTGTGGTCGGAAATTCACGCGTTCACCGCCGAGGTCCGCGACCAACTCCGGACCGCCGGACGCCTCGGCGAGAGCGAGCGGAAGGTCGCGGTCGTCCATTCGTTGCAATGGACCCGCGAGCAAATGCGCCGGGCCAGCCATTATCAGGCGGGTGATGTGCTGACGTTTAATCGCAGCGCTGGCGGCTTCACCAAGGACGAGCGCGCGGTTGTCGTGCGGGGAGAGGCGCACGTCCTAGTCGTGCGCACCACAGACGGACGGCAGCGAAACCTCGATCCAAAGCAAACCGGAGGATTCGATGTTGGGCTCGGGAAAGAACTCCTCGTCGCCACCTGCGACCGTCTTTTGATACGCTCGAATTGTAAGCCGGCGAAGCTGAAGAACGGCGAAATCGTGACGGTTAGCGGATTCGCCGCCGATGGCAGGATCGCGCTGGAGGATGGCCGTCATTTGCCCGTGAACTTCAGCAACTATTCGTATGGCTATGCAACCACCTCGCACGGCTCACAGGGAAAGACCGTCGCGCGAGGGTTGTTGTTGCTGGCGGACGAGGGCCTGCGGGCGGCGAACATCAAACAAGCCTACGTCAGCAACAGTCGTTTTCAGGAAGGCCAGACGATCTACACCACAGACAAACGCGCTGCCCGCGATGCCATGCAACGGCCGGCGGATCGAAGGCTCGCGTCGGAGGTCTTCGCACGTCCGCCGACGGCTTCTGCCTCCTTCCGCCAGATGCTCCTCCACCGTATCAACCAAATTCGGGTGGCAAATCCCGCACTGGCCGCACTGCGCGGCTGCTGGGATACACTCTCTTCTGTCAACAACTGGATTCGCACACAAAGGCCTACAGGGAACCAATGACTCTGAAACCCCAATCAACCAAAGTAACTCTTCCGTCGCTCACCGCACCCTCGTGGGGGGAGCTGGCCGATGATGGACAACCTGTGAGCGTAGTCGTATTCGAATGCGGAGAGACCGTATATTCATACCCATACCACACCCTTGCACGCTGGGTGCTGACACCTGGCGCGGTTGACCTTCTGCGAATTCAAGCCGGCAAGGATGAAATCAATATTCACGGACGGAACCTCACGCTTATCAGCCAGGCCTTGGGTCACGCCCGACTGCGGGTGCTACGCGCCACACCTGAACGCTACGCTGAAGCGACGAATATGATCTTCGTGAGTCGCATCAGCGTTGAACCGAATGTGTGAGACCTTGTTTCATTTCCACGCATTGAGCGGGTCCCAGAAACTAGGTCAGGAGAAATGCAAGTCGGCGGTGTATTGCGCGTTTGCCGGATCCCAGTAAGACTGGCGAGCGCGAGTAGATTGGAGAGCACGCACAATGATGACCATGTCAGTGGCGGAAGCCCCCAGGCCGTCTGGCGAAGGGCGGGAAAATTTGCCGCGCGCGCGAAAAGCCGCAGAAGGCCCCGCCGGGGACGGCCGCCGAAGGAGGAATACATCATGGTCGCGGGCATCCTCCTCGTCTTGAGCAAAGGCATTCAGAGTCGCGATCTGCCGGAGCATCTTGGCCCATGGGGTTCGGTCCGGTATCGCGCGGCCCACATGAAACAAGCAAAAATCCGCTCGCCATCTCACGTTCATTTTTCCAGAGACTGCATCACCCAACCCCGCCGTGAGCATCCCGAACACGTCACAGCCAGCAGAACCGTCGGCCGTCGAGGACCAGGCTCGTTGGTTCGTCGAAGCCGTTCAGCCACACGATCTCGCTCTCCGCGGGTATCTTCGGAGCAGGTTCCCAGCAGTCGATGCTGAAGACGTCGTCCAAGAATCCTATCTCCGTTTGTTGAAAGCCCGGGCAAAGAGGAAGATCGCGTTGTCCAAGGCTTATGTTTTTGCGGTCGCGCGCAACACGGCTCGAACCCTACTTCACCGACAGCGGATTTATTCAGTCACGGAATTAGGAGATTTGCCGGACTCGGTAGTCTTAGAGGAAAAGAGCGATGTATCCGACCGTGTTGACGACCAGCTCCGCTTCCAACTGGCGCTCGAAGCGATTGACCAACTTCCACCGCGTTGCCGGGAAATTTTCCGCTTCGCGGCTCTCGATCATCTGCCTACCGCCGAAATCGCGCGGCGCACCGGTCTGGCCGAAAACACAGTCTATGCCCAACTTGCCATCGGTGTGCGGAAATGCTCGCAGTTCTTGCGCGAGCGTGGAGAACGAACATGAACAAGCACGCGGCCGACTTTGAATCGTCCTCCATTGAGGAAACAGCCGCCGACTGGTTTGTCCGCCGGCGCGACGGACTGCCGCGCGAGGCCGAGCGGGAGTATCAAGCATGGGTCGACGCCGATCCCCGGCACGCCGCAGCGATGGCCGAGTGCCATGAGACTTGGGAGGTTGTAAGGTTTCCGGCCGCCGCAAAGCGCGACCGGGAAGCTGCGCGCGTTCTCGATCAATGGGCGGCGACCCAACGGCGCCGCCCCTACTTGATCGCGGCTGCGGGCCTCGCCGCTGCGGTCGTGATCGTGTTTACCTTCTTGCCGCTGAGTTTTCCCCCGAGGGCAGCCCTTCCGGTTGTGGCGGTGGCCGTGCGCCCGAACGTTGAGACATTGGCGGACGGTTCCACCGTCGAACTGAATGCGGGTGCCGAAATCGCGGTCAGCTTTACTCCCGAAAGGCGAAGCGTCCGACTCGTTCGTGGCGAAGCGTTTTTTTCCGTCACGAAGGACGCGGCCCGCCCGTTTGTCGTTACCGCGCGCGACGTCGAGGTTCGCGCTGTCGGCACAGCGTTTGCCGTTCGCTTCGATACCGATGAAGTTGGGGTTCTCGTGACCGAAGGTCGGGTTGCGGTAGAACCAGTGGCGCAAGCTGCCCCGAAGGGGTCCGGGACCGGCGAACTTCCTTCTGCGGCCCAACCGACTTACCTCGATGCAGGACGCCGCGTTGCAGTGGCCGTCGATCACTCCAACGTGGCTCCTCCTGCGGTCAAACCTCTCTCCGCCGAAGAAGTGGGCACCGCGCTCGCGTGGCGGGACAAACGTGTGGAATTTTCCCGGATGCCGTTATTGGATGTGGCGGCCCTTTTCAATACACGGAACCGCGTGCAATTATCGATCTCCGATGGTGCCGCCGCCTCGATTCCGATCAGCGGTATTTTTTGGTCAGACGACCCCGAGGGATTCGTCCGGCTCCTTGAGTCCGGCTTGGGGGTGCGCTCCAAGCGATCGGCAGACACTATTTTTTTGGGCAGCCGCTAGTTGATGGGCTGGGGCGCGGCGCGCAGAAACAACTCCCCGCCGAGCAATGAAGATCCACCCCGCCACCACCCTCTTGTTTATCGCCTGCGCGCAGGCCGCCGATGTCCCCTCCACGCGCATGACCTACCGCGACGCCTACGGCGCCACCAAGGGCACCGCTGCCGTCGATGCCGCGAAGGATCTCCCGCGTTACCCCGCGGTCGAGCCGCGCGACGCCATCGCGACATGGCAGGTGAAGCGTGGCTTCAAGCTCGAGCTCGCCGCCGCCGAACCTCTTGTGCGCGATCCCATCGCGATCAGTTTCGACGAGAACGGCCGCATGTTTGTCTGCGAGATGATCGACTATTCGGAGGAGCGCGAGCGCACGCCGCACCTCGGACGCATCTCGGTGCTGGAGGACACGAATGGCGACGGCGTTTACGACACGAGCCGCGTCTTCGCTGACAATCTCCCGTGGCCCACCGGCCTCATCTGGGCCCACGGCGGGCTCTTCGTCGGCGCCACGCCCGACATCTGGCGGCTCGAGGATCGCGATGGCGACGGCCGCGCCGAGGTCCGCGAAAAAGTGTTCACCGGTTTCGGCACCGGCCTCGCGCGGCTCAACGTCCAGGCGCTCTTCAATAATTTCTCGTGGGGGCAGGACAACCGCATCCATGTTCAGAGCGGCACCGGCAACCGCGGCCTGATCTCCAGCCCGCGCCGCCCCGATCTCCCGGCGCAGGAACTCGGCACGCGCGATTTCTGGTTCGACCCGAGCACCTACGAATGGGGTTTCGAGCCCGGCGGCGCGCAATACGGCATGAGCTTCGACAACTACGGCCGCAAATTCGGCTGCTCGAACTCCGACCATCTCCAGATGTGGTTCCACGACGGCCGCCACACCGCGCGCAATCCGTTCTACGCGCTCCCGCAGCCGCGCCAGAGCATCGCAGCCGACGGCGGCGCGGCCGAGGTCTTTCGTCTGAGCCCCGACGAGCCGTGGCGCATCATCCGCACGCGCTGGCGCATCGCGGGCGTCGTGCGCGGCGCGGTCGAGGGCGGCGGGCGCGTGAGCGGCTACTTCACCGGCGCCAGTGGCACGACGATCTTCCGCGGCGACGCGTATGGGCCCGACTTCGTGGACAACTCGTTCTCCGGCGACGCCGGCGGGCAGCTCGTGCACCGCAAGAAACTCTCGCCCGACGGCGTCGGCCTGATCGGGCGGCGGCCTGACGACGAGCGCGACTTCGAATTCGCCGCCAGCTCCGACACGTGGGTGCGCGTCGTCAACTTCGCCAACGCCCCCGACGGCACGCTCCACATCTGCGACATGTATCGCGAGATCATCGAGCACCCGTGGAGCATCCCCGAGGAGATAAAGCAGCACCTTGATCTCAACAGCGGCAACGACCGCGGCCGCATCTACCGCATCGTCCCCGCCGATCCCGCGTGGCAACGCCGCCCGCTCCCCGCGCTCGGCCGCGCCACCACCGCAGCACTCGTCGCCACGCTCGCGCATCCCAACGGCTGGCACCGCGACACCGCGTCGCGCCTGCTCTACGAGCGTCAGGACAAATCCGCCGCGCCCGCGCTCGCCGCGCTCGTGCGCGAGTCGCCTTCGCCGTTCGCGCGCCACCACGCGCTCGGCGCGCTCGACGGCCTCGGCGCGCTCGACGACGCCAGCGTGCTCGCCGCCCTCGGCGACAAGGAGGCCCGCGTGCGCGAGCGCGCCCTCGTGCTCGCCGAACCGCGCCTCGCCCGCGCCGCGGCCGGCTCGCCGCTCATCGCGCGGCTCAACGCGCTCGCCGACGACGCGGATGCGCGCGTGCGTTTCCAGCTCGCGCTCGTGGCCGGCGGCGTGCCCGCCCTCGCGCCCGCCCTCGTGCGCCTCGCGACCCGCGACGCCGCCGACACCTGGATCGGCGCCGCGTTGCTCAGCGCCACACCCGATCTGATCGCCAGCGCGATCTTTCCCGCGGCGACCGCCGACGTGGCGCGCGCGAAGACCAACGCCGCCTTCGTCGCCAAGCTGATCGAAATCCGCACCGCGGCGAAACCCCCCGAGGGCTACGCGTCGCTCATCGACTTTGTCGCGCGCCCCGGCACCAGCGCCGCGTGGCTCCGGGCGCTCGGCGACGGCCTGCGCCGCGCCGGCACCACCGTTGAGGCCGCCGACACGGCGAAGAAACTCGCCGCCGTCTTCACCCGCGCCGCCGCCACTGCCGCCGACCGCGCCGCCGCGCCGGCCGCGCGCCTCGAGCCCATCGAGTTGCTCGGCGTGGCCGCACTCGCGCAGGCGCGCGACGCGCTCGTGGCCGCGTTTTCCGCCGGCCAGCCCGAGGCCGTGCAGGCCGGCGCGATTCGCGCGCTCGCCACTCATGCGTCCGCCGACGTCACCGCCGCGCTCGTGCGCGGCTGGCCCGGCTACGCGGCGAAGGCGAAGGAAGCCGCGCTCGCCGCGCTCATGGACCGCGAGGATCGCGCGGTGGCGTTGCTCGAGGCGGTGAAGGCCGGCGCAATTCCCGCGGCCGCGCTCAGCGCCGCGCGGGTCGAGTCGCTCGCGCACCACAAGGTCGCGAAAGTCTCCGCCCTCACACGGACCGCGCTTGCCGCGGTCATTCCGCCCTCGCGCGCCGAAGTTCTCGCGAAATACGCGCCGGCCGCTGCCACGAAGGGCGACGCCACGCGCGGCAAGGCGCATTACCTCGTCCGTTGCATGGTCTGCCACCGCGCCGGTAGCGACGGCCTCGTCCTCGGCCCCGACCTCATCACCGTGAAGACCAAGGGCCGCGACGCCCTACTCACTGCCATCCTCGATCCGCACAAGGAGGTCGCTCCGCAATACATCGCCTACGACGTGACCACCAAGGACGGCAACAGCCTCACGGGCATAATCGTCCGGGACGACGCCGCCAGCCTTGCGTTGAAAATCATGGGCGGCGCCGAGGTCGCGATCCCGCGCGCCAACGTTAAGGGCTCGTCCTCCTCCGGCAAAAGCCCGATGCCCGACGGCCTCGAGTCCGGCCTGAGCGTGCAAGACGTGGCCGATCTGCTGACGTTCATCGAGGAGTTGAAATGATACGCTGGGTGCGTTTGTCGACTGAGTTTCAAATGGCGGAATGGACGCGCAATCAACAGATAAGAAAGGCAATCACGGTTGCAGTTACTGTCGGGATTGCGGGTATTGCGCGACGAATTTGCGCGCCTTGAATTCCTCGCCGTCGGTGGTGACCACACCGGCGGCGCGGCCGTTCTTCACGACCATGCGCGCAGGATTGGTGCCCGAACGCATGCGGCCGTCAGCCGCGCGCACGGCGGATTCGAGCGCGTGGGCTGGCACTGCGGTGCCGCCGCGCGAGATATGGGCATACACTGGCGAGGCGAGAAACGCGGCGGCGTGGTGTGATAGAAACCCAGGTGGTCATGGCGGTGCAAGGCGCTCGGCTGGCTTAACCCAGCCACTGATCCTTGTGTTCGGCCACGAAGTCATCGTCGATCAATGCGGGGTTTTCATGGCACACGCGGGTCAGTTCCTCAGCCTGACCGGGCGAGAGCACCTCCTGCGGATTGAGGCAGCGGTTCGTCGGTAGGAGTCCTTGGCGGCGCAGCACCTCGAGGATGCCTGGGATGCAGCCGCGGAAGTTGTGCGCGGGATCGAAGAGCGCGGCGTTCATATCGGTCACGGCGTTGGCACGCTCGAGCGAGGTCTGATCGAGCGGCGCGCGTTCGCCGAGGGCCTTGATTTCGGCGAGGAGCGCGACGGCGTTATGCGTCCACACGCCCCAATGCCCGAGCAACCCGCCCACGATGCGGCGCGTAACCCGTCGCCTGCCGCGCGTGAAGGTGAACGGCGTGAGCAAGTCGGTGACGATGGTGTCGTCGTTGCCCGTGTAGAGGGCGACATCGTCGCGGCCTGCCTCGATCACGGCGCGCACGACGTCGATGGTCTGATAGCGATTGAAGGGCGCGATCTTGATCGCGACGAGCTCGGGAATCTCCGCGAACTGCCGCCAAAACGCATAGGGCAGCACGCGGCCGCCAACCGCTGGCTGCAGGTAAAATCCGACGAGCGGGATGGTGCGTGCGACGCGGCGGCAGTGGGCGAGTATTTCGGCTTCGGGCTGGTCGCGCCACGCGCCGAGGCTCAACAGGCCCGCGTGATAGCCCAACTCGCCGGCCAGTTCGGCCTCGGCCAGCGCCTGCCGGGTGGGGCCGCAGAGGCCAGCGATCATCATGACCGGCCGTGGCGCGCTCTCCTGTTCCTCCGCGAGCGTGCGCGCGGCCAGCTCGAGCACGGGACGGTAGAGGCCATGCCGGGGCAGACGGATTTCGAACTGCGTGGAGTGCACGCCGACGGCGAGCCCGCCGGCGCCGGCCGCCAGGTAGTAGCGCGTGAGGGCGCGTTGATGCCGCTCCGAGAAGCGCCCATCGGCGTCGAGCGCGAGCGGATGCGCAGGGATAACCTGTCCTGCCAGAAGGTGGGCGCGGGGGTCCATCGTGTTCAGAAAGTGCCGTCGCGCACCTCGAAGTGCGTGGGCTTGCCGAGCAACCGGCCGCCGCCCTGCAGGTGCGCGGCCACCGCAGCGACCATCACATCGAGCGAGGTCTCGGGACGGCCGAAGAGCCGGTAAGATTCCGCCGGGTCGACGTGCCAGGCCGTCGCCTGCGGCGCGCCGGTGAAAACGGGCGCGCGGCCGAAAATCGCCCCAAACTTCTCGGCCACGGGGCGCATGCTGATCTTGTCGCCGGTGACGTTGAGTTTTTTCGGCGGCGAGTCCGTGTGCAGCAGGCACTGAATCGCGCGCGCGCAGGCGTCGCGCTGCCAGATGACGTTGATCGCGCCCACGGCGAGATCGAGCGGACGGCCGGCGAGCACGGCCGAGCCGATGTCCACGAGCACGCCGTAGCGGAACTCGACGGAGTAGTTGAGCCGGAACAGCAGCGCGGGCGGGCCGCGGCGCTTGGAATAGTAGGTGAACACGCGCTCCCGCCCGATGCAGGTGGCGGCGTATTCGCCGAGGAATCCCGGACCGGTGTCCTCGCTCGACCCTGGGCCCGCGGTGGGAGCGAGTGGATAGACGCAACCGGTGGAAAACACCACGATGCGCGAGGCGCTGAAGCGCTGCGCGACCTGTGAGGGCACCACGGTGTTTTCGAACCACGTTTCCTCGGGCGCGTCGGAAGTCCCGAACTTCTGGCCCGCGAGGTATTGCACGTTGGGCGCCGCCGGCAGTCGCGTCATGGCGTCGAAGTCACCGAGGTCGCAGGCAACCGCCTCGACCCCGAAGCGCTCGAGCAAGGCGCGGGCGGCGGAATCGCGAAAGCGGGCGGCGCCGAAGACGCGAGTGGTCTGCTTGCCGGCGGCATCGAGCGCGCGGCGCGTCATGGCTGCGAGCGTGACTCCCATCTTGCCCGAAGCGCCGAGCACGAGGTGATCGCCGTCGAGGCGCGCGACGGCCGAGATTGCGCCCGGCGTGGGCTCGGAAAGCGTGAACTCGATTTCGTAGTCGGTCATCAGGCGGGACTGGACGCAGGCGGCATCTTGTTGCATGGGAGGAAACGGATCAGCGGTGGTGGCGGCGTAGGTGATCGCGGGTATCAGCCTGCTTTAGCGAATAAGTATCGGCAGCTCGCGAAGGGCGAGCTGCGGGGCGGTTGCAGAATGACTCGGGCACAATCCTCAACTAAGACTATCTGACCGAACCGAATCCTTAAGCGGGTCACCGAAAAACCCACAGCCGCCGGCGACGGCTTGGTGCATGGGGAGCGGGAAGGACGGGGTAGTGACCAGACGTGTGCGCCCCATTCGTTCCTGCGGTTCGGTCGCCAGATTGTCGCATTGGCGGCCGAGATGTCGGCGAACAATTTGCGGCGATGCCGCGAGAAATCGACGGGGCCACATAGGGTTTTTTCCGGGCCTGGCGGTTTCATTGGTATGCTCGATTGGCTTGAACAGGATCGGAACGGCTATTCTACGAAGAATCTTCGTGTGCCACTGGATTTGGCATTGCTGCGCCATGCTGGTGGTTTGGGTGAAACACGCCCGGCAGCCGACCGCTGGGATTGGAGCGGGGCCCTTCGGCTGCTCGTCCAGATCGTCAGCGGCAGCTTGTTGTCCTGAAAAATCGTCCCCGACCATGGCCGACACCTGCTCCCCCATGAAGAAACATAACATCGGTATCATCGGCTACGGCTGGGTCAGCACGGCCCATATCCAAGCGATCAACGCTACTGCCTTTGCCCAGGTAACGGCGATTTGCTCGTCGCGTCCGCAGGATTCCGCGGCCCTGAGCGCGAAACACGGCGGCACGATCATCGCCTATTCGGACCTCGATGCGATGCTGCGGAGCGAGGACATCCACGCGGTTTCGATTTGCAGCTATCCCCATCAGCACGCGGCCCACGCGATCGCGGCGGCGCGGGCAGGCAAACATCTCATCCTCGAAAAACCGCTCACCCTCACGCTGGCCGACGCCCGCGCCGTGAACGCGGCCGTCAAGGCGGCCGGCGTGAAGACCTGCGTGTGTTTCGAGTGCCGCTTCTCCCATCAATTCGTGGCCACCAAATCCGTCATCGATGCCGGCCTGCTCGGCACGATCCACTACGGCGAAGTGGATTACTATCACGGCATCGGCCCGTGGTATGGCCAGTTCCGCTGGAACACCGCCGCACGCGACGGCGGCAGCAGCCTGCTCTCCGCCGGCTGCCATGCGATGGACGCGTTGCTCCTCTGCATGGGCGGCGAGGTCGAGTCGGTCGTGAGCCACGCGACGTGCTCGCAGAACGCGATCTTCGCCCAATACGAATACCCGACGACTTCCGTCACGCTCGTGAGATTCCGCGATGGCCGCCTCGGCAAGGTCGCCTCCGTGATCGACTGCCTGCAGCCCTACTATTTTCACACGCATCTCGTCGGCAGCGAGGGCTCGCTGCTCGATAACAAATTCCACTCGACGCGCCTCGGGGTGGACAAGACGAAGTGGAGCGAGCTTTCCATGAAGCTCCTCGATTCCGGAGACGTCTCCGATCACCCCTATCAAGCGCAGTTCGAGGCCTTCTTCGCCGCGCTCGACCGAGGCGAGGCGATGCCGCTCACCTCGCTCGACGAGGCGATGAAGTCGCACCTCGCCGTCCTCGCCGCCGATCTCTCCGTCCGCGAAAACCGCCCGGTCAAACTCGCTGAGCTCGATGTCTGAACGCACCGCCATCGCCATCGCCGCGCATCCCGACGACATCGAGTTCACGATGGCCGGCACACTGCTGCTTCTGGGCGAGGCCGGGTGGCGCACGCACTATCTCAACGTTTCATCCGGATCGGGCGGCAGCCTCGTCCACGGTCCTATCGCATTGCGTCGCATCCGGCGCCGGGAAGCTCGGGCCGCCGCCGCGTTGCTCGGAGCAGAATATCACGAGAGCAGGGCCGACGACCTAGAGATTCTCTACACGCTCCCGCTCCTGCGCTGGCTCACGGGCGTGATCCGCAAGGTCCAACCCGACGTCGTGCTGACTCACCCGCCCGAGGACTACATGGAGGACCACATGACCACCTGCCGGCTGGCGGTCACGGCGGCGTTTGCGCGTGGCGTCCCGAATTTCTCCACCGGGAAAAAGGCCCCGCCTGCGTCCGGCGACTGCGTCGTCTATCACGCGATGCCGATGGGGCTCTGCGACCCACTGCGCCGCGCCGTCGCTCCGGGCGCGTTCGTGGACACCACGTCGGTCCAGGCAAATAAACTCGCCGCGCTCACTTGCCACAAGAGCCAGCAAGGTTGGCTCCAGGCCTCGCAGGGCATGAACTCCTACCTGCGCACGATGGAGCGCATGTCGCTCGCCGTCGGCCGCCGCTCGCATCGCTTCCGCCACGCCGAAGGTTGGTGGCGACATTCGCCCATGGGCTTTTCCACTCCCGACGCCGACCCGCTGCGCGATGCCCTCGGTCATCGTTACCGCGTCAACCCGGCCTTCGAACGACTCACCGTCCGCTGATATTTTCCGCCCACCCCTCAGGAAAAAACTCCTCTCATGCCGCGCAAGCTCTCTTCCCTCGCCCCCGATTGGTGGGACTACACCACGCTCGACTCCGGCCTCATCGCCGACGCCGCCAAGCTCACGCCCGAGGCGATGCGCCGTCTCTCACGGCCCGGTTTCAAGGTCGTCTTCTACGACACGCTCGAAGATTTCTACTGCGCCGAGGCGCTCGAATACATCCACGCTTGGAAACAGGCCACGCCCGACAATCCCGCCGGCATCTGCGGCCCCATCGGCCCCACGGAGCAACTTCCGCTCGTCGCCCGTATCGCCAACGAGATCGGCCTCAAACTCCGCGACGCCCACTTCTGGGGCATGGACGAGTGGGTGATCGACGGCGATTCCGTGCCGGTCACGCACCCGCTCTCGTTCGAGCGCGCCGACCGGGAGATGTGTTTCAACCGTATCGAGCGCAAGCTCGTGATGCCCGACGTCAACCTCCATTTTCCGACCGCCGACACCGGCGCTTTTCAAGCCTCCTGGAACGCCGGCGCACGCTGCGTCGTGATGCAAGGCGGCCAGGGCGACATCAAGCACTGGGCCTTCAACGATCCGCTCCCGCGCCGCGGTAAACATAAGGACACCCCGCCGTCCGCCGCCGACTACCGCCAGCTCGCCACCCGCGTCGTGAACCTCCACCCCGTCACCATCGCGCAAAACGCCCGCACCTCCGGCGGCGGCAATGTCTCGCTCGTGCCCACGCAAGCCGTGACGGTCGGTCCGGTGGAAACGTGGCAGGCTGAGAAAGTTTCCATCTGGCACGCCGGCCATCACGACAATCCCTTCGGCCAGCGCCTCACCACGCTGATGATCGCGCAACGCATCATCGACACGGCTGTGCCGATGTCGCTCCTCGGCGATCATCCCAACGTGCAGTTCAATTTCTATCGCGGCGGCATCGGCTCCTGCGCGATCGAAATGCACTGAGTCACCGTTCTGTCGCCGCCCATTCATCCCCGCCACCCCATGATCACCCCCGCCGCCACTCCTCGCCCGCAGCCCCCCGGCCTCGCGTTCAAGCTCTCGATTTTCATGTTCCTCCAGTATTTCATCTGGGGCGCGTGGTATGTGAGCATGGGCGCCTACCTCGCCAACGTCCTCAAGTTCGGCGGCGAACAAATCGGTGCCGCCTACGGCGCGTTTGCCATCGGCTCCATGATCTCGCCGTTCTTCGTCGGCCTGATCGCCGACCGATTCTTCGCCTCCCAAAAAATTCTCGGCGTGCTCGGCCTCCTCGGCGGGCTCGCCATGTTCGCGCTCGCGCAGGCCGGCAGCTTCGGCGGCTTTTATCCGCTGCTCATCGCCTACTGCGCGCTCTATGCGCCGACGCTCGCCCTCGGCAACTCCCTCTCGCTGCACCATCTCGCCGATGCGAAACGCGATTTTCCGCGCATCAAGATTTTCTCCGCCATCGGGTGGATCGCCGGCGGCGTCACGCTGAGCCTGCTGCAAGGCGAGCAGTCCGCGCTGCAGTTCTACCTCGCCGGCGGCGTGTCGGTCGCGTTCGGCCTCTTCTCGTTTTTCCTGCCGTCCACGCCCCCGCGCAAAGTCGGGGCCAACGTCAGCGTCGGCGAACTCCTCGGGCTCGACGCCCTCGCGCTGCTGAAGCGCCCGTCGTTCGCGATCTTCGTCGCGTGCATGTTTCTCATCTGCATCCCGCTCTATTTCTATTTCGTGATGACGGGCATTTATCTCACGGAAATCGGCTGGACGGGCCTCGCCGGCAAGATGTCGCTCGCGCAGGTGTCCGACGTGATCTTCCTCTTCCTGCTGCCGGTCATGCTCGGGCGCTGGGGCTACAAGAAGACGATTTTCATCGGCATCCTCGCGTGGGCTGCGCGCTATTTTCTGCTCGCGCAGAGCGCCGGTGGCGGCGCGGCGGCGACCGCGCTCATCTTCGCGGCGATTTTGCTGCACGGCGTGTGCTATGATTTTCTGTTCATCGCGGGACAGCTCTACGCCGACGCCGAGGCCAACGAGCGCATCCGCGGCGCCGTGCAGGGCCTGATGGCGTTCATCCTCTGGGGCTTGGGCGCGTTTGTCGGCACCTTGCTCGCCGGCAAAGTTCTCGCGGCCCACACCTTGGCGGCGCCACGCGGCACGATCGCGCACGACTGGTCCGCCATCTGGATGCTGCCCGCCCTCGGCGCCGTCGCCGTGCTCGTCGTGTTTCTGATCTTCTTCCGCGAACCGGGAAAAGCCGCCGCCAACGAAACCGTCACCCGATAGCGCAGCACTTTTCCAGTCCATGAAATCCGCCCGACTCAACCGCCTCTTTCATCCTAAATCGCGACGTTGTTTCGACGTCGCCATCGATCACGGGTTCTTCAACGAGCGCTCGTTCTTGCGCGGCATCGAGGACATCCGCCGCACCATCGACGTGCTGATCGAGGCGAACCCGGATGCGATTCAGCTCACCATCGGCCAGGCCCGGCACCTGCAGAGCCGGCCTGGCAAGGCCAAGCCGGCGCTCGTCCTGCGTTCCGATGTCGCCAACGTTTACGGCTCCGAACTCCCACGCGCGCCCTTCAGCCGGATTATCGCCGAGCCAGTGCTGCAAGCGGTGCAGCTCGATGCGGCATGCATTGTGGTAAATCTATTTCAGATCCCCGGCGCGCCGGAAGTAACCGATCAGTGCATTCAGAATATTCTGGCGCTGAAACCCGCATCCGACCGCTACGGGGTGCCGCTGATGATCGAGCCGCTGGTGTTTCAGCGCAACGCGGAGGCCGGCGGTTACATGGTCGATGGCGACGTGGAGAAAATTCTGCCGCTCGTCCGCCAAGCCGTGGAGCTAGGCGCCGATATCATCAAGGCCGACCCTTCGTCCCCGGTGGCGGGCTATGCCGCCGTGATCCAGATCGCGGGCGACGTGCCGGTGCTCGTGCGCGGCGGCGGCAAGGCCAGCGAACAGGAAATCCTCGAGCGCACCGAGTCGCTCATCCGGCTCGGCGCCGCCGGAATCGTTTACGGTCGGAATATCATCCAGCACCCGAACCCGGCCGCGATCACGCGGGCGCTGCTGGCGGTCGTGCATGATGGAGCCACCGCAAGCGAGGCCGCGCGTTTCCTCGCATGAGCACGCTTTCCGCATCCGCTCCAGTCCGCGTCGCCGTGATTGGCGGTGGCCTCATGGGCCGCGAAGTCGCTTCCGCGCTCGGTCGTTGGTTTGTGCTGGAGAATTTCCCGGTGCGCGCGGAGTTGATCGCCGTCTGTGACGTGCAGCCGGCCCTGCTCGACTGGTTTCGGCGCGTGCCCGGCGTGCGGCATTTCTGCACCGATCACCGCGCGCTCCTCGCGCTGCCCGACATCGATGTCGTTTACGTCGCCGTGCCGCACCATCTCCACGAAGAAATTTACCTGGACGTGCTGCGCGCCGGCAAAGACCTGCTCGCTGAAAAGCCCTTCGGCATCGACCTCGCGGTGGCGCGGCGCGTGCGCGACGAGGCCGCTCGCCTCGGCCGCTTTGTGCGCGTGTCGTCGGAGTTTCCTTTTCTGCCGGGCGCGCAGCGGGCGATGGCGGTCGCCCGTTCCGGCGCACTGGGCAAGGTCTTGGAGGCGCGTTGCGCGTTTCTCCATTCGAGCGATCTCGACCCGACGAAACCGATCAACTGGAAACGGCAAAATCGGTTCTGTGGCCTTGGTGGCGTGATGAACGACCTCGGGTTGCACGTCGCCCACGTGCCGCTGCGCCTCGGTTGGAAGCTGCGTTCGATCCACGCCCAGTTGCAGAAAATTTATCCGGAGCGCCCCGATGGCAAAGGCGGCGTCGCCGCGTGTGACACGTGGGACAACGCCACGCTGCTCTGCACCGCCGAGATCGCGGGCCAATGCGCGCCGCTGACGCTGGAGATGAAGCGTCTCGCGCCCGGTGAGACCAACACATGGATTTTTGAACTGCTCGGGACGGAGCGTGGCGTGCGGTTTTCCACCAAGGAGCCGAAGACCCTGTGGCAGTTTCACCGCGAGAAGGAGCAGTGGTGGGAGAAAACCGACCTCGGTTTCGGCGTGCCGTTCAAGACGATCACGGGCGGGATTTTCGAACCGGGGTTCCCCGATATTCTCATGCAGATGTGGGCGGCCTTTCTCGCCGAGCGTGCCGGCCAGCTCGGTGACCGCTTCGGCTGCGCGACACCGAAAGAGGCCGTGGCGCACCACGAGTGGTGGGCGGCGGCGCTCGAATCGCAGCTCAACCAAGGCGTCGTCACGCTACCTCCCGCCCCATGAGCGCCCGCTCCGGCGTGATCGCCGGTGGAAATTGGATCGTGGACCAGGTGAAGCTGCTCGACACGTGGCCGGAGCAGGACGCGCTCGCGACGATTGTGGCCGAGTCGCTCGGCAACGGCGGTTCCGCCTACAACGTGCTGAAGGATCTCGCGAAACTGGGCACGCGGTTTCCACTCGAAGGCATCGGCCTTGTGGGCGACGACGACCGCGGCCGTTGGATCGCGGCGGATTGCGCCAGCCATCGCATCGACGCGCGGCAGTTGCGCGTCGAGCCGGGCGCGGCCACGAGCTACACCGATGTAATGACGGTGCGCGCCACGGGGCGGCGCACCTTTTTCCATCAACCGGGTGCCAACGCGAAGCTCTCGCCAGAGCATTTCGATTTCGGCGCGACCCGTGCCCGTCACTTTCACCTCGGTTATCTGCTCCTGCTCGACACCCTCGATGCCCGCGATGCAACCGGCGTGCCGCGCGCGGCCGGAGTATT
Source organism: Opitutia bacterium (assembly GCA_947474365.1). GTDB lineage: Bacteria > Verrucomicrobiota > Verrucomicrobiia > Opitutales > Opitutaceae > ER46. The sequence goes on along the minus strand of CANJIU010000001.1, from coordinate 97,141 downwards.
GGGCGCGGCGCGCGCGGCCGGGCTCACGACCTCGGTTGACATTGTGAGCGCGCCGCCGCTGCGGTTTAAGCACGGTGTCCTGCCCGTGTTGCCGCAGGTGGATTGTCTCTTTATCAACGACTACGAAGCGACACACGCGACGGGTATCGCCGTTCGTGAGCGCGGCCATCTTAACCACGACGCAGTGGAGGCTGCGGCCCGCCTCCTGCACCTGGCCGGTGCGCGACTCGTGGTATTTCACGCACCCGAAGGGGCGTTTTCCGTCGGCGAGAAGGAACCCGGAACGTGGCAGCCGTCGTTGCGGATCGACGCGTCCGAAATGCGCGGCGCGGCGGGCGCGGGCGATGCGTTTGCAGCGGGATTCCTCCTCGGCTGGCATGAACGGTGGAGCGTTTCCCGGTGCCTGCGCCTGGCCGTTGCGACCGCCGCTACCTCGCTGTTCCATCCGACCTGCTCCGACGGCGTCCGTCCCCTGGCGGACTGTTTCCGACTCGCCGACGAGCGCGGGCAACCGGCAGATTGACGCCCGGCAACCGATGGAAGTGAACCATGCTGACCGTGACGTCGGTGAACAATTGTCGATTGTGCCGCGAGAAATCGACGAGGCCAAATAAGGATTTTCCCGGACTTGGCGGTTTCATTGGTATGCTCGATTGGCTTGAACAGGATCAGAACGGCGATCCCCCGAGGAATCTTCGTGTGCCACAGGATTTGGCATTTTTTCGCCATGCCGGTGTTTTGGGTGAAACACGCCCGGCGGCCGACCGCTGGGATTGGAGCCGAGCCCGTCGTCTGCTTGTTCCGCAATGTTAGCAACCGACCGCTGGATAATTTCAAATGAACCTCCGTATACTCGAAGACAAAGTCGCCCTCGGTCGCGCCGCCGCCGACCACGCTTCCGCCCTGCTGAAGCACACCCTCTCCACGCGCGGCCGCGCCCGCATCCTCGCCGCCACCGGCGGCTCGCAATTCGAGTTTCTCGACGCACTGACGGCCACGCCCGGCATCGCATGGGACAAGGTCGAGATGTTCCACCTCGACGAGTATGTCGGCATTGGTTTCGACCATCCGGCCTCGTTCGGGAAATACCTTCGCGAACGGCTCATCAACAAGACCGGCCTGAACAACCACCACCTAATCGACGGGCTCGGCGATCCCGAGAACACCTGCCGCGAAATGGGCCGGCTGCTCGCCGCGGAGCCAGTCGACATCGCATTTGCGGGCGTCGGGGAAAACGGGCACCTGGCGTTTAACGATCCACCCGCTGATTTTCAAACCGAACAACCCTATCTGGTCGTCAATCTCGACGCAGCCTGTCGCCAGCAGCAGGTCGGGGAAGGCTGGTTTCCGAATCTCGGCACCGTGCCGAGACACGCGATTTCGATTTCCATCCGGCAACTACTCAAGGCGAAGACGATCATCGTGTCCGTGCCCGATGCGCGCAAAGCCAGTGCCGTGAAACGCTGCTTCGAGGGGCCGATCTCGCCGGAGGCGCCGTCCTCGATTCTCCGCGCGCACCCGGATGCCACGGTGTATTTGGACCGGCACTCCGCCACGCTGTTGGCGAACAAGGCTCCGGCGCAGACGTTGTCATGAACTCCAGGAAAATTGCCGGCCTCCGCTGGTATATTGCGCTGCTGCTGTGCCTCGCCTCGGGGCTCAACTACTTCGACCGGCAGACGCTCTCGGTCCTCGCCCATACGATTCAGGACGAACTAAAGCTGACCACCGCCCATTATGCCGACATCACGTCGGCGTTCCTCCTGAGCTACACAATCATGTATGCGGTGTGCGGGCGGCTGGTGGACCGGCTCGGGACGCGACGCTCTTTCACGATCTTCGTATCCGGCTGGTCGGTGGCGAACATGTTGCATGGCCTCGCGCAATCGGCGGCTCACTTCATGGGCTTCCGGTTTCTGCTCGGCGCCACCGAGGCCGCTCACTTCCCGGCGGGCATCCGCGCGGTGACGGAGTGGTTCCCCATGCGCGACCGCGCGATGGCGGTTGGCATCTTCAATGCGGGGACAGCAGTCGGTGCGGCGCTGGCCGCGCCGATGGTGTCGTGGATCGCCCTCACGTGGGGCTGGCGCTCTGCATTCGTGGCGGGCGGGGTGCTCGGCCTGCTCTGGGTGGCGGTCTGGGCCGTGATCTACCAACTGCCCCGCCAGCACCGTTGGCTGGGCGCCGAGGAACTGAATCTGATCGAAAGCGGCGCGCCGCCCGAAGCCGCCGGCACGCCGCCGCCGACGATCCCCATCCGTCAACTGCTCGGCGTGCGCGAAGTTTGGGGTTGCGTGCTCGCGCGGGCGTTCACGGATCCGATCTCGTTTTTCTTCGTTTTTTGGACGCCAAAATACCTGCAGGAAGCACGGGGGTTCGATCTCGCATCGATCGGCAAGTATAGCTGGATCCCCTTTGCGGTTCTCGCCATCGGCAATATCGCAGGCGGCTGGATCCCCACCGCGTTGATGCGGCGCGGTTGGTCCCACAACCGCGCCCGCAAGACGGTCATGGGGGTGGCGACGGCCATGATCCCGGTGTGCTGCATCGCAGTGACCCGTGTGCCAGGGCCAGCCATGGCCCTCACGTTGATCAGCGTGGCGATGTTCTTCCACGCGGCCTGGCAGAACATCACGCTGCCCGCCGAGGTCTTCCCGCCCCATGTGGTCGGCTCGGTTACGGGTATGGCCGGAGCGATCGGGGGTTTGTGTGGCGTGCTCTCCCAGCAGGGGATCGGCTGGACGGTGCAAAACCAATCCTACACCCCGGTCTTCCTCGGGATGATGGTGCTCTATCCCGTGGCGTTCGCTTCCGTTTGCCTGTTCATCCGCCAACTTGGACACGAGCGCAAGTTCGCGACGTGATCCAGACACGCGCACGCGATGCCGAGCATGGGCCACTTCTTGGTGGCGGACGCGCTCGACGGCCATTTGGCGGCATTCTGGATCGGTAACGAGCTTTTGCGATGTTACTGGCGTATTCACGGTGCCTTCCTCCCGCCGGCGCCAGAGTATCGGCCGGACGCTTCAGATTATTTTCGAGAACCGGCGCATCCGGTTAGGGATTTGCACGGGTCCGCATGTTTTAAGGACTAGTTCCAGCAGCCCCCCGTCAACCCATCCCACGACAGTGACAACATCGAAAAACAATGCACTCGCGGCCGGACTTCCGGCCGAATCCTCGGGCGGCGCCTCTGGCGCACGCTCTGTTTCCACTCCTTTCAGGTTCGCCCGCAAACTTGGCGCGGTTCGGCCCCGAGATCCAGTTTCCTTCCGGGCAAGACAGTGCGAAAACAAACACTCGCCACTAAATAAACTACGGGCCGTGATCTTAACTGCCGCTGCGGTTTTCTGCGGCATGCAGGCGTATGGAGCCACGTATTACGTGGCTACCAACGGAGTTGACACCAACTCGGGCACGCTGGTCTCACCCTGGCTAACGGTGGCCCACGCAGTAGCCACCATGAACGCCGGTGATACAACATACGTGCGGGGAGGCACGTATAACGAGGCGATAATTCAATTCGCAAAGTCCGGCACCCAGTCGGCACAGATCAAACTCCTGAACTACCCCGGTGAGGCACCAGTCATCGACTTTATTGATAAGGCTCAACTTCATCGCATCTTGATAGAACATTCGTCTGGCAGTAATTTTGCGATGGGCTGGATCACGATCGAAGGGTTTGAAATCCGGGATGGGTATGGCGGGATAAAGTTTTCCAATTTACATAATTCCGTCATTCGGCGGAATTGGATTCATGACAATATCGACCAAGGCATGTTGGGCATTGGCGGACATCACAATCTCTTCGATCGAAACATCATCAATCACAACGGGCCTTTTTCTACAAACCTAGCTTCTACATTAAACCACGGGATTTATCTGCATGGCGACTCATATACCATTACGAATAACCTCGTTTACGATAACCTCTGCGTCGGACTTCAACAGAACGGATCATCCTCATCCGATTATACTACGGCTAGGCATCCTGGTCCGGAATTCGCAGGGGCGGCGAATTGGGTCATCGCCAACAACACGTTTGCCTACAATGTCAATGGAGCGGGCATGGTCGTGTGGGGAGCAAATTGCGACAATACGCGCATTGAGAATAATATCTTCTACGAGAACAGAGTTACGGGCGCAGCTGGAGTCAATGTTAACGGCGTTTCATTTGCCACTATAACCGGCACCACAGGCGTTACGATTAGGAACAACCTGATGTATGCTAGCGGAACAGGCGGCGACCTCGCGTTTGGCACGGCTGCAACCGAAGGAGTAGAATACACCCAATCCGGCAACATCGTGAACGTAAGCAATCCGTTGTTTGTTAACGGAGGGAACAATGCACTACCTGCATCGCCTGATTTTCACCTTCAATCCAGCTCCCCGGCCCTTGATAACGGATTAACCGTTACAGAGGTAACATTAGATCTTGACGGCACCACCCGTCCGCAGGGCCCTGCCTATGATAGAGGAGCATATGAGCGGGTTGCGTCGAGCCTCCCCGCGGCCCCATCAAGCCTGATCGCAACCATCGCTCCATCACCCAACAACTACCGGCAGATCAATCTTTCGTGGACCGACAATGCGAGCAACGAAACCGGCTTTAGAATCGAACGGAAGAAGGGCTCTGGCGGCACCTACGCCGAAATCGCCACGACCGGGACCAACGTCGTCACGTATAGCGACAGCACCTGTGGCTCTGGCACAACCTACTACTATCGGGCAAGAGCCTACAATGGCACCGGCAATTCCAGCTACTCTGCCGAGGCCAACGCCACCACGGTCGAAATCACCACGGGACGGCAGGGCCACTGGAAACTCGACTCCTCCAGCGGCACCACCGCCACCGACAGCTCCGGCAACAGCAATACCGGCACGCTCACCGGCGGACCGACCTGGGTGGCGGGGAAAATCGGCAACGGCCTGAACTTCGACGGCGTCGATGATCGAGTGAACGCCGGCAGCGGCGCCTCGCTCGACAATCTCGCCGCCATGACTCTCACCGCCTGGATCAAGGCCGACACGCTCGGCGGGGGCGGCAAGGGCCGGATCGTCGACAAGACCACGACCGTCAACCCCGACAATGGTTGGCTCTTCTTCCTCGACGGCACGAATCAACTCTCGTTTTCGGTCGACTACACGACCGCGAATTTGAAGCGCAGCACGGCGACCAACGCCGTGTCGCTGGGCACTTGGATACATGTGGTCGCGACGTGGACCGGTTCGGCCACCGCGACGAACATCAAGTTCTACGTCAACGGCGTCGAGGCCAGCTACGGCACGGGGACCGACGGCACTGGCACCCGCGTGAACGACGGCACGGCCAATTTCTCGATTGGCACCGACAGCACGGCGGTGCGGACGTTTGACGGCGTGCTGGACGATGTGCGCGCCTACAATCGCGTGCTGAGCACAGCAGAAATCACCGCCATCTATCGGGCGGGCTTGTAAGCATCGCTTCGCTTCAAGCGCGTCGCTGCCGAAGCTCCCGGCAGCGGCGTGTCTTGCATTCAACAGATGCGCGTCGGCCTAACGTCCTGTTTCGTCAATGGGGCGAATAAACATGTTTGGACGATTCCCCGAACTGAAATCTGATTTGAGGCCGTTGAAAGGCGGTTTTCTACTTGGAGCAGCCATCTTGCTGCTTCTCTTCTTCCTTTCGCACCGTTCTGAGCCGCCTTCTCAGTTCGAGAGTGAATCGGAAACCCAGGCGGCCGCTGCACGGCCAGCAAACGCAATACTACCGAGTCGCTCCCGTGCCACCCCGCAGCCCGATCCAAGAGGGGTGAAAGACTTATGGGCCACGGCGCTCACAAAAACGAAGGACGAGAGGCTCCGCAGGGAACTTTCCCAACTCATCCAGCGTGCCGATCTGTCGGATCTACCCGGCGTCCTTGAGTGGATTGAGCAACTGGCCCCCTCCGAATTGCGGTTCGAGTTGCGCAAGGTTCTGTTCGTGCGCTGGGCGCGCGCGGACGGAGCCTCGGCAATGTTCCACGTCCAGAACCAAATCGAAACCGAGCGCGGGCCGGACCTGATGGCGTTCGGCCTCACGGAATGGGCCAAGGTAAACCCGGCGGCGGCGGTGCGCTGGTTTGCCGACGCAGCGCAAAAACAGGTGCAGGCGCAGATGACAGTCGCGCTCTCTGGTGCGCTCGCCACCCAATCGCCCGATCTGCTGCTGCAATTGATGCCGGCCGTTATGGAAGAACCCGTGCGCACTGAGTTGTGTGCGGCGATCGTCCAATCTTGGAAGGATAACAATCCTGCGGGCGCGGCCGATTTGATTTTGAGTATGACAAGCGGACCGGCGCAGGCGGATTTGCTGGCGCAGCTGATCCCGCACTGGGGAGAAAAGGACCGGCGCGGGGCGCTCCAGTGGGTGCAGGAAATGACGGCAGGAGCGCTGCAAAATACCGCACTGACTCATTTGAGTTACGACTGGGTTCGGAGCGCCCCTGAAGAGGCCGCGCAGTATGCACGCACTCTCCCGACGGGGACCGATCAGTTTTTGATAACGGTAACGAGCCAGTGGGGAAGACTGGAGCCGGAGGCTGCGGTCAGATGGGCACAGCAATTACAGGATTCCGACTTAAAGGAAAAAGTGTTGGCCAGCTTGCTCGCCGGGTGGGCGCAGGAAAATCCCGAAGCAGCGGCAAATTTCGTCAAAAAACTCGCGATCGGGGCCGGCGGGCGTGAGAGCGCGGCCATTTCCGTCGTCACGGCTTGGGCGGCGAAGGATCCTGCCGCCGCAGCAGAATGGGCGACAAGCTTTCCAGCTGGCCCGCAGCGCGACTACGCAATCGAAAACGTATTCTACCAATGGGCGCTGGTTGATTCAGTGGCAGCGGTCTCACGGCTTGGCAGGCTGCCCTCCAGTGGAGAGCGTGATACAGCTCTTTACGCAACCGCCGGAAGCTTGGTCGATACTTTTCCCGACTTGGCCGTGCAGTGGGCCGCGGGTATTGGCAACGAACCGTTACGTAACCGGCAAACCGAAAGGGCCGCTCGGGCCTGGCTCGCCGTGGATCCCAAAGCCGCCCGGGCATGGATCGAGCTTTCTGATCTGCCGGTCGCACTCAAGCGGCAGCTCTTGCCGAGGTCGTAGCGGAAGTCGGCTAGTCATCCGCCAGCGCCCGAAGCATCACTGGACGCGGTGGATTCCGCAAGAATCGACGCATCCGCTTAGGGATTCGCCCGGGCCCGCGTGTTTCAAGGATGAGTTCGGGTAGCCCCGGCAATCCAACCCCACGAAAATGACAACACCGAGAAATAGAATTCTCGCGGCAGGACTCCACTACAGCCGCACATTCTGGTGCATTTGGGCGGATTTCTTCCCTCAAACCTTCGTCTTTGGTCCGATCCGGTGAGCCACGGGCAGGGACTACTCATCTCTGACTCAGTCCGCCGTTTTTTGATATATATTCATGCCGGATCGATGCCTTTCCCACCCTCGCTACCGCACCTCTCGCCTTCCGGGATTCCTCCCAAACAAGATTCAGCCTGTCCATCACGCTCCGCCTCATGAGCGCGCCCACTCGACCACTCTCCATCAAGGAGCAACTCGCCGACATTCCCGGCACCTATGTCTTCACCAAGGAGCGGGCCCGGCTGGGACTGCACCTGAACCTGTTTTTTTCCTCCCTGCTCAAGGCGGAGAACCGCGCGGAGTTCCTGCGCGATGAGGAAAAATACCTCGACAAGTTTCCCCTGACCGCCGAGCAGCGCCGCTGTGTGCGAGAGCGCGACTGGACCGGCATGCTCAAGCTCGGCGCGAACATCTACCATATGTCCAAACTCGGCGGCACCGACCAGCGGACGTTCCAGTATCTGGCCGGATGCATGGCCGGCATGTCCCAGGAGGACTATCGCAAAATGATGCTGCAGGGTGGCCGCCCCCTCGCGGGCAACCGCAGCAAGTCGGAACAAGGGAAGGAGAAATAATCATGGCCAAAATCATTGCTGGCATCGGCACCTCCCACGTCCCGGCCATCGGGGTCGCGATGGACACGGGCCTCACCGACCAGCCCTATTGGAAGCCGCTGTTCGCCGGCTACGGCCCCGTGCGCGAGTGGCTCGCGCAGGTCAAACCCGACGTCGTCATTCTTGTCTACAACGACCATTGCGTGGCGCTCTCGCCCGAGACCGTCCCGACCTTCGCCATCGGCGTGGGCGACGAGTTTGTCCCGGCCGACGAAGGCTGGGGCCCGCGGCCCGTGCCGGTGGTGAAAAACGACCCCGACCTCGCTTGGCACCTCGCCGAATCGCTCATCCTCGACGAGTTCGACCTGACAATCATGAACCAGTTGAAGGTGGACCACGGTCTGACCGTGCCCCTGTCCATCGGCTGCGGACAACCGGCTGAATGGCCGTTCAAGGTCATCCCGATCGAGGTCAACGTCGTGCTTTATCCTCAGCCGACCGGCCGGCGCTGCCACGCGCTCGGCCGCGCCATCCGCAAGGCCGTCGAATCTTACGCCCAGGATCTCAAAGTCGTCATTTTCGGCACAGGCGGCATGTCCCATCAGATCCACGGGGAACGCTCCGGCCTCATCAATAAGGAATTCGACACTGCTTTCCTCAACGATCTCTCCGCCAACCCGCAGCGGCTCGTCGGTCTCACGCACGTCGACTACATCCGTGATTCCGGCGCCGAAGGCATCGAGCTGATCATGTGGCTCATCATGCGCGGCGCCCTGAACGACGACGTGAAGGAGGTCTACCGGCATTACCACATCCCCGTGTCCAACACCGCCGCCGGCCTGATCATCCTGGAGAACAAATGATCAGGCCCGCCGTCCCGCTCACCGGAATTTCCTGCTTATGAAAATCGTCATGGTCGGCCAAGGGGCCTTTGGTCAGAAACACCTCGACGCGATCGCCAAGATCACCGGCATCGAGGTCGTCAGCCTCTGCGGCGGCAGCGCCGACTCCACGCGCGACGTCGCCCGCGCCCGCGGCATCCCGCATTGGACCACCGACCTCGCCGAGAGTCTACGCCAGCCCGGCGTCGAGGCCGCCATCATCGCCTCGCCCACACCCCTGCACACGGCACAAGGCTTGCAATGCCTTGAAGCCGGCAAGCACGTCCATATCGAGATCCCGATCGCCGACAATCTCGCCGACGCGCAGCGGATCGTCGAGGCGCAGCGCCGCACCGGCCTCGTCGCGATGGCCGGCCACACCCGCCGCTTCAACCCAAGTCACCAGTGGCTCCACCGGAAGATCAAGGTGGGCGAACTGAAGGTGCAGCAGATGGACGTGCAGACGTATTTTTTTCGTCGCACGAACATGAACGCCCTCGGCCAGCCGCGCAGCTGGACCGACCACCTCCTCTGGCACCACGCGTGCCACACCGTCGATCTCTTCCAATACCAGACCGGTGAAACGGCCTCGCAGGTCCAAGCGCTGCAAGGGCCGGTTCACCCGACGCTCGGCATCGCGATGGACATGAGCATCGGGCTCAAGACGCCGTCGGGCGCGCTCTGCACGCTCTCGCTCTCGTTCAACAACGACGGCCCGCTCGGCACCTTCTTCCGCTACATCTGCGACCAAGGCACCTACGTCTGTCGCTATGACGATCTGTTCGACGGGAAGAACAACGCGATCGACGTCTCGAAGGTCGACGTGGCGCTCAACGGCATCGAGCTGCAGGACCGCGAATTCTTCGCCGCCATCCGCGAGCGGCGCGAACCCAACGCCAGCGTCGCGCAGGTCCTCCCCGCCATGCAGACGCTCGACCGCTTGGAAAAATGCCTGCGGCCGGGCGGTTAGTTTCCCGCCATGCAAACCGCGATTCCCTGCATGCAGCTGCGCGGCGGCAGCTCCAAAGGCCTCTACTTCCGCGCCGCCGATCTCCCGGCCGATCCGGCGCTCCGCCAGCGCGTGCTGCTCGCCGCTATGACCGGCCTCGGCCCCGACGACCCCCGCCAAATCGACGGCCTCGGCGGCGCCGATCCGCTCACCAGCAAGGTCGCCATCGTCGCGCGCTCGTCTCGCCCCGGCGCCGATCTCGACTACGAGTTCGTCCAAGTCGTCGTCGGCCGCGATGCGACCGACGGCACGCAAAACTGCGGCAACCTCCTCGCCGGCGTCGTCCCCTTCGCCATCGAGGCCGGCTTCCTGCCCGCCACCGACGGCGAGACGCGCGCGCGCGTCTTCATGCTCAACGGCGAGTCACTGTGCGAAGTCGTCGTGCAAACCCCCGGCCGCCGCGTCGCATACTCCGGCTCCGCGCGCATCGACGGCGCGCCCGGCACCGCCGCACCCGTCGTCTGCAACTATCTCGACACCGCCGGCTCCGCCTGCGGCGAGTTGTTTCCCACCGGCAATCTCCGCGACACCATCGACGGCACCGAAGTCACCTGCCTCGACAACGGCATGCCCGTGGTCGCCCTCCGCGCCGCCGATCTCGGCGTCACCGGCTACGAAACGCCCGCCGAGCTCAACGCCAACACCGCATTGAAAGCCCGCCTCGAGCGCATCCGCTTGCAAGCCGGCCCGCTCATGCAGCTCGGCGATGTCGCGAAAAAAATCGTCCCGAAGATGGCGCTCATCGCCGTGCCGCGCGCTGGCGGCGTCGTGCACACGCGCACCTTCATCCCGCACGTTTGCCACGCCGCCATCGGCGTGCTCGGCGCCGTCTCCGTCGCCACCGCTTGCGTGATTCCCGGCACCGTCGCCGACGGCATCGCGGCGGCCGCGCGCGCCGACGGTGCCTGCTCCATCGAGCACCCGAGCGGCGAGTTCACCGTCACGCTCGACCTCGATCGCAGCGGCCCGCGGCCGGTCGTGCGCCGCGCCGGCCTCCTCCGCACCGCGCGTCTGCTCAGTCGCGGCGAGGTGTTCATTCCCGCCGGAATATGGGGCGGCCCGCGCGCCTGATTCTCCATGACTTCCGCCGAACCGAAAAAATCCTGTCCGCCGCCCGACGCGAACACCCGGACGCCCGAGCTGAAGCTCCCGCCGAAAGCCTGTGATGCGCACTGCCACGTCTTCGGGCCCAAGCATCTTTTCCCGTATCACCCGACGAGCACTTACGAACCGCCCGACGCCGGCAGGGATCGTCTGAAGCAACTGCACGGCACGCTCGGCATCGAGCGTGCCGTCATCGTGCAGGCGAGCTGCCACGGCCCCGACAACCGCGCCATGCTCGACGCCATCGCCACCAGCGGCGGACGCTACAAAGGCGTCTGCATCGCCCGCAGCACATTTACCGACGAAGATTTCCACCGGCTGCACGAGGGCGGCGTCCGCGGCGTTCGCTTCAACTTTGTCACGCACCTCGGCGGCACGCCCAATCTCGAGGCGATGACGGACATCCTCCGGCGCGTGAAGCCGCTCGGCTGGCACCTCATCATCCATGTCAACGCGGAGGACCTCGTGAAATTCGAGGACTTCTTCGCGAGGATCGAGATGGACATCCTCGTCGACCACATGGGCCGTGTCCCGTGCGACCTCGGCCCGAGCCAGCCGGCATTTCAGATTTTGAAGCGTTTCATGCAGCGCCCAAATTGGTGGTGCAAAGTCTGTGGCGCCGAGCGCATCTCCCGCGCCGGTCCGCCGTTTCACGACGCGATCCCGTTCGCCCGCGAGCTGATTGCGCTCGCCCCCGACCGCATCCTCTGGGGCACCGATTTCCCGCACCCGAACATCACGCGCTGGATGCCGAACGACGGCGACCTCGTCGACCTGTTGACCGAATACACCGACCGCGACGATGCGCTGCTACGCCGCATCGTCGTGGACAACCCCGAACGCCTCTACCGCTTCGAAGCCTGAGCCCCGCCCCATGAAAACCGTCGCCGTCCGCCACATCGAACGCGCCGCCCCTGAGACCGTGGCCGGCCTCGCCAAGCTCGGCGTCGCCACCGTCCACGAGGCCCAGGGCCGCAGCGGCCTGCTCCGCCCCTGCCTGCGCCCCATCTACCCCGGTGCGCGAATCGCCGGCAGCGCCGTCGCCGTCATGGCGCAGCCGGGCGACAACTGGATGATCCACGTCGCCATCGAACTCTGCCAGAAGGGCGACATCCTCGTCGTCGGCTGCACCAGCGAGTGCAGCGACGGATTCTTCGGCGAACTGCTCGCCCAGTCCGCCAAGGCCCGCGGCGTGCCGGCGCTCGTAATCGACGGCGGCGTGCGTGACACGCGCGAACTCACCGAGCTCGGTTTTCCCGTCTGGTCGAAAGCGGTCAACGCCAAGGGCACCGTCAAGGCCACGCTCGGCGCCGTGAACATCCCCATCGTCTGCGCCGGCCAGCATGTCGTGCCGGGCGACGTGGTCGTGGCCGACGACGACGGGGTTGTCATCGTCCCCCGCCTCACCGCGGCCACCGTCCTCGCCGCCGGCGAAAAGCGCGAGGCGAACGAAGCCGCCAAGCGCGCCCGGCTCGCCGCCGGCGAACTCGGCCTCGACCTCTACAACATGCGCCCGGCGCTCGAAAAAGCCGGCCTCGTCTACCTCGACACGCTCGCCGACTACGAGCGGCTCCAGAAGCAGGCCACGCCATGATCATCGACTGCCACGGCCACTACACGACGACGCCCGAACCGCTCGGCGTCTATCGCGAGGCGCAGAAAGCGGCGCTGAAACAGGATCCGCTCCACCTCGGCGAGAAGGGCGTGATCTCGATCTCCGACGATCAGATTCGCGAGAGCCTGGAGAAGAACCAGCTCAAGCTGCAGCGCGAACGCGGCACCGATCTCACGCTCTTCTCGCCCCGCGCGAGCTGGATGGAGCACCACGTCGGCAATGCCCACACCAGCCGCTTCTGGACCGAGCACACCAACGAGTTGATCCACCGCGTCGCGCGGCTCTATCCCGGGAGCTTCGTCGGCGTCTGCGCGTTGCCGCAATCGCCCGGCACCGACCTCGCCGCGAGCGTTCGCGAGCTGGAGCGCTGCGTCACGCAGTTCGGTTTCGTCGGCTGCAACCTCAACCTCGATCCCTCCGGCGGTCACTTCAACTCGCCGCCGCTCGGCGACCGCTACTGGTATCCGATCTACGAGAAGATGGTGGAGCTCGACGTGCCCGCGATGATCCACGTCAGCGGTTGCTGCAACTGCGCGTTTCACGCGACGGGCTCCTACTACCTCGCCGCCGACACCGTCGCGTTCATGCAGCTCATGCAGTCGCAGGTCACGCGCGATTTCCCGACGATCAAGTTCATCATCCCGCACGGCGGCGGCGCAGTGCCGTATCATTGGGGCCGCTTCCGCGGACTCGCCGACATGCTGAAGCTTCCGCGTCTCGACGAACTCGTGATGAACAACGTGTTTTTCGACACCTGCGTCTATCACCAACCCGGCGTCGATCTCCTCCTCAAGGTCATCCCGAACAAAAACATCCTCTTCGCCTCCGAGATGATCGGCGCCGTGCGCGGCATCGACCCGGAAACGGGCCACGCCTTCGATGACACGAAGCGCTACATTGATGGAAGCGCCCTCAGCTCGGCGGAAAAGTCGGCAATTTTCGAACACAACATCCGCCGGGTGTTCCCGCGCCTCGACCGCCACCTGCGCGAAGGCAACGGCCCCGCTCCACGTTCCTCATGACCTACCGCACCCAGGTTGGCATCATCGGCGCAGGCCCCGCTGGCCTCTTGCTTTCACACCTGCTCCACCTTCAGGGAATCGAATCGATTGTATTGGAGACCCGGAGCCGCGGCGACATCGAGTCGACGATTCGCGCCGGGGTGCTCGAGCAGGGGACGGTGGAGATCCTCACCGAGGCTGGCGTCGGCGACCGCATGAAGCGCGAAGGATTTGTCCACCGCGGCATTCATCTCCGATTCAATGGTCGCACCCATCGGATCGATTTCGACGAACTCACCGGGCGCGCCATCACCGTTTACGCCCAGCATGAGGTGATCAAGGATCTCGTCCAGGCGCGGCTCAAGGCCGGCGCGACGATTTTCTTCGGGGTGGAGGGCGTGAGCGTGCATGGCGTGGAGACGGCGCGGCCGAGTATCCGCTTCACGCACGACGGCGGGGAGAGGGTGGTTGAGTGCGATTTCGTCGCCGGGTGCGACGGTTTCCACGGCGTCTGCCGCGCGGCGATTCCGTCGCCGGTGCGCAAAGACTATGCCCACGTCTATCCGTTTGGATGGTTCGGGATTCTCGTGGAAGCGCCACCCTCGTCCGACGAGCTCATCTACGCGTTGCACGAGCGCGGCTTCGCGCTGGTGAGCACACGTTCGCCCACGCTGCAACGGATGTATCTCCAGTGCGACCCAAAGGACGAAGTGAAGAATTGGTCCGACGATCGCATCTGGACCGAACTCCGTGCGCGGCTCGCCACGCGGGACGGCTGGGAGCCCGTCGAGGGCCGGATCGTGCAGAAAAACATCGTCGCGATGCGCAGCTTCGTCGCCGAGCCGATGCGGCTTGGCCGGCTGTTCCTGGCGGGTGACGCCGCGCACATCGTGCCGCCGACGGGCGCCAAGGGCCTGAACCTCGCCGTGACGGACGTGCGGATCCTCGTGTCCGCGTTGGTCGATTTCTTCCGCACCGGGCGCGAAGAGTTGCTGGACGAGTATTCGGGCAAATCCCTGCGCCGGGTCTGGCGCGCCGAGCATTTTTCCTGGTGGATGACGTCGATGCTGCACCGATTCCCCGATGCGGATGACTTTCAACATCGGTTGCAGATTTCCCAGCTCGACTACGTCACGAGTTCGCGCGCCGCCGCGCAAACGCTCGCGGAAAACTATGTCGGTCTCCCCTTGTCCTGAGTTACACCCCGTGCAACCATGCATCCCCACCCGATCGCGTTCAAAGTCCCCCAACCCGGCTCGCCCGCCCCCGCAGGTGCCGGCCTGCGGCGCGTCGCCGTGCAGGCCCTCGCCGGCATGCAGAAAGAGGCGCTCGTTTCCGGCGGCGCCGGCGGCGACTGGCGCCTGTTGTGCGACGAAGGCCCGTATCTCAATGGCACCGACCTTGCGCCGTTCCCGCTGGGTTTTTTTTCGGCCGGGCAGATTATTTCCCTCGGCTCCTCGGTGCTGGAGGCCGCGCGTCCCCGTGGCCTCGCATTGCGCTCGCTGGCCCTGCGGCAGGCGGACCGCTACACCATGCAAGGTTCCTTCCTGCGCGGCGACGCCGTCGGCGGGGCGCTTCCGCCAGAACTCACCGTCGCCTTGGAAACGTCCGCCAACCCGGCGGATGTCACCGCCGTTCTCCGCGCGGCCGTGGCGGAGTGCCCGGCGTTGCGCCTGTTGCGCGAAGCGATGACGGGCGTGTTCACCCTTGCGCACAATGGCCGGCGCATCCCGCTGGCGCCGGACAGCGGCTCGCCTGCGGACGATCCGGCCGATGAATTGAAATCGATCTCGCCGGCGCCGGAGCAGGCCCGGCCGGATCTCATCACCAAGCAGACGGCGGCGGCAGCCGTGTCCGGCGTGCCCGGTGGCGCCGGCAGCAGCCTGCACGCCGTCCAGAATCGCACCCTCCTCATCCAAGGCGAAGCGCGCCCGCTGGATGAACATCTCTTCCAGGCCGACATCGGGCTCGCCCAGCCGATCGGCTCCAGCTTCCGGTTTCTCGGCGCTGCCCGGGACGGCACCGGCATCGCCCCGGATTCCTTGGACTACCTCGCGGCCGGCATCGCCTTTTGCTTCATGACGCAGCTCGGGCGCTACGCGCAGATCAAGAAGCTCCCGCTCCACTCCTACCGCCTCGTTCAAGTCAGCCGGCTCACGCCGTCGCCCTCGATTTCCACGCATGTGTTCCTCGAATCCGACACCGACGACGCGGCGGCGGCCGACCTCGTGCGGACGGGCGAGCGCACCTGTTTCCTCCACGCTGCCCTTCGCTCCAACTTGGAGCCAGCCGTGCGCGCCGAACTCAACGGCGCTCCGCTGCCATTATAAGCATCGCACGGTCTGGCGCGGCCCAAATTCCCCCCGCGACCCCATGCACCCCACGCCTGCATCTGCCACCTCCCCAACCGCGGCGCCTTCCGGCACAGGCTGGCAATCCTACCACACGATCTGGACGGCCCTCTTCCTCGGCTGGGTCGTTTCCTACATCGACCGTTCGATCACCGGCCCGGTCATTTCGTGGATGATCGCCCACAAGGTGTCGTTCATGGGCGACGTCGCGAGCCCGCACGCGTTTGGCGGACTCATCGGGAGCCTGTTCTTCGCCGGCTACATGCTCACCCAGTTCCCCGGCGGATACTTCGGCGACAAATATGGCCACCGGGTCGTCGTGCTCATCAGCATCTTCTGGGCGGCGCTCACCACGCTGCTTACGGGGCTCGTCGGCGGCCTCGTGTGGTTCGTCGGCCTGCGCGTGCTGACCGGACTTGGGGAAGGCGCGTTCTACTCCAATGACCGCACGATCATCGCGCAGACGACGCCCCCGGAGAAGATCGGCCTCGGCCTGGGGCTCGTCATCAGCGGCTTGACCCTGGGCCTCACCATCGCGCTGCTCGCCACGCCGGCGGTCACCGCTTGGGCGCAGCCGTGGCTGGGACTGGAGGCCTGGCGCGCGCCCTTTCTGCTGATGAGCGCGCCCACGGCGCTCGTGGGCCTCTACATGATCCGGGCGCTGCGCGTGGTCAAACGGCCCAATGAAAACGCCGGCACGGCGCTGCGCGGGCTCACGGGATATTCCACAGTCTTCTTCGTCCTGATCATGGCGGTGTATCTCGGGGCGACGAAGCTGGGCTTCTCGCCCGGTGCCACCGGCCTGATTTTGGCCGCGTTTGCCGTGGCCTTCGTGCTCTATCTCAACTTCGCCAAGCGCGATGCGGTCGGCCCGGTGCTCCGCGATCGCAGCCTGTTGCTCGTCTACCTTTCGGCCGTGCCGATCCTTTGGCACCTGTGGCTGTATTCATTCTGGGCCGTGGACATCGTCAAGGACTCCGGCAGCACCTTCATGGCCGCGGCGCTCACCGCTTCGTTCAACGCCATCGCGGGGCTGATCGGCTTTCCTCTCGGCGGCTGGCTCTCCGATCGCGCCGCGAGAGCTGGGCACAGTCGCAAGAACGTCCTCGTCTGGCTCACCGCGGTCGAGGCGGTGTCGATTCTGGCGTTCGCCGCGCTGGTCATTTTCGGCATCCGCCATCCCGTGATCGTCTCGGCGCTGCTGTTCGTCTCCGGCCTGTTCTTTTTCGCCCAGCAATCCGTCTCACACGCGCTGACCGCCGAGCTGGCCCCGGCCAGCCACCGCGGCATGGCCTTTGGCCTGTGGAACCTCATTGCCGAGATCGGCGCCCTGCTTTCGCCGGTCATCTCCGGCACTTTGCGCGACCACACCGGTGGCTGGGGGGCCGCGCTGCTGCTCGACGGCGCGCTCATGGCCGCGAGCAGCCTGCTCGTGCTCGCGATCCGCCGGCCGACCACGGCAGCCTGATTCTTCGATTCCGACTCGTGAGCAATCGGCAGGCCCCGCTCATCGTCGACGCAGCCATTTATCCTCGCGTCGATCCTCGGCGCGCCGTTCGGGCAGACGCTGCTCGTGCTCGCCACCGATCTTAAAACCGCCCGCAGATGGATTGAGCATCCCGATCTTCCGGTCGCATTCAAGCGACCGATCTTGCCGGGGTCGTAAAGAGAGTTGTCTCCAAAGACGATCCGATCGTGGTCGCAGCAAAACCACCCAGGGCGGCGGCGGATGACCTTGGACTGTTTTCGGAAAATCGACAGGGCGGTTTAGGGATTCGCCCGGATCCGATAGTTTCACGAGGAGATTGCGCCCCGATTATCATGCGACCACCCACCCTCGGTCTTCCACGTTGGCGGCGACGGCTTCGTGTGCAGATAGTGCTCTGCGCATTCGCCGCGGTGCATTATCAGGCTGCGGTCGCGCAGAAGGCCGAGGCGAAACGCCCTTTCAATATTCCTGCGCAAGGCGCGGAGTCTGCGCTAAAGGTGTTTTCCGAGCAATCGGGCAAAAGCGTGATCATGAATGCCAGCACCGTCGGCGGCATTCGCACGAATCGACTGAACGGAGCATTCGCCCCGCTGGAGGCGCTGCAGCACCTGCTCGCCGGCACGGGCTTGATCGCGACTCCAGACGAGAAAAGCGGGGCCTTTGTCGTTCACAGCAAGAATAAGCCCAGGTAATTCGGCGGACGCAGGCAAGGCTGCGTCACCTGCGGCGCTCGGCGGCCACATCGCCATCAACGCTGCGTCGGCTTTGCTATCGCTTCGGTCAACGCGACCGAGTGCTCCGCTTGCAACGCGTGCAGTTGCTCGATCACACCCGCGAGTTTTTCCCCCGTGGGTGTGAGCCGATACTCAACATGCAACGAGGTAGCTGAGTGGTCCGCGCGTGTGGCCAATCCGTAGGCGAGGAGTCTCCGCAATCGCTCGTTTAGAATTTTCGTCGAGATGCCGGGGATGTAGCGCTCCAGTTGACCGGGTCGCGTGATTCCGCGCTGCAGCGCACCCACGACGGCGGCCGACCACTTACACCCCACCACATCTTCGAGCCCTCGGTAGGCGGTGCGTTCGCTGAGCGTGAGGTGCTTCGATTTCATGACACGCGAGTATGCGCCGTCTCGGGCTTGCGTCCAGTAGGCACCAAACGGTGCCCACACTCCGAATCGTGCCCTCTGTGAGCGTGCGCGTGGATGCGTTATATTAACACCGTGCGAGGCATTCCGCTCCGCACAGTTCCAAACCATCCATCGCAGGAAAAATCCCATGAGCAAAACCATCGCCACCTTCTATCACGCCGGCTGCCCTGTTTGTCTCGACGCCGAGATTGCCGTCACTCGTTACCTCGACACCGCCAAGGTTAACCTGGAGGTCGTCCACCTCGGCACCGCCAAGAACCGCATCGCCGAAGCCGAGGCCGCCGGCGTCAAATCCGTCCCGGCCCTCGTCGTCGGCGGGCAGACGCTGCACCTCAACTTTGGCGCGCCGATGAGCGCGTTGAAGTAATTTCACACCCTGCACCGCGTTTCGGAGGAAGGCCACCGCCGCACGCCGGGCGGAGACCTTCCTCCTTTCTTGTTTTTGAAACGCTCTCTCTCCGATGTCCGCAAACTCTTCTGCGCTCGCCGCCGCTCCCGCCTCCTCCCGCCTCGCGCCGCCCATCTCCGCCTCGCTCTGGCTCAACACGCCCGCCCCCCTCGCGCTCGAGCAACTGCGCGGCCGCGTCGTCGTGCTCCACGCGTTTCAGATGCTCTGCCCCGGCTGCGTCTCGCACGGCCTGCCCCAGACCGTGGAGATTCAGCGCGCATTTGACCCCCGCACCCTCGCCGTGATTGGATTGCACAGCGTTTTCGAACACCACGACGTGATGACGCCGGCGGCACTGCGGGTGTTCGTGCACGAATACCGCCTCACGCTCCCCATCGCAGTGGACCAGCCCTCCGACGATCACCCGTTGCCGCGGACCATGCGCGCCTATGCGATGCATGGCACCCCGACACTGGTGCTGATCGACGCGCTCGGCCGGATTCGCGCGCAGCATTTTGGCGCGGTCACCGATCTTCTCCTCGGCGCAGAGCTCGGTCAGTTGCTGGCCGAGCGCAACGGAATTGGCTCCGCCGAGTTGAGCCCGTAAATTGCCGAGGCGGCAAACAGCGCGTGAAAATCTAGGCGTCCGGCGTGCGCGAGACTTTCCATGCCGCACAGAAACTCTCGGCTCGTTTTCGTCCCTCCAAAGAATCCGACTGGCCGGCGGGCCGGTGAGATCATCCGGCAGCCCCGCGACTCCCTTCGTCGTTGCGGCGACATTTTCGTGCGCGGCGGCTAAATCAAGGGCGGGCGTTGACGCGTAGAATAAGCGCTCTATCGGAAACCAACCCTGTAACCCCTGACCCGACCAAAACCAAGAAGCGATGACAACAAACACACTCCTCGCCAGTCTGTCCGCCGTGCTCGCCCTGTTCGGCACGCCCGCCGCTCGCGCGGCGGAGGGCGCCGGCACGATCGCCGGCCGCGTCTCCAACCTGTCCACCGGCGTGTATCTCGAAAAAGCCCGGATTACCGTGGAGGGCACCGCGCTTGAAACCTTCACCGACGCGGCTGGCTACTACCGGCTGGCCCAAGTCCCGGCGGGAACTGCGAAGGTGAAGGCTTTTTTCACCGGGCTCGTGGCCCATGCGGGCGAAATCACCGTCCCCGCCGGGGGGACCGCGCAGCATGACATCGGCCTCGAAGTCTATCGGGGAAGAGCCGGCGCGGCGGCCGGAGCGACGGTCAAGTTGGATCAATACGTCGTCACGGCGTCAAAGGAGATGGACGGCGCGGCCATCGCCATCAACGAACAACGCTTCGCCCCGAACATCGTGACGGTCGTCGCCGCCGATGAGTTCGGTTCGATGGCCGAAGGCAACGTCGCGGAGTTCATGAAGTTCCTGCCCGGAGTCACCATGGATGTCGGCGAAAGCGGCGACGCAAACTCGGTCTCGATCAACGGCGTGCCTGCTGCCAACGTGCCGATCACCGTCGGCGGCTTCGACCTGGCCAGCGCGAACCAGTTCTTCGGAACCGGAACGGGGCGCGAGGTGAACCTCGATCAAGTTTCCCTCAACAGCATCGCGCGCATCGAGGTCGCTTATACGCCAACCCCGGAGGTTACCGGGTCGGCCCTCGCCGGTTCGGTCAATATGGTGCCGCGCAGCGCCTTTGAGCGCTCCCGGCCGGTCTTTACGACCAGCGCCTTCCTCATGATGCGCGACTCGGAGAAGACCTTGCGGAAGACGCCCGGCCCGGGTCGGACGCCGACCCGCAAGATCCATCCGGGGTTTGATTTCTCCTACATCGTGCCGGTCAACAAACGCTTCGGCTTCACCGTCTCGGGCGGCCGATCCACGAATTTTACCACCGAAGACATTGTCGTGCGCGACTGGCGTGCCGCCGCACTGCCGACCACCGGCCTGGTGGCCGGCACCGCCGCCCAGTATCCCGATACCACTCCCGATCGGCCCTACCTTTCGCGGTTCTCGTTCGACCTGGACACGAAAGTGACCACGCGCACCTCGATCGGCACCACGGTCGATTTCAAGCTCACGCCCAGCGACATCGTCTCGTTCTCGTTTCAATATGCGAACAACACCTCGATGACCAACGGGCGCCGTCTGAATTTTCAGATCGTGCGCGTGGAACCGGGTGATTTCACCCCCACGTCCACCCGCGGAACGGGGTCCGTGACGGTGCAGGGCGGAGACTACACCTTCAACGGCACCACCTACATGCCCGGTCTGACCTACCGGCACAACGGCCCGGTCTGGAAGGCGGAAGCCGGCACCGGCCTCTCGCATGCGACCAGCCACATTCGGGATGTCTCCAAAGGTTTTTTCAATTCCACGATCGCCACGCTGAACAACGTGAAAATCTCCTTCGAGGAAATCAATTACCTGCGGCCGGCCACAATTTCGGTCGTCGACACCACGACGGGGGTGCCCGTTAGTCCCTACGATCTCAGCAACTTTTCGCTCTCGACCGCCAATACCCAGGAGTTGGACGGATTGGACACGAAACGCAGTGCCTACGCGAACGTGCGGCGGGATTTCTACGGACGTTTGCCGGTGTCGCTCAAGGCCGGCTTGGACGTGCGTCAGTCGGTCCGTGATTTTCGCCGCGAGAACAGATCGTATTCGCACGTCGGCGCCGATGGCCGCGCGAACACCGCCGACGACAACGCAAAAGTGATACTCGATGAAAGCATCTCCCAGCGAATCCCACCGTTTGGCTTTCCGCGGACGCAGTGGATTGACGACGTGGAGTATTACGACCTCTACCGGGCCAACCCGAGCCACTTTACCACCAACGATGTCACCGCCCACAACAACAGGACGGCCAACTCAAAATACGCCGAGGAAGTCATCTCGTCCGCCTACCTGCGTGGAGACCTGCAGTTCTTCGAGCGCCGCCTAAAGCTGGTGGGCGGCATTCGGGCCGAGCAGACCAACGTCAAGGCCGAAGGCCGGCTCCTCGATCCGACGCTGAATTACCAGCGCGACGCCCGCAGCCAGGTCGTTTCGGGCCCGACCGGCACGCCCCTTTTGATCGCGCCGGCCGGGACGCTGGCTGCCGCGCAGTTGACCACGATTGATCGCGGCCTGCATGCGGAGAAAGAGTATCTCCGCTGGTTCCCGAGCCTCAACGCCAGCTTCAACCTGCGGGACAATCTGATCGCGCGCGCCGGGCACTATTGGTCGGTCGGCCGACCAAATTTCAGCCAATACGCCGGCGCCTTGAGCCTGCCCGACACCGAGCGCCTGCCGAGCACCGGCAATCGGATTTCCGTCGCCAATGCGGGTATCAAGGCTTGGAGCGCTAAGACGACCAAGGTCACGCTCGAATATTATTTCGAACGGGTTGGTCTCATCTCTGTGGGCGCGTTCCGGCGCGATTTCGAGAATTTCTTCGGCTCCACCGTCTTTCAGGCAACTCCAGAGTTCCTCTCGCTCTACAGCCTCGATCCCGAAGTTTACGGTGCCTACGACGTGGCCACGCAGTATAACCTACCCTCGCGGGTGCGCATGAGCGGCGTCGAATTCAACTACAAGCAGGCTCTGACTTTTCTGCCGAACTGGGCCCGCGGCGTGCAGGTCTTTGCGAATGCCAGCGCACAGCGAGCGACCGGCGAGCAAGCGAGCAACTTCGACGGTTACGTGCCTCGCACCTACAGCTGGGGCGTCAGTCTCTCGCGCGAGAAATACAAGCTGCGGGCGAATTGGAACTATCGCGGCCGTGACCGGAATAGCGTGGTGACCGGCCGAGGCATCGAGCCCGGCACCTTTAACTGGGACTCCAAGCGACTCTATCTCGACCTGAGCGGCGAATATTCCCTGACCAGGAACTTGGCTCTATTTACCAATCTGCGGAACGTCGGCGGCCGGGGGACCGACGTCAGTCGGGCCGGCCCCAGCACTCCGCCTCACGCCGAACTCCGAGTGCGTGAAGACTGGGGCTCGCTCTGGACGTTTGGGATGAAGGGAACCTTTTGACGCTCGGTGAATTTGACCGCCGGTCGTGCTCGTTCAGTTGCCTCGCCGAATTGCAAATCGTCCAAATAAAAAAGACCCGTTTATCTAACATTCATTGCAACGCTGTGGGCCGCCATCGGAGCGGCGGAGCATGAGCTCCGCCGCTCGGCGAGACTCAAACCATCCGGATTCAGCCTCGATACTACCGATGCTTCGTGGATCCTGGTGTCGAGTGGATCGAGAAAATCACAGGGCCTGCGACACTGGACTGGAAGATTGGGTGCTGCTGATCAAATCCTTGCGAGCAGGACCGGCGGCGTAATCTCGCCTGTGGCCGGTTTTCAGCCATCGTGGCGACAATTTAGTGCGCTGCGGCTAAAGCATCAGGACCGAAAACCTGCCACAATCCCTGTGACTCCAGCATGCGTCTCTATTCCATTGCCCTGAAAAACCAGATCAGACTCGGTGCCGAACTGGCCGGCCGCCTGATCGACTTGAACGCGGCCGACGCGGGGCGGCTCTCGCTCAAGCTCAATGGCGAGGCAATGCAGGATCGCACCGACGAAGACAGGTGTTTCGCGCGGCCGCGTCTACTGGAGTGGTCCACCGTGGGCATCACGCCGGAGCGCGGCGACGTGGTGGCCGGCGGCATCGGCAGACTGGTCAATCGGTTCGTGCCGGACGAATATCGCTTCCCTCAAAAACATTCCCCGCGAAAACCTAACCTAACCGACGATTTCGTTGAGAAACCCTAACCCATCATGCCTACCGCCAAACTCCGTTTCTTCGGCGTTGCCGCTTACGAACTGATCGACACCACCGGTCGCCGGATCCTCGTCGATCCCTTTCTCGACGACTGCCCCGGCAATCCAGTGAAGTCCGACGAGCTGGAGAAAGTGGATGTCATCGTTGTTTCTCACGCCGCGATCGATCATCTGGGCGATACCGAGAAAATCGCGAAGCGGCACGGGTGCCCGGTGATCTGTGGCGGCGAGGTGAAGGCCTATCTCATGGCCAAAGGCGTTCCCGCCCTACAGATCCGCGCCACGACGTGGGGGATCAAGGTGCGCGTGGCCGGCGTGGAGGTGCAACCGGTCGAGTGTCACCACTGGTCGCAAATCCGGATGCCCGATGGCGCGTTCGCCAGCGGCGTGCCGATGGCCTTCGTCATCGAACTCGGTGGGGGGCACCGATTTTATCACTACGGCGACACGGCGCTCTTCAGCGACATGAAGCTGCAGGCGGAGCTCTATCGCCCCACGATTGGCGCCATCGGGATCGCCAACCCGCAGGAAATACTCGGGCGTTTCCCGGCGCCGGGCGAAATGCTCACGAGCGAACTTAGCCCGCGCGAAGGGATTCTCGCCGCGCAATGGCTCGGCCTGAAAACCATCCTGCCGTGCCACTATATCAACCCGGATGAAAACGCCGATCTCGCCGAATTCCAAAAACTGCACGCCGCGGCAAAAGCTCGTGGCGACCTCATCGGAGAGAGTGTGGTCTTAAGACCGGGCGACTGGCTCGACCTGTAATCGTAATCCACCAGCCATGAAAGCACTCATCCTATCCGGCCCCGAGGCATTGACGATCGGCGAATGGCCCGCACCGAGCTGCGGCCCGAACGACGTGGTCATCCGGCCCCGAGCCACCGGCGTCTGTGCGGGAGATCTCCATCTCTACGCCGGCCGGAGTCCCTATGCGAAATTTCCGCTGGTTGGCGGACACGAGATCTGCGGCGAGGTGGTCGAGACCGGCGCCGACGTGCAACGCTGCCGACGCGGCGACCTCGTCGTCATCGAGCCCGTCGTCGGGTGCGGGCGATGCCATCCGTGTCGCCACGGCAAACCGAACTGTTGCGCGAATTTCAATCTCATTGGCCTGCACCGGCCCGGAGGATTTGCCGAATTCTGCGTGGCGCCGGAGCGGAACATTCACCGGGTGCCGCCGGGGCTCGATCCGGTGATCGCGAGTTTCGCCGAACCCCTGACGATCGGTCTGCACGCCTGTCGGCGCGGCGGTGTCATGGCGGGCGAATACTGTCTGATTCTGGGCGCGGGTCCGATCGGCTTGGCGATCCTTGAAGTCGCGAGGCTCCGTGGCGCGCAAGTGGTCGTCACCGATCTCAACGAGGATCGGCTCGCCTTTGCGCGCGAGCTTGGCGCGCAAACCCTGAAGGCCGACGAGCGGCTGGCCGCAACGGTCCTTGAGCAGACCGCCGGCGATGGCGCCGACATCGTCGTCGAGGCGACCGGCAGCACCAAGGCCATCGAGCAGGCCGTCGACCTCGTCGCGCCGGGCGGGCGGGTGGTCATCGTCGGATTGGTGAAGCGAGGCGTCGGTGTCACGCTGCCAGGACTCGATTTCACCCGCAAGGAAGTGAACCTGCTCGGTTCGCGAAATTCCGTAGACTGTTTTCCCGAGGCACTCGCGTTGCTCGCGAGCGGCGCGGTGAAATATCCCAAGGTGGCGACCCACATTCCGCTTTGGGACGCCGTGCCCGTCTTCGCCCGGCTCCATCAGAATCCGGCGGCGATGCACAAAGCCGTGCTGCTCTCCTGACTATGTTTGCACGGCCCGATCATCTTGCCGGCGCCGTGCCCGACCCCGAGGCCGCATCGAAAACGCGAATGCCGCACGGAAAGCCCAAGCTCCAACCGAGATGAAAACGCTTCGCTTTGCCTTTTTCGGCGCCGGTTTTTGGGCGCCGTGCCAGCTCGCGGCGTGGCGTGAACTCAAGGGCGTCGAGTGTGTCGCCATCTACAACCGCACCCGTGCCAAGGCGGAAAAACTCGCCGCGCAGTTCGGCATTCCCGACATTTACGACGATCCCCGCGAAATGCTCCGCCGCGAGCGGATCGATTTCGTCGACATCGCCACGGGCAATGACACCCACGAGGAGTTTGTCCTGCTGGCGGCGAAACACGGATTGCCCGTGATTTGCCAGAAGCCGATGGCGCCCACGCTCGCCGCGTGCAACCGCATGGTCGCTGCGTGCCGTCGCGCTCGCGTGCCGTTCTTGATCCACGAGAACTATCGCTGGCAGACGCCGATTCGCGCGCTCCGCGCCGAGCTCGCGCGTGGCACGATCGGCACGCCCTTTCGCGCGCGGTTCGACAGCATCTCGGGTTTTCCCGACATCACGATGCAGCCGTTTCTCGCCGAACTGGAGCAATACATCATCGCCGACCTGGGCGTGCATATCCTCGACATGGCACGCTTCGTCCTCGGGGAGGCGGCGAGCGTTTATTGCCGGACACAGCGGATTCATCGCCACATCAGGGGCGAGGATGTCGCCACGATTGTCCTCGGCATGGAGAGCGGCGCGACCGTCTCGTGCCATCTCGCACTGGCCGAAAATTTTGTCGAAAAGGAATGCTTCCCGGAAACGCTGGTCTTCGTCGAGGGCGACAAGGGCACCCTCGAACTTGCGCCCGGCCACTGGCTGCGCGTCACGACGAAGGACGGCACGCACGCGCGGCGTCACCCGCCGCCGCGCTACCCGTGGGCCGATCCTGCCTACGATCTATCCCAGGCCGCCATCGTGCCCTGCCACCAGAATCTCCTGCAAGCGATTCGGCGCCGCGGACGCGCCGAAACCAGCGCCGACGACAACCTGAAGACGCTGCGCCTCGCCTTCGCCGCCTACGATTCCGCCCGCAGCGGCCGGGCGATCCACCTCAAGTGAACGCGACCGAACAATCACCGCCGCAGCATCTGCTGCGCTTGATCACCGGTTACTGGGTGACGCAATTGATCCACGTCGTCGCCCGGTTGGAAATCGCTGATCGGCTGGCCGACGGCTCGCGAACCAGCGAGGCGCTTGCGGCGGAGTGCGGCGTGCGTGCGCGGGAGTTGCACCGGGTGCTGCGGGCGCTCGCCGCCGAGGGACTCTTCACCGAGGTCGCGCCGCGCATGTTTGCCGTTACTTCGCTTGGTGAGTTGCTCCAGAAAAACCGTCCCGGCTCGCTGCACGCGCGGGCCATCGTCTCCGGCGGCAAGGACTACGCGGCGTGGGGCGCGCTGCTCCATTCGGTGCAAACCGGGCAGCCGGCGTTCGATCGGGTTCACGGCGCGGATCACTTCACCTGGCTCCAGGGCCATCCGGGCATGGCCGCGGCATTCCACGAGACCATGACGCAGTTCGCCGCGCAAAACTACCGGGCAGTCGTGGAGGCGTTCGACTTCGGGGGCTTTCGCTGTGTGGCCGACATCGGCGGCGGCCATGGCCAGTTGCTCGCGCTCATCCTCGCGCGGCATCCTGCGATCCGCGGCATCCTGTTTGACGCGCCCCACGTCATCGCCGGTGCGGGCGGGCCGCTGCGCGAAGCGGGAGTCGCTTCGCGCTGCGAGCCAATCGGCGGCGATTTCTTCGTCAGCGTTCCCGCCGGGGGCGACGCGTATGTCCTGTCGCATATCCTGCACGACTGGGATGACGAATCCGCGCTCAGACTTTTGGCCACGTTGCGCCGCGCCATGACGCCTGTCGCGCGGCTGCTCATCGTCGAGAAAATCATCCCGTCCGGTGATGGACCGAGCCTCGCGAAGCTCATGGACATCCATATGCTTGTCCTCACCGGCGGGCTGGAGCGCACCGAGGAAGAGTTCCGCGTGCTGCTCGCTCACGCCGGGTTCCAACTCGAGCGCGTCGTGCCCACCGCATCTTTCATGAGCGTGCTCGTGGCCAAGCCCGTTTAGCCGCTTGCCGCTCTCCCGTTCAACGCACTTCAAACGACCATGAAACTATACACCTACGAATCCAAGAAACAGCAACGCATCGGTGCCGCGCTCGACGGCCGGCTCGTCGATCTCAACGCCGCACACGCCGCACGGCTCGGTCGCAAGTCCGCCGTGCTCGCGCCGACGATGCTCGATCTCATCCGCGGCGGCGCAAAAGCGCTCAAGGCTGCACGGCAGGCGCTCGTCTTCGCGAGAAAGAACCCGAACGCCGCCAAGGCATTCACGCGCGACTTCGCCAAGGTGAAGTTGCTCGCCCCTCTGCCGCGCCCCGGAAAGATCTTCTGCGCCGGGCTCAACTACAACAGTCACATCGAAGAGGAGCCGGGCTGCAAGATGCTCGCCGACCCGCGCTTCTTCGTGAAGGTATCGTCCGCCGTCGTCGGCCCCGGCGCGCCCATTGTGTCTCCGGGCGAGAAGTTTCAGGTGGACTACGAAGTCGAGCTCGCGGTTGTCATCGGTCGGATTGCTCGCCGGCTCACGCAGCCGCAAGCGATGGGCGCGATTTTCGGCTACACGATCCTGCACGACGTCTCCGCCCGGTGGGTCCAGTTCAAGGACAAGAACGAGGACATGGGAAAAAACTTCGACACGTTCGCGCCCATGGGGCCGTGCATCGTGACCGCCGACGAGATTCCCGACCCGTCCAAGTTGCGCCTCTCGCTGAAGCTGAACGGCAAGGTCATGCAGGATCGCACCAACGAGGATTGGTGTTTCCCCCTCCCGCGGATGCTCGAGTGGCTGTCGATGGGGACAACGCTCGAACCCGGTGACGTGATGACCACCGGCACGCCCGCCGGAGTCGGCTTCTTTCGCCATCCGCAGGTCTTCCTGAAGCACGCCGACCGCTGCGAACTCGAAATCAGCGGCATCGGCAAGCTCGTGAATCCTGTGGTCGAGGACCGCTACAAGTTCGTCACACGACCGAATTCCTGACCGCGCCGCACACAATCACGAGTTCGCCGTCAAAACATCCCAGCCAAAAAAGAGCCGCCATGAAACCCGCCGCGCAAGAAACTGAAGCGTCACCGTCGAATCAACCCGGGCAGGAAAATTTCGGAGGTTCCTTGTTCGCCTCCGCGGCCGCCGTGACGGCCGCGTGGGAGGGCAAGGTGATGACGGTCACGGGCCTAATTTCGGCCGACCAAATGGGAATCACGTTGCCCCACGAGCATCTGCTGATCGTTCACCATGGCCCCGACGTGGACTTGACGGACGAGGCGCTGGCAACGTCCGAACTCCGATGGTTCTCCCTCGCTGGTGGCAAGACGCTCGTCGAGCTGACCAACTTTGGAATTGGCCGCGACCCGGCGGCGATGAAGCGAATCGCGGAGCAAACGGGCGTTCAGGTCGTGATGGGATGCGGCTACTACAAGGACACGAAGCAGTCGGACGCCGTGCGGGCAAAGTCGGAGGAGACCATCGCCCAGGAAATCGTCCGCGACGTCGTCGAGGGCGTCGACGGGGTTCATGCGGGCGTGATCGGCGAGATCGGCGTGAGCCGTCCCATCACCGCCTTCGAGGAGCGGCAGCTTCGGGCCACGGCGAAAGCCCAGAAGGCAACCGGTGCCGCCGTCAATCTGCACTTCGACATCCAGACCACTCCCGTTGAGCATCATTATGCGTTGGACATCTTGGAGCAGGCGGGCGCCGACCTTTCTCGCGTGGTCATCAGTCACCTTCCGCCCCGCCTCGAAGAGGTTGACCGTTGCGTGGCGCTGGCCGGGCGCGGTTGCTACGTGGAACTGGATCTCTTCGGCATGGAGCTATTCCCGGACGTTGTGCGGCAGCTCAAGGGCACCGAGGATCCCGTCGCCGCGACGAAATCCCTGATCGACCGGGGCTGCCTAGAACAACTGCTGATCTCGCAGGATTTGTGCGCTCAGGTGTGCTACAAAAAGAATGGCGGCTATGGTTACGACAACCTCCTCAAGAGGATTGTGCCGATGTTCCGGGAGGCCGGCATCACGGATGAGCAGATCCGGACGATCATGGTCGAAAACCCCAAGCGGGTGTTCCCGTTTAAGAACTACGCCAGACAATCGGCGGCGGCCGGAGAGATGAACATGTTCAAGGGCCTGGACCACTTGGCCATCGCCGTAGCCAGCACGGAGGAGGCCCTAAAGATTTGGCGGGACCGGTTTGGCTTCTCGGTCCTGTTTAGCGAGAAGGTCGCCGGCGGCGCCACCCGGTTGACCCATCTGGATCTCGGCAATACCCAACTGCAATTGGTGGAGCCGCTCACGCCCGATCACCCGTTGCGGGCGTGGCTGGCCCAACATGGACCCGGATTGCACCATTTCTGTTTTAAGATCGATGATGTCGCCCAGGCCTTCGTTGAATTCCCCATTGCCGGCCTGCCGGTCGCTCCAACGATTCATCAGGGCGTGCAAGGGAAACGGGCGCTATTCCTCGATAAAACCATGACGCAGGACGTGCAGGTGGAAGTCACCGGCGCTTGAACCGCCCATGAACGAGCCCATCTCCAAAGCGCAGCTTTTCGCCTCGCTCCCGTCGCCCTGGCCCACGGACCTGCAGGTGGCGATTCGCAAGGCTGCGGGAGCGCTCGCTGCAAAACTCGTCGTGCTCGACGACGATCCTACGGGCACCCAGACCGTCTACGACGTGCCGGTGCTCACATCGTGGGGCGTCGAGGAGCTGGCAACGGAGCTCGCCGACGCGGCACCCTGTTTTTATGTGCTCACGAATTCGCGCAGCTTGCCGCCCGAGCGGGCGCGCGATCTGGCGCGCCACCTCGCGTGCAATCTACGGTCCGCCGCCGTCCGCAGCGGCCGGCGCTTCGTTCTCGTGAGCCGGAGTGACTCGACGTTGCGCGGACATTATCCGCTGGAAACCGATGTTTTGGCCGAGGAACTTGGGCCGTTCGACGCAACCGTGCTCGTGCCCTATTTCGAGGCGGGCGGACGCTACACGATTCACGACACCCACTACGTCGCCGACGGCGACACCCTGATCCCGGCGGCGGCCACGGCATTCGCACACGATGCTGCCTTCGGGTATCGCTCATCGAATCTCCGCGATTGGATTGCGGAGAAAACGGGCGGCGCCATACCGGCGAAAGCGGTCGTCAGCATCTCAATCGACGAGATTCGATCGCGCGGTCCGGGCGCGATTGCGGCCCGGCTTGAGCGGCTGCCGCCTGGCTCGACGGTGATCGTCAACGCCGCGTGTCCGGGCGATCTCGATGTCTTCATGTTCGCCGCGCTCCAGGCGGAGGCGGCCGGCCGGCGTTTTCTCTTTCGAACCGCCGCTCAGTTCGTCGCGAGCCGGCTCGGGCTCATGGAACAGGCCCGCTGGCGTCCGACGTTCGACGGGACTGCGCCGGCCCAGGCGAATGGCGGGCTCGTGGTCGTCGGCTCCTACGTGCCGAAATCGAGTCACCAGCTCGCCGAGCTTTTGCGCGTCGCAGCGACCGGCACAGAGGCCACTCTCCTCCCGGTGGAGCTCAGCGTCCCGCGCGTGCTGGCACCGGCCCAGCGCGAAGCGGAGATCGGACGTGTCCGCACTTTGATGTCGGATACCCTCGCCGCCGGCCGCGACGTCGTGCTCTTCACCAGCAGGGCGCTGGTGACAGGCGACGACGGCGCACTGGGCCTGGAAGTCGGCGCGAAGATTTCGACCGCATTGGTCGAACTCGTGCATTCCCTGCGGAAACGCCCCGCTTTTCTCGTGGCCAAGGGCGGGATTACATCCAGCGACCTCGCCACCCGCGCCCTCGGCGTGCGCCGCGCGATGGTGCTGGGTCAGATCGTGCCGGGCGTGCCGGTCTGGCGACTGGGACCGGAGTCACGGTTTCCCGGGATGCCCTACATCGTTTTTCCGGGCAACGTCGGCGACCTCCATGCACTCGCGGACGTTTATGGCCGCATGGGCCGCAGTGCCACCATGCCGCAGCCTTCACTTTCCCTTACAAATCCATGAAAATCGCAATCCTCGGAGCAGGAGCAATGGGCAGCGCCATCGGCGCATTGCTCCACGAAGCCGGCAATGCCGTCACCCTCATCGATGTCTCGCGGCCCGCCATTGATGCGGTGAGTTCACGCGGACTCATCATCCAAGACAAGGCGGGCAACAAACGCACGGTCAGGGTGCAGATCACTGACCAACCCGCCACCATCGGCGTCGTCGATCTGCTGATCGTCTTCGTCAAATGTTATCAGACGGCCGATGCGGTGGGGAGTGCGCTGCCCATCATCGGGCCCCACACCACCGTCCTTTCGTTGCAAAACGGCTGGGGCAACGGCCCGCGGATCGCCCAACTGGTCGGCGCTGAACGCGTGGTGCTGGGGGTCTGTTATCACAGTGCCACCGTCCTGGCCCCCGGCCATGTGCTCCACGCCGGGCAGGGGAAGACCTTCGTCGGCGAGTTGGATGGACTCGATCGCCCGCGGCTCCAGTCGATCGTGAAGACGTTCAACGATGCTGGAATCGCGGTGGAGCCCAGCGGTCAGGTGCTCAAGGAAATCTGGTCCAAACTCGCGCTCAACGTCGCCACGCTGCCCACGTCGTCCACGGTCCGCATCACGGCGGACCGGCTCCTCGACGCCCCGGAAATGCAGGAGCTGATGAAAGATTTGCTCCACGAGGTCGTGGCGGTGGCCAACGCCCAAAGCATCCCGCTCGATTTCGACGAACGCTGGGAAGCCATCACCGGACTGTTACGCAAGCTCGCGCCGGGCACCAAGGGCTCGATGTATCAGGACGTGGAAAACCGTCGGCGGACCGAAATCGACGTGATGTGCGGGGCGATCGTCGAAGCGGGCACGCGGCTGAACATCGCCACTCCGTGCAACCGCGCCATGATCGGTTTGATCAAGGGACTCGAACGCACGTTCGCTCTGGCCGCATAGACGCGACGTGAAATCCATGCGTTTCGCCATCTTCGGGGCCGGCTTCTGGCCGCGCTATCAACTCTCCGCCTGGCGAGAAATTCCCGGCGTCGAGTGCGTGGCGATCTACAATCGCACGCGCGCCAAGGCCGAGGCGCTGGCGCGTGATTTCCACATCCCCGCCGTCTATGACGACGCGGAAAAGCTCCTGCGCGAGGTGCGGCCGGACTTCGTCGACAACATCACCGAGGTCGGCGGGCACAAGCCACTGTCGCTCCTCTGCGCCCGGCATGGCATCCCGTGCATCTGCCAGAAACCCATGGCCGCGTCGCTGGCCGACGCGGAAGAGATGGTGGCGGCCTTTCGAAAAGCGAAAACGCCGTTCCTGGTGCACGAAAACTGGCGGTCGCAGGCGCCGATGCTTGCCCTGCGCCAACGGCTCGCCGAAGGCGTCATCGGGACGCCCTTTCGGGCGCGCTTCACGATGGTCTCCGGTTTCGATTGCTGGGTAAACCAGCCGGCGCTGGCCGACCTCGAGCAATTCATCCTGACCGATCTGGGCACGCATTTGCTGGATACGGCACGCGCCTGCTTTGGCGAGGCCTCGTCCCTTTATTGCCAGACCCATCGCACGCTCGCACCCGCGGTGAAAGGTGAAAACGTGGCGACGGTCATGCTCACGATGGGAGCAGCGCGGACTAGCGTCGTGATCGAAATGGCCTTCGCGAAGACGCCGCTTGAGCGCGAGTGCTTCCCGGAAACGCTCGCCTTCATCGAAGGCCCGCTCGGCTCGATCGAGCTGGGGTCCGCCTATCGCCTCCGAGTCACCACCGCGCGCGGCACGCAAATCACCCGGCACCCGCCGATGCGTTATGCGTGGGCCGATCCGGCCTACGATATCGCTCACGCGAGCATCGTGCCCTGCCACGCGAACCTGCTCGCCGCGCTGCGCGGCGAAGTTGCCGCCGAAACCACGGGAGTGGACAACCTCAAAACGTTGCAGCTCGTCTTTGGCGCCTATGACTCGGCTTCGCGCAATGTCGTCGTCCACTTCAGCCATGAGTGAGTCCCTGGCGCATTCGCCCGCCGCAACGTCTGCGCCTGCCGATCACGTTTCGCTGCGCGCCGGCCCTCTCACGATGATCTTCGCAGACGGCGACCTGCGCTATATCAAGCTCGGTGAGCACGAAATCATCCGCCGCATCTACGCCGCCGTGCGCGACCGGAACTGGGGCACCGTGCCCGCAGAGATTTCGGATCTTCGGATGAATGCCGGACCGGACAGCTTTCGCCTGACCTATGCGAGCACGCACCGGCGCGACGAGATTCATTTCGTCTGGCGGGCGGAGATCACTGGCCAGGCCAACGGGACCATCCGCTTCACATTCGACGGAGAAGCGCGAACGACCTTTCTGCGCAATCGCATAGGTTTCTGCGTGCTGCATCCAGCCGATTGCGCCGGGAGGCGCTGCCTCGCCGAGCGGGGCGCCGGCCCGCGGGCCGAGGTGATGTTTCCCCGGCTGGTCGAGGCCGCGCAACCGGTTCCGGGCATCCACGACTTGGCGGCGCTTGCCCATGAGGTCACCCCGGGCATGTGGGCAGAGCTGCATTTCACCGGCGAGCGGTTCGAGATGGAGGACCAGCGCAACTGGATCGACGCGAGCTTCAAGACGTTTTGCACGCCGCTGCATCTCCCTTATCCGGTCGAGGTGCCGGCGCTCACGCGCATCCGCCAGGAGATTCTCCTGAAGCTCAATGCCCGCCGGCCGCTTCCCGCCATCGCCGCCGAAGTTCGGCCGCCACTCCGCATTGCTCTGACGAGCGTTCGCCGGCCGCTCCCGGCGATCGGTATCGGCAGCGCCTCGCACGGACAGCCGCTCACGGCCCGGGAGGCGGCGCGGGTGGGCACACTGCGGCTCGCCCACCTTCGCGCCGAGGTTCGGCTTGGTCAGTCGGACTGGTTGGAGAGGTTGACGCTGTCGCAGCATCAGTCGGCGCAGCTTCGCATCCCGCTCGAACTCGCGGTGCATCTGCCCGCGCAGGGCGGAGAGCGGGAACTCGACGAACTCGTTCGCCAACTCCGGGCGAGGTCCGCCGCCGTCGTTCGCGTCCTGTTGTTTCGCACCGGGGAAAAAACCGCCTCGGCCGCCAGCCTCGCCCTCGCGCGCCCGCGGCTGACACCGCTCGGCGTGCCCATCGGCGCCGGCACCGATGCGGATTTCTACCAGCTCAACCAGTTCAGGCCGCCGCACGAACAAGCCGACTTTGTGCATTGGTCGATGAACCCGCAGGTGCATGCGTTCGACCTGGCTTCGATCGCTGAAACGCCCGCCGCCGTCGCAGCTCAGCTCGAAAGCGCACGAGAATTTTTCCCGAACAAACCGCTCGTGGTGTCGCCGGTGACACTCAAGCCGCGCCTTAATCCCGTCGCGACCGCCAGTGAAAAACCTCCGGCACCCGGTGAACTGCCGCCGCCGGTGGATTCGCGTCAGTTGTCGCCGTTTCTGGCGGCTTGGACGCTGGCGATGATCAAACATCTCGCGGAGCAAGGCGCCGCGAGCGTGACGTTCTTTGAAACGACGGGCTGGCGGGGCGTCATGGAACGCGAGTCCGGTTCTCCATTGCCGAGCCGATTCCCGTCGCTGCCCGGCCAGATGTTTCCTGTGTTTTATGCGCTCGGCGCGCTCGGTGCGTTCGCGGGCAGCGAGGTCCTACTCACTCATTCCACCGACTCGCTTCGCGTCGAGGCGATCGCGCTGGCCAACGCCGACTCCACTTGCCTGTGGCTCGCGAACCTGACCGCGATCCGCCAATCTGCCGTCGTGGCGGGCTTCACCCGGGTTACTCATCGACTCGATCTCGATTTCTCGCCGGGAAGCCGGTGGCAGTTTGAGCCCGATTCGTTCCTGCGCAGCATAGGCTGCGAACTCGTCCCTGCCGCAGAGCACGAGATACCGATCGAGCTGGCCCCCTTTGGTCTCGTGCGGCTGGAGTTGCAGCCATGACGGTCGGACCAACAACTCAACGAGCGGAACCCGATCCGCTTCTCGCCATGCGCGAGATCCGGAAGACGTTTGCCGGGATCGAGGTGTTGAAGGGCGTGGACTTCACGGTTCGCGCAGGCGAAGTGCATGCGCTGTGCGGC
Organism: Opitutia bacterium; assembly: GCA_947474365.1. Lineage (GTDB taxonomy): Bacteria > Verrucomicrobiota > Verrucomicrobiia > Opitutales > Opitutaceae > ER46. The sequence goes on along the minus strand of CANJIU010000001.1, from coordinate 61,518 downwards.
GAAAATGGCGCGGGCAAGAGCACGCTCATGAATATCCTGGCCGGCGTGCATCGGCCGGATGCCGGCGAAATCGTTCTGGGCGGCCGGACGCATGCGGGGTTCGCTAGCGCGCACGCGGCCCAGCACGCGGGGGTGGGCATCGTGTTTCAGGAACGCAGCTTGTTTGGGCCGCTGACTGTCGCGGAGAATATTTTCGCCGGAAGACAACCGGTCACGCGCTGGGGCATGGTCGTCCGTCGCCAGCTGCATGCCTCTGCGGCCGCCGTGCTGGCCCGCGTCGCACCCGATATCTCCACCGAGGCGACGGTGGCTGACCTCTCGCCGGCACAGCAGCAAATGGTGGAGATTGCCAAGGCGTTGTCGCTCGACGCAAAGGTGATGATCTTCGACGAGCCCACGGCAGCGCTAACCGACGCCGAGACCCGCAGACTCTTCGCGGTTATCCGCCAGTTGCAGAGTCAGGGCACCGGCGTCGTTTATATCTCTCATCGACTGGAGGAGGTTTTCGGCATCGCCGACCGCGTCACCGTCCTGAAAGACGGCGCATGGCAGGGCACCATGCCCGTCGCGGAAACCACCGCCGACGATTTGATCCGCTTGATGGTGGGCCGTGACGTCGAAAAATTCCACTACGGCGCCAGCGAGGCCGTCCAACCGGTGCTGCTCGACGTCCGCGGCTTGAGCGACCCGACGGACACTGGAGGTGGAAAACCCATGCTGCAGGACATTTCGTTTCACGCGCGAGCGGGCGAAATCGTGGGTCTCGCCGGGCTGGCCGGCGCCGGGCGCACGGAAACGGCGCTCACGCTCTTCGGTGCGAGGCCGCAGGGGGCCGGGGAGATTCGGCTCGGCGGAAACCGCGTATCGATCCGTTCACCGGCGGACGCGATCGACGCCGGGCTCGGCTATGTGAGCGAGGATCGCAAGGAGTCCGGGCTTTTTCTCGACATGAGCGTGCGGCGCAACATCAGCGCCGCGCGGCTCGCGAAATTCGGCGGCTGGTTTTTTCGCGACACCGAAGAGTCGGGCGCGGCGCGCGATTTTGTGGCCAAGCTCCGGATCGCGTGCCGCGGGGTCGAGCAAGACACGGCGCATCTCAGCGGCGGCAACCAGCAAAAAGTGCTGCTGGCGCGCTGGCTCCTCGCCAACCCGCGCGTCCTGATCGTGGACGAGCCGACGCGCGGGGTGGATGTCGGCGCCAAGGCCGAAGTGCATCAGCTCCTGCGCGCCTATGCGCGACAGGGGCACGCCGTCGTGGTGATTTCCAGCGACCTCCCCGAGGTGCTCCGCATCAGCGACCGCATTTATGTCATGCGCGCCGGTCGCATCGCCGGCGAAGTGAGCGGCGACGGAGCGAACGAGGAGACGGTGATGCGGCTCGCCGCTCGGGACGGAAAGAATTGACCCATGCCCATGGAACCCCAACTCCGCCGCCGCTTCGTGCCGACCCGTGAAATCGGCGTCTTCCTGTTGCTGGTTCTCATCCTCGTCGTGTTTCGGGTGTTGTTTCCCGTCTCCTGGGAGCGCTTCGCCACCTTCGATAATTTTGCGTCGGTCGTTCGCAACATGGCTTTCGAGTGCATCCTCGCGCTTGGCATGATGCTGATGTTGATCGGTGGCACCTTCGACCTGAGCGTGGGCGCGACCGCCTCGATGGTCGGGGTCGTCACGGGCTGGCTCATGAAACACGCGGGCTGGCCCGTGCCGGCCGCAATTGCCGGCGGTCTCGCGCTCGCCGCCCTCAGTGGATTCGCCAACGGAGTCGTCGTCGCCAAGGTGCGTGTGAACGCCCTGATCACGACCTTGGGCACGATGGGAATATTCTCCGGCATCGCGCTCCTCGTCGGCGGCCCTGGCATCACCTTTCTGCCGCCCTCGTTCACCCAGCTCGGCCAGACGCAGTTCCTCGGCCTCCAAGCTCCGGTCTGGCTGGTCATCTTTCTCGGCGCGGTGGGGCATTATGGCTTCGACCATACGCGCTTCTTTCGGCAATTCTACTACATCGGTTCGAATGCGAAGGCGGCGCACCTCAGCGGCATCAACGTCGAACGCCTGCAGATTATTGCGTTCACGTTGGTCGGACTCTTCGCCGGTCTGGCTGGCATCGTCTACGCCTCGCGCGTCGCAACCGCGAGCAGCACGGTGGGAATGGGCAAGGAACTGGGCGCGATCACCGCTTGCATTCTCGGTGGCGCCAGCCTGCAAGGCGGCCGTGGCACGGCCTGGGGCGCGCTGCTCGGCGTGCTCTTCGTGGCCGTGATTCAAAACATGCTTCTCATCAAACAAGTGCGTCCGGAGTGGCAGGGCATCATTCTCGGGCTGGTCCTCGTCTTCGCCGTCGCCATCGATTCGGTGCTGAACCGGAAGCAACAGCGTTGAAATTGCGCCCATTTTATTCCCCATGCACTCCACCAACCCCGTCCTCACTCGTCGTCATCTGCTAAAAGTCGCTTCCCTTGGTGCCGGCGCGGCCGCTGTGGCCGGCCTCGGCGGCTGCGAAAAGCGCGAAACCGTCGCACCGTCCGCCGGCCGCACCCGCGGCGCGCATCCCAATGAAGTATACGTGTGGCTCTCGGCCAACGCCAACCTGCCGCTCTTCACCCAGCACGATCACCCGGCGCTCCGGCTCGCCGGACAGGAACTCGGGGTCACAGTCAGCATCGCCGGCCCGAGTTCCGTGGACATTCCGGGCCTCGTCGCCGCCATCGAACAGACCACCGCCAGCAAGCCGGCTGGCATGATGGTGGTGGGGTGGGATCCGAGCGCGCTCGTCCCTCCCATCGATGCCGCGATCGCCGCCGGTATTCCCGTGGTGTGTGTGGATAGCGATGTGCCCGCCAGCCGGCGTCTCTCGTTCATCGGCACCGATTGGTTCGAGATCGGCGTCCGCCAGGCCGAGGCGATGGTCAAGGCTCTCGCCGGCCGCAAGGGCCGCGTAGCGCTGCTCGGTCTCATCGAGCAGGAAACGTCTCAAAAGGCCTTCGCCGGGTTTCGCGGCGTCGCCGAAAAGCACGGCCTGTCCTGCATGGAGCCGCAACAGGACAAGGGCAACACGGCTGAAGCCACCCGCGTGGCTGCCGGTCTCATTCAAGGCACGCCCGATCTCGCGGGCATGGCCGGCTTTGACAGCGAGAGCGGACCGGGGATCGCCCAGGCAATCAAGGAAGCCGGCAAGGCGGGAAAAATCCTCGCCACCTGTGTCGACGCGGAGGAAGCCCACCTGCGGTTCCTCAAGGAGGGCGTGCTCACGGCCTGCGTGGGGCAGAAGCGTGAACTCTTCACCTACCTCGGCGTGAAGGCGCTCTTCGACCTGAACCACTCGCCGATCAAGTTCACAAAAAACGACAAGGCGGCCGGGATTCTCCCCATCGGATCGAACTACAACACCGGCACCTACACGGTCACGCGCGAGACGGTGGATCTCTTCTTGGGCGGCTAACGGGTCCACCTCTTTCGCCGCAGCGCAGGATCATTTCGCCGAAACGCCGCGAGACCGCCTTCCCGCTCGCAAGCCAAGCACGGATTGGCAACTGATCTTCAAGTGTCGAAACCCCCTCATCCGAAGTTGCCCCGGGCAAAAGCCGGGGTGGAGAGCCCACCCGGCCCGCTGGTCGCGCCCGAGTTCACGGACGATTGGTCGAGGTTGCGGGCAATCTCGCTGCGTTGCGTTCACACCGCGCCTCAGAACTACTGTCAGTGGCACTCTCATCCCTTTCACGAGATCGCCCTGACCACGGAGGGCACAACGCTAAATGGTTTTGCTGGGCAGTTGCTGCCCATTTCGGCGAACACGTTGTTCCATTACCGCCCGGGCGAGGAGCATGGCTTTTGGAACGATAATCGCCAGCAGCCCCGCATCTGGGTCGTTCACTTCACGCTGGATCCGAAGCTGCTGGCGGGACTGCCCGCCTTCGGCCGGGCCGATTCCATGTTGCGCCCCTGCCAGCTCACCGTCCCGCAAGTGGAAACCTTCAAGTGGTTGTTCATGCGTCTGTCGGTGGAGCATTCGCAACGCGCTCCGAGTTGTGCCCTGGCGGAGGCCGCGTGGCTGCACTTGCTGCTCGTAAACGTGCATCGGTGGGCCCAGCGGGAGTTCGCCACGTCGATCGCGCCAGCGACAGGGCGTCCCGAGATATTGCGGCTCTGGCAGATGATTCAGGAAACAGCCGGCCGGCCCGCGGAGTTTACGAGGCGGATAAAGGAGATGCCGAACTACAACTCGCTGCGAGGCGAGTTTACGGCGGTGTTCGGCGTGTCTCCGGGCCAGATGGCGCTTCGCACCCGCATGCAGACCGCGAAAAGCCTCCTGATCGAGACACCGCTCAGCATAAAGCAGATTGCCGACGAACTCGGATATGTCCGTCAGCATGAATTCTCCCGGATGTTTCACCGCGTAACCGGGCGATCGCCCACGGACTGGCGCGAACATCCGGGAATCGACGGATCCGTTTAGGGATTCCGCCTGACCCGGTAGTTTGAGTTGAAGAGTGCGACCCCACCCACGTGCAACCCCACCCCAGCCTCGGACTGCCGCGCGAGCGGCGCCGGTCCTGCCAGCAGATAGTTCTGTGCGCAATCGCCGCGCTGCTTTGCCTGCCTGCGGTCGCTCAACAGACCGGTTTGAGACGCTCTTTCAATATTCCTGCGCAACGTGCGGAGTCTGCGTTGATGGTGTTTTCCGAGCAGTCCGGCTACGGCGTGATCATGGACGCCAACACGGTCGACGGCGCCCGCACGAACCGGCTGGCCGGAACCTTCACGCCGCTGGAGGCGCTGCAATACCTGCTCCTCGGCACGGGCCTGATGGCTACCCCGGACGAGAGAAGCCGAGCCTTTGTCGTCCATCGCGTCGTTAAGCCTCCATCCGATCAACTTCCGCCGCCAGCGACCGGCGACAACGCACTGCAAAAAACAGAAACCCCGTCTCCCCCCAACCAAGAGCCGATGAAAACAAACAAACTCCTCGCCACGCTATCCGCAGCGTTCGCCGTGGTCACCTCCACGTTCGCCCAGACTGCAAACCCACCCGCCACCGGCGCCGCTTCGTCTTCCAGCAAAGGTGAATCCGTCGTGCAGCTCAGTCCGTTTGAAGTCACCAGTAACTCCGATGTCGGCTATCAAGCCACTGACACTCTGTCCGGCAGTCGCATGAACACCCCGTTGAAAGACATCGCGGCATCGATATCGGTGTTCACCGAGGAATTCATAAAGGACATCAACGCCACCGACCTGAAGGAAGTGATGGCCTACGCGAACAACTTTCAGCCCGATCTGGACGACGCCGGTAGTTTTGGTGACAACTCGTCGGGCAATAGCGTCATGGGTTCGGCCCTCGGAAGTAGTCGGGTGCGAGGTCTCCCGGTGGATATCGCCCGCAACTACTTCAAGTGGCAAAACTCGACCGACACTTATAATATTGGACGCGTCGAGGACGCCCGTGGCCCGAATTCCGTCCTCTTCGGCATCGGCAACGCGGGCGGCATCATCAACGTCGCCACGAAGCAGGCGGTGTTGAAGCGTCCGATGCGGGAGATTTCGCTGTCCGGCGGCAGCTTCAGCTCGTGGCGCGCGACGCTCGACGTCAACCAGCCGCTTGGGGACAGGGTCGCCGTGCGGTTCAATGCCGTGGCCAATCGCACCCGCTACCTCGAGCCGTATCGGTATTCCGAAAGCCGCCGGGCGCATCTGGCGGCCAAATACGAGATCACGCCGTGGTTGACGGCCCGGGTCGAATACGAGAAGGGCGAAGTGGAGGCCAATTCGGGCCGTTTGACCGGCGTCTTCGACAGCGTCGTTCCCTGGCTAAATGCAGGAAGGCCGCTTTTCACCGCAACCGCCCCCAATAGCACCTTTGCGGGACTGGGCTCTCGCGTCTCAACCAGCCTGTCGACGCTGCGCTTTATTTCCAATTCGAACCAACTGATCCACATGGGAGGACAGATCGCCACCCTCGGCTCTCGCGGCGCGGGCACAGGCGGCTATCCGATCATGGACCCGTCGATCATCTCGTTTACGATCAACAGCGGTGGTCCCGGACAGGTCCGCACCAACCCCTACAACTCCCTCTCCGCCATCGCCACTGCCCAGCTGGGTAGGAAGACATTCGTCGAGTTGGGGGTCAATCGTCAGAGCCGGCACTTTGACAGCCTGGATCCGGTGGTTTCGCACATACTCTATGCTGACCCTAACACAAATCTGCCGGGAACTTTGGGCGTCAACCCCTATGCGGGTAAACTGTATATGGAGACCTATTGGCGAAAGTGGGATGCCGGGCTAAAAACCGACACCGCTCGACTCTCGTTTTCACACGAGGTCGATGCCGGAAAGTGGGGCCGGTATCGCGGCGGGGTTTTCGGAGAAATAGAAAAAGAGGACGGACAGTCTCACCCGAAATTCGAGGTGTTCGACGGGAATCCGTTTAACGCTGCTGCTGACCAAAACCTCGCGTATCGTCGCACCTATGTAACCGAAGGCGCCTGGGGGAGCTATTATGTCAGCGGCCCCTCGGAGAGCGGCCTGCTCAACAACGTAAGGGATCCCGTATCGGGTCGGAGTTTTAGCACCAAGTGGGTTGTTTATAATGCCTCATCCAACGACACATCCGAAGCCGCGAGTGGCACCGCGTCGCTACAAGGCCATTGGTTTAACGGGCGGCTCATCGCCGGCGCCGGCTACCGAATGGACCGCCTTGCCGTCGACGATTATGGCCAAGTGCGAGACCCGGTGACTGGTGACTTTATCCGGGATAACGCCCCCACGCGCCCGGTTTCAGAGCCCCAGACCCGCACGTTTAGCGTCGTATGGCATGCGCTGAAGAACGTCTCGTTCAAATACAACCAAGCTACCAACAGCAGCGCGGTTAATTCATCGGTGAGAGTTTTTCCCTCGAAACCCTCCGGTCCCGTCTTCTCCGGTCCAGCGTCAACAGGCGTCGGAAAAGATTACGGGGTGACGTTCACTTTGTTGAACGGGAAGATTTATGCCAGCTTGGTGCGCTACACCACGGAGTCCGTCGGAGAACTCTTCAGTGGCGCCGGCACTCATAATACGCAGAATGAACGTATTCGCGCCGCGCTGTTAAGCGCCGGCCGAATCACGGTTGCCGAGGCGGACGACCGTGCGTCGAACGCCAACGCCACATCCCGGGACAAAAGTTCGGAGGGTTACGAACTTTCGTTGACCGCCAATCCCGGCAACTGGCGGCTGAGTGTCAACGGCTCTTACACCGACGGGACGTATTCTAAGATCATTCCCGAAGTCGTCGAGTGGTGGGCAGGGCAAAAGGCGTTTTACTCGCGATTCCCACAAAACATCCAGACCGGCGTCGGCGCCAATACGATTGCTGACGAAATTGCGACGGAGGATGACTTTCTGGCTGAAACCCTTTCCGGCGAGGGAATCGGGCTCGTCGGCAACGCCAAATACAAGGCCAACTTCTTTGCGCGCTATTCCTTCAAGCAGGGTTTCCTGAGGGGCGCATTTGCCGGCGGGGGCTACACGTATACTGGCAAGACGCTGGTAGGGCAGACCCTTGCTGCCCCCAAACGGCTGCAATTCGCCCCGCCGGTTGGCCAGGCCTCCTTGCTTCTCGGCTATGAACGACGCTTGAAAGACCGGGTGCGGCTCAATGTGCAATTAAACATCTCGAATCTTTTCGACGAAACGGATCCGAGGATAATCCGCTACGCCAACACGGGCGATACCAACCAGATCAGGCGGATCGCCGTGCGCGACCCGCGCGTGTGGACGCTTTCAACCCGTCTCTCGTTTTGAACGCCAGCCTGGCAGTGGCCCGCGGTAATCCGCCGGGCCACTGCTTCGCTGCCACCCGCGGTTGCATCCCCCGATCGACGCCCATCAATCATGACACCGTCCGCCTCCTCAAATCCCAATCGCATTGGGCGCCGGCGGTTCATCGCCAATGTCGCTGGCACCGCGGTGACCGCCGCCATGGGCGCTCCGGAGTCGCCGGCTGCCTCCGTCCCCGGCACACGTAAGCCAACGTTGATTCAGAGTGAAAACGCGCACGCGGGTGCGCTCGACTGGCAACTCACTCGCGTGCGCGTCGTGCCGGGCAAGGGCGGCACCTCCACCGAAGCCTATCGTTCACCAGCGATCGAGGGCTACTGCTCGCGCCAGAGCGTCGCAGCGGGTGAGACGATCGAGTTCCTGATCAGCACCAGTCCGCCGTCGCGCTACAGCATCGAGGTGTTCCGCACGGGCTATTACGACGGGCGCGGCGCGCGGCTCATGACCACACTTGGGCCGCTTCAAGGCAGCCAGCAGCCCGAGCCGGCGGTCGAAGAGCGCAGGCGGGTCGAGTGCCGCTGGCAGCCAGGCGCGTCGCTCAAAATCCCGTCGAACTGGGTGAGCGGGGTCTATCTCGGCCGGCTGACGACCCTGCCGGACAACAGCGAACAGCCGTATTGGCAGAGCTACGTCGTTTTCATTGTGCGTGACGACCGGCCGGCGGACATCCTGTTTCAGTGCAGCGACAACACCTGGCAGGCTTACAACCGGTGGCCGGCCACCACTTCACTCTACGACAACGGCCAGCCGGGGATGACCTCGACGCCGGATGTGGACGTGAGCTTTGATCGGCCTTACGGCAAATACCGTCAGATCTACGACAACCCGCAGAGCACCGGCAGCGGGGAGTGGCTGTGCTGGGAATACCCGCTCGCCTACTGGCTGGAGCAACACGGCTACGACGTGAGCTATTGCTCGAATAGCGACCTGCTCACCCCGCAGCGCGGGATGAAGAGCAAGGCGTTTCTGAGTGTCGGACATGATGAGTATTGGGACGAGCGGGCCTACCACAGCGTCGCTGCGATGCGCGACGCTGGGGTCAATCTGATGTTCCTCACGGGGAATGCGGTATGTTGGGTGAGTCCGTTCAGTTCGAACGCGGCTGGGACGCCGAACCGCCGCATTCACCGCGCGGCGCCCTACGGAGGGCTGGCGCAACAGATGAAATTCCACAGCAAAGGAAACGGCTCCTACACGAGTGCCGGGCCCGATGAGGGGCTGCTCATGGGGTCGATCAACGTCATCCCGGTCAATGGCGGCGGCGACTGGATTGTCGCGAAGCCGGAGCACTGGATGTTTGAGGGCACCGGCATGAAGCAGGGTGACCGGATTCCGGGCTTGGTCGGCTGGGAATATCACGGCGAGCCGGCGAAGATCCCCGGCCTTGAAGTCGTGGCCGAAGGCACTGCCTGGTCGGGAGGCAAAGTCGCGCAACACTGGACCGCGACCATCTATCCCGGCCCGAAGAGCAATTTCGTTTTCAACGCCGCCACGATCTTTTGGTCGCAGGCGCTGTCCTCGCCACCCGGACATATGCTGCCGTGGTCGCACTGGAATCGTCCGCACGGCCCCGACGAGCGCGTGCAGCGCATGATGCAGAACATGCTGCGCCGCGCAATCGGCTCATGATTTCAAGACTACTTTGGAACACCCATGAAAACTCCCCCGACGACACCACCCTCGAACCAGCAGCACCGTGGCGATACGCGGCGCACGTTTCTCAAATCAACGGGCACGGTCATCGCCGGCCTTTGGCTGGCTGACCAGCCAGTCGCGGGTGCCGAGCAAGGATCTCCGGCCGCGAAGGAAACGCTGGCGGTAGACGGCGGACCCAAGGCCGTCACGCACCCGCACGGCCGCGCCACGCAGTGGCCGCTCTACGGCGAGGAGGAGGAGCGCGAGATCCTGAAGCTGCTCCGCGAGCCCGGCTACGGGCCGATCGAACAGCTGGAGGCCGACTGGACGAAGCACTTCCAAGTCCCCCATGTGCGCGCGTATTGCAACGGCACGAGCGCACTGACAACGATGTTCTTCGCCATGGACCTCCCGCCCGGCAGCGAGGTCATGGTGCCGAGTTATACCTTCTTCGCCACGATCACACCGATGCGGATGTTCGGGCTCGTGCCGGTGTTCGTCGATGTGAACCCGCGCACGCTGAACTTCGATCTCGAGGACGCGAAGCGCCGCCTTACGAAAAACACCAAGGCGATGCTGCCGGTGCATTGGATCGGGCTCCCCTGCGAGATGGATCGCATCTGCGAATTCGCGAAGGAAAAGGGCCTGATCGTGATCGAGGATGCCTGCCAGGCGCACGGCGCCTCGCTACAGGGCAAGCCCGTGGGTTCGTGGGGCCGGATGGGCGCGTTCAGCTTTCAGGCCACCAAACCGTTGCCGGCCCTTGAGGGCGGCATGGCCGTGTATCAGGAGCGCGCGGATTTCGAGCGTGGTTCGACCTTGGGGCATTACGACAAGCCGCGAAGTTTCCCCGAGAACAGCCCCTATCGGAAATATCAAGGGACGGGACTGGGCTTGAAGCTTCGTATGCATCCGATGGCCGCGATTCTCGCCCGCAGCCAGTTGCGCGGTCTGGAAGACCGCAACGCCAAGATCGCCGCGCAAATTCGCCGGCTCAACGACCGCATCCTGCACTTGCCCGGTCTGCACGAGCCAGCCGCACGGCCCGACATGAAACGCATCTACTATGCGTGGAACATGCTCTTTCTCGACGAAGCGAAAGCGGGGATGTCTCGGGATGCGTGCGTGAAGGCCTTGCTGGCGGAAGGCGTCCGCGCTGGCGGCGCCGGCTACCCGCTGCAGCACAAGATGCCACTGTATGCCGAGGCAAAGTGGTGGCACCACGCGCCGACGATCCCGGAGTTGCCCGGCTCGGAGCAGGCCAACCGCACCTCCATCTCGCTGCCGATGTTTACCACCGAGCAGCCTGAGCTGGTGGAGCAATACGCCAAGGCCTTTGAGAAGGTCTGGGCGCACCGCAAGAAATTGGGAAAAGCCTAAAGGCTGCAAGCCGACTTCGATTCAGCTCCTCATGCGAACTCTGCCTCAGCTCCCTCATCGTGCGCCAGCCTTCGCCCTCGCGGTGATCGCATCCGCCGTCGCGACGGCCCAGCCTCCAGCCGCAAACCCGCGTCCGGTGGCGATTCAAGTCCCCGCCGGGTTCGAGGTCATCCCCGTGGCGCTGCCGCCGCTGGTAACCTTTCCCATGCTCGGCAACTTCGACGAGCGCGGCCGCCTCTTCGTCGCGGAAAACGCCGGCGTAAATCTCGACGAGAAGGAACTCGATGCAAAGCGTCCCAGCTGCATCACGATGCTGGAGGACACCGACGGCGATGGAATCTTCGACCGTTCCACGGTCTTTGCCGACCAGCTCGCCTTTCCCATGGGCGCGGTCTGGCACGAGGGAGCGTTGTTCGTCACCTCGGCGCCCGGGCTCTGGCGGTTGGAGGACCGGGACGGCGACGGTCGTGCCGATTCGCGTGCGCTCGTCGCGACCGGCTTCAAGTCCAACGGCAACGCCGCCGATGTCCATGGCCCGTTCCTCCATCCCAACGGCCGGCTCTACTGGTGCCACGGTCGCAAGGGCCACGAAGTCTACCAGAATGGCGGCGGTGCGCTCGTGTCGAAAGGACTCGGCGCACGGATCTGGTCGTGCCGCCCCGATGGCAGCGACATCCAGGTGTATGCCGGCGGCGGCATGGACAATCCCGTGGAGTTGGCCTTCAATCAGGAAGGCGAGATGTTCGGCACGGTGAACATCTTCCAAGGCTCGCCGCGCAGCGATGCGATCCTGCACTGGGTTCACGGTGGCGTCTATCCGCGCACCGATCAGGAGCCGGTCATCGCCGAATTCAAACGCACGGGTGACCTGCTGCCACCCGTTGCGTTCATCGGCCACGTCGCACCGGCGGGCATCGCGCTCCCACGCAGCGAGGCGTGGGGCGCGGACTATCGAAACAATCTCCTCTACGCCGAATTCAACACCCATCGCATCATGCGCGTGCCGCTCGAGCGCACGGGTGCCACGTATCGCGGCGCGGCGCAGGTGTTCGCCACGGCCGCCGATTCCGGCGTCCACTTCACTGATGTGATCGAGGACGCCGATGGCAGCCTTCTGGTCATCGATACCGGCGCGTGGTTCCGGCGCGGTTGCCCGACCTCGGTGGTGTCGCGGCCGGATATCACCGGCGGCATCTACCGCATCCGCCGCATCGGTGCGCGCGGGCCGGCCGACCCGCGGGGAAACGCCATCGCTTGGACAGCGAGTTCGCCCGAGGCGCTCACCGCCCTGCTCGGCGATCCGCGATACGTCGTCCGCGACCGCGCCGTCGCCGAGCTGGTGAAGCGCGGCGCTGCCGCCGTGCCCGCACTGACGACGGCGCTCGAAAACACCCACTACCTCGTCCGCAGCAACGCCGTTTGGGCGCTCACCCGCATCGGGTCGCCGGCCGCACAGTCCGCGGCGCGCCGCGCACTGCCCGATCATGATGCGCGCATCCGCGAGGTCGCGTGCCAGAGCGCGTTTATCACGAGCGACAGCCATGCCGCCGAGGCCCTGATAGCGCGATTGGGCGATGACTCACCGAGCGTGCAGCGCGAGGCGGCCCGCGCGCTCGGCCGGTTGCGGAATCCGAAGGCGATCCCCGCGTTGGGAGCCGCCGCCGCGATCCCGCACGACCCGATCCTTACCCACGCGTTGATCTACGCGCTCATCGAGATCGACTCGCCGGCCGAAACCCAGGCGCTGCTGAATCATCGCGAGCCCCTGGCGCGCCGGGCGGCGATGATCGCGCTCGATGCAAGCGCGGGCGAAAAACTCGGCGCCGCTCCCGTGTTCGCGGCGCTGCGGGACCAGGAGCCGGCGCTGCGCTCGGCGGCGCTGAAAATCGCCGTCCGCCACCCGGAATGGGGTCGCGCGGCGGCGGACTATCTCGCCACCGCTGTCGCCGGCACGCTCGAGCCTGCGGCGAAGGAGGTCGTCGCCCGTCTGGTCGCGGCGTTTCTTTCCGCGCAGGAAGTGCGCGACTGGCTGCGCGCTTCACCCGCGCCGGCGCTGGACCCGGTGCTGTTGCTCGACGCGATTGCGGGTGCGCCGAACGCGTGGGACGAGAGCTGGCGCGAATTGCTCGCATCGTCGCTGCGTTCGCCCGACACACATCGGGCGCAGGCGGCGCTGCGCGCCATCGCGACGCATCGCCAGCGCGGCTTCTCCGCGTTGCTGCAGGATGTCGGTCGTGACACGAGCCGGCCGGCCGCAATGCGCGTGGCGGCGTTGCGGCTCGCCACCGGTGTCGGCACCGAAATGGACGCCGGCTCATTCGACCTGCTGCTCGGGCCCTTCGTTGTTGGCGGGACGCCCGACGCCCGCCTCCAAGCCGCCACGGTGCTGGCTGAGGCGAAGCTCAACCGCGCCCAATTGCTGAAGCTAACCGACGTGATGCCGGGGGCTGGCCCGGTGGAATTGCAGCAACTACTCGACGCATTTCAGCGCGGGCCGGCCGATGCCGAAACGGCCGCCCGGCTGCTGGGGCAACTCACGAAGTCGCCGGGCCGCTGGGGCGTGCGACCTCAGACATTGCAAGCTGTTTTTCTGCGCTTCCCCCCGCCCGCTCACGAAAACGCCGGTCCCCTTATCGCTGAAATCATGAATCAGAATGCCGCCAAGGACGCACGCGTGACGGAACTCGAGACTCTCGCCGGCGGTGGCGATCCGGCGCGCGGCCGCGCCGCGTTCTTTGCGGGCACGGGCGCGTGCCTGACCTGCCATCGCGTCGGCGACACCGGCGGCGTGCTGGGGCCCGACCTTTCGCACATCGGCCGAATCCGAACGAGTCGCGATCTGCTCGAAGCGATCAGTTTTCCGAGCGCCACGATCGCGCGCGGCTACGAGGCCTTTCAGGTCACCACGCGGGACGGCAATTCCCTGCTCGGCACGATTCCGCGGGAGACGTCCGACACGGTTTTCCTTTTGACCGCCGACGGTCGCGAAAATCCCGTGCCTCGCGCCACGATCACGAAACAGGAACCGATCGCGATGTCGCTGATGCCGCCCGGCCTGGATCGCGCCGTGGAGCCCAAAGTCCTCGCCGATCTCGTGGCATTCCTCCGCAGCCTTCAATGAACCCGTCCGCTCCAAACCGCGCCCGCGCCAAGGCCGTGCTCTCGCTGATCGGGAACACGCCGATGGTTTCGTTGCGCTTCGACGCCGAAGGCGCGACGATTCTCGCCAAGTGCGAATTCCTCAACGCCAGCGGCAGCGTAAAGGACCGCTTCGCGAAGGGCGTGTTGCTCGACGCGGAACAGCGCGGCTTTTTGCGGCCCGACTCGATCATCCTCGAATGCAGCAGCGGCAACACCGGCATCGCGCTCTCGATGGTCGGTGCGGCGATGGGCTATCGCGTGACAATCGTCATGTCGTCCGGCGCCAGCGTCGAGCGGCGCAAGTTGATCCGCCAACTCGGCGCCGAGTTGATTCTCTTCGACAGCGCAGGCCGCTATCAAACGGGCATCGAGATTTCCCGAGAGATGGCCGCGCAGGAGGCGCGCTATTTTCTTCCGCGCCAGTTCGAGAACCCGCACAACGCCGCCGACCACGAACACACCACCGGCCGGGAAATCCTCGCGCAGGTGAACGGCCCCATCGACGCGTTTGTGCACGGCTTCGGCACCGGCGGCACGCTCGCGGGCTGCGGCAAGGCGATCAAGCAGCGCTGGCCGCAGGCGCGCATCCACGCGATGGAGCCGGCCGAACAGGCGTTGCTCGCGGGCGAGTGCCCGTGCTGTCACTTCATCGAGGGCGTGGCCGACGGCTTCATCCCGCCGCTCCTCCGCGAGGCCCCGCTGGACGGGCCCATCGCCGTCACGAGCGCCGACGCCATGGCGATGACGCGCCGTCTGCATCGCGAGTTCGGACTGTGCGTCGGAACTTCCTCCGGCGCGAATGTTGTCGCTGCGCTACGTCTCGCCGCAGAGCTTGGACCCAAATCGAACGTAGTCACGCTCCTGTGCGACCGAGCTGAACGCTACTTCAGCACGCCGCTGTTTGATCTGCCCGGCAGTGAGCGAACTGCCGGGATCAAACCGGCCACTCCATGATTTATGCTTGGTGCCTTCCAACCCCACGTTGCGAAGCTACTCGCGGACCTGCGCGGCCCGGGCGGTCCAGTCATCCGAGCCGTAGACGCGCTGCTCAACCGCTAGCACGGAGCCGGTGATCGGCCCGATCCTAACTTCGAACCGCGACTTTCAGCAAATCCAGCACACCCCAGCACCCCATGAAACGCCGCGCCTTCCTGCAACTCATCGCCGCCACCGCTGTCGCCGCCCAAGCGCAGACGCTGAGGCAGCCCGCCGACGGGCCAAAGCGACGCGCGCAGATTCTCGCTGCGGTGCAAGACGTGATGGGGCCGCTGCCCGGCGCGGAGAAACGTTGCGCCCTCGATGTGCAGGTGAGCGAGGAAGTGGACTGCGGCAGTCATGTGCGGCGGCTCATCACATATGCAAGCGAGCCGGGCTCGCGCACACCCGCATATCTGCTGATCCCGAAATCCGCGCTTGCCGGGAAGCCCGCACCGGCCGCGCTGTGCCTGCACGGGACAAACAACACGATCGGACACGCCGTGGTGATCGAGGGCCTCGGGAACCAGACGCCGAACCGGCAATACGCGAGCGAGCTGGCGGAGCGCGGCTTCGTGACCATTGCGCCGAACTATCCGTTGCTGGCAAAGTATCAGCCGGACGTCTTCAAGCTCGGCTACGCGAGCGGGACGATGAAGGCGATCTGGGACAACCTGCGCGCACTCGATCTGCTCGACTCAATGCGCGAGGTCAGGCCCGGCGCCTTTGGTGCCATCGGGCATTCGCTAGGCGGGCACAATTCGATTTTCACCGCGCTGTTCGACCCGCGGATCAAGGCGATCGTCACAAGCTGCGGGTTTGATTCGTTTCGCGACTACTACAACGGCGATCCGAAGAACTGGGAGCACGGCAAGGGCTGGTGCCATGATCGCTACATGCCGCGCCTGGCGAAGTATCGGGGACGACTCGACGAGATCCCGTTTGATTTCGACGATCTGCTCGCCGCGCTGTCGCCTCGCCCGATTTTCGTTAACGCGCCGCTGAAGGATGCGAATTTCCAATGGAAAAGCGTCGACCGTTTGATTGCGACCGCGCGCGAGGCGCATGCGCTGCTGGGCACGCCGAGCGCGATCGCGGTCGAGCATCCCGACTGCCCGCACGATTTCCCCAAGGAAGTGCGCGAGCGCGCCTACGCGTTTCTCGAAAGGGTGCTGTTATGATCGCCATGAAATCCGTTCGTCGTGTTGTTGTTCTTTGCTTGGGTTGGCCGCTGGTCGCAGCAGCCGCCGCGGCGAATTTCACCGGCGGCAGCGACGCAGCGGCGAAGTTCGGCGTCCACGAAATCATTCTCAAAGGAGATGGTAACGTAGAGAATCCGTTCGACACCGTTGCGCGCGTGACCTTCACGCCACCCTCCGGCGCTGGAAACGCGAGGAACGTCTCGGCGTTTTTCGACGGCGACAACACCTGGCGGGCGCGCGTGTATGTGAGCGAGCCGGGAGAGTGGAAATGGTCATCGCAGTGCGCGACCGATCGTGCCTTGGCGAGCCGGCGCGGGGCGTTCACGGCCACGGGATCGTCCCTGCCCGGGCGGCTGCTGCCGCACCCGAAAAACTCCCGGCATTGGATGACGGAGAACGGGCGGTGGTTTCTCAATCTCAGCGACACCGCCTACTTCCTGCTCTGCGCTTATGATGGCAACGGCAACGCGGTCTCCGACGACGATGCGCGACGCTACGTCGTCGACGATGTCGCGCGCGGCATCAACTCGGTGCGCTGTTATCTCGCGAGCGGCAGCGCCGGTTTCGGCGAGTCACAGGAGCAGTGGAGGACCTGGTTTTTTGCCGATGCGACCCTGGACCGTTTCCGTCTGGAGAATCTCCAAGTCGCGGACCGTCGCCTGAGGATGCTGCTCGAAACGCATCCTGAAATTGCCCTGCAGCTTATCCTGTTTCCCCAAGCGGGCTACGCCCGTGATGATCCCTTCTGGGCCGCGCTGCAGCCGGTGCAGCGCGAACGCCTGCTGCGCAACCTCGTCGCCCGGTTCGCCGCCTATCCGCAGCTGTTCTGGCTGCTGGTCAACGACGCCCACTACGGGGAGAAATTCCCGAACAACAACGCGATGGTCCGCGAAGTCGGGGCCTATCTGCAGCAAGATGATCCCTGGCAGCACCCACGCTCCACCGGCCACGCGCGGCGGCTGCCGTTTGTCTTCGGGGCCGAGGACTGGGCCACCTACATCCATATCGAGCACGCGCACGATCTCGGCGCGGAGCAATACGCGCAATACGAGGCGCTCGCGAAGCCCGTGTTCCTGGGCGAAGACCGCTACGAACAGGATCACACCGAGCGTGACCCACTGGACATGCGCTACTGGCAACGGCGCTTGTTCTGGTCGTGGTTGCTTTCCGGAGGCTCCGCCAACTACGGCGGCCGCTGGTGGGTCGTTCATCCTTACAGCGAGACCGCGGGCAAGGCGTCCGCGTTTTATCGGCGAAAGGAAGTCACCTTCAGCAAGGCGCTCACGGGGCTCGATTCCGTGCGGGTGATTCGCGACTATTTTTCTACGCCCCCGATCGAGCTTTCGGATTTTGTGCCGGCGCCCGCTCTGGTGCGCGATGCCGATGGCCGTGTCGCCGCCGACGCACCGGAGCTCATGCGCCGCGGGAGTGACGAGTTTCTCGCCTATCATCCCAACAGCACTTCCGCCGGCCGGGCCGCGCGGACGGACCCGACACGCGCCGCCCGGCTCTGGCTCGATTTGAGCGCAGTGCGCGGTCGGTTTGAAGTCGAGTGGCTGCGGCCCCATGACGGCGTGAGCGCCCGCGGAGCATCCGTCGAGGGCGGTCGGCGAATCGAGTTGACGGCTCCTTGGATCGGACACGACGCCGTCGCGCGATTGGTGCGCGTGGATGCACCGCGAGCCATCCCTGCCGCCGCCGTCGCTCGCACCACGCGCACCGTTGGAGTGCAGGAGCAATCGCCCTCCCGAGCGCGGGAAAATCCGCCGGTGCGCAACCTCGCCGGCAATCTCGGCTTCGAACTCGGCAAACCAGAGCCGTGGCAGTTGACCGGCACCGGAGCCGGCTTGACTGAGAACGGAGCCCGCTCCGGTCGCGGCGCGTTGCATCTGGTGCCGGGCACTCGGGCGGCGCAGACCCTCCGGGGGCTGGAGCCGGGTGCGCTCTACGTGGTGCGCGGCTGGCTGCAGTCGCTGCAAGGCAGGGCGGAGATGACCTACGCGGAGACGCACAAACAAACGAACGGCAAATACGTCTTTGCCGGTGTCCCGGCCGTGACCGGGAAATACGAACTCACCACGCTCCTGTTCCGGCCGGAACTCGACCCGGCGTCGTCGCGTGGCCAGGTCGATGTCAAATTCTCGCTCTACACCGAGGACGACAAAGGCGAGGCCCTGATGGACGACATCGACATTCGGCGCGGTGAACTCGTCGGACCCGATTTGCTCGGCATCGTGCAGTTCGACCAGCGACAACTCGAGCGTTGGAAGCCCGGCACCACCGAGCCCGTGATAATCCCGGACGGCGGCCCGGGAGGAGGACCCTGCCTGCGGCTGACGAAGAAGGGGTATTTTTCTCTGGGCCTCAAGGGCCTGGAGCCGAACACCACCTATGCCGCGACCGCGTGGCTGCGTGGAGCGTGGTTCCGTTTTGGCGCGAGTGGCTATGGCTCCCGCACCGACCACATCAGCATCAACTCGCCGACGTTCGTGCCGCGCACGATCGGCTTCACCACGGGGCCGGAGTCCACCTCGGCGAATCTCTATTTCGTGATGCCCGCGGACAACCGCCAGGCCTTCATCGACTCCGTGGAAGTCCGGCGGGTCGAGCTGCGGTAACAAGGGCGAATGCGCACCAAGAACCACACGTTCCGACTACACCACACCCGTCCGGCAGGTCCCTCTCAAATCCCACATCTGATGAAATCCGGTATTCACCGAGCACGATTGATCTCCGCGTGGCAGGCCACTGTTCCGGTCCTCTTCCTCCAGGCGGTTTGTTTTTGCCTGATCGCCGGCGCCGCACCTGCCGCCGTGGCGGCGACTCCATCGGGCCCCGGCGGCTCGCCCCGCCCCTGGAAGGCCGGATTTGCGGAGGCCGACATCACGCCCAAGCCCGGTATGCCCGTCATGCCGGCGGGATTTGCCAACTCGCGCATCATGGATGGTTCGGAGTCGCCTCTGCTCGCCCAGGCGCTCGTGCTCGAGGATGCCGACGGCAAGCGCGCGATCTTGTTCACGGCGGACCTGCTCGGCTTCGGTAGGATCACCGTCGACGCCGTGCGACACAAGATCCACAAGGCGCATGGCATACCCGAGGAGAGCGTCTGCTTCACCGCCTCGCACACGCACTGGGCTCCCACGGTCAATTTTCGCACTGGCTCGGCCATGGGCGACGTGAACGTCTGGTATCTCGCCTTTCTTGAGACGACGCTGCTCGAGCTGGCGGACCGGGCCCTGAAGAATCTCGCGCCGGCCGAGCTCGCCTACGGTTGGCGCGAGGCCCAGATCGGCATGAGCCGCCGTTTGCCGGGGCAGCAGGGCATCCAGTGGGCGCCCTTTCCGCTCGGCAGCTACGACAAACACACGCCGATCCTGCGGGTGAGCCGGGAAGCGTCGCCCCGCCAAGTGCTCGTGGTCGGTCATGCGTGCCATCCCACGAGCATGGGCAATCTCAACCAGTGGTCGGCCGACTATCCCGGCGCGATGCGGCGCAAGCTCGAAACCGACTTGGAAGATTGCCGCGCGATGTTCGTCAACGGCGCCGGCGCCGACGCCAAAGTCGTCCACCGCGATCCCGCGACCGGCCGGCACGAATTTTCGGCGAGCCCCGACAACAGCCACGCCGCGGGGCTCGCGCTCGCGCAAGCGGTGCTCGAACGTATCCGCACGGGCCAGCCGCTGGAGCCGCTCGACGCTCGCCTGAGCGCGGCCCTCGTCCGTGGCAAGCTGACGCTACAGGAGGGGCCGAGTCAGGAGGAAATCAGGAAGATGGCGCTCGACGGAAGGATCACCACCTCCACGACGTGGTGGGCGCGCAAGATGCTCGCGTTTCCCGACGCGCGTCGCGACTTCGACTACGCGGTCCAGTCGTGGCAACTCGGCGAACTCACGATCGTCGCGATGGAGGGCGAGGTCTGTGCCGACTGGGGCGCAATGGCCCGCAGCCTGCCGGCAACGAAGCACTCCATGATGATCGGCTACGCCAACGAGGTATCGTCCTACATCCCCACGGCGCGCCTCATCCAGGAAGGCGGTTACGAGTCCGACCTCTCGCACAAGATCTACCTGCTCCCGGGCCGCTTCGATCCCAAGATGGAAGTGGAGCTCACCATGCTCATCCGCCGCGCCGTGGCCAACGTTGCCGGGCAGCCGGCTCCGCTCGATCCGATGCCGTTCGATCGCGGCCGGCTGCTCGTGGCGGTGGACGGGCAGGGGGCCGAGCATCGCATCACGACGCCCGCAGAATGGGAGTCCCGTCGCCGGCAAATCATCGCACACGTCGAGCTGGCGACCGGGCCGTTGCCCGGTCCCGCGTTCCGGGTTCCGCTCGACCTGAAAGTGCTGGAAGAGGTCGACTGCGGTTCCTACATCCGCCGGAAGATCGCCTACAACGTCGATCCGCATGATCGCGTGGAGTCCTTTCTCCTCGTGCCGAAAAAACTCTCCGGAAAAACTCCCGCGATCCTCGCGCTCCACGGCACCAATCGCTACGGCAAGGAACTTGTCGTGGGGTTGATTGAGCAACTGCCGACATCGGACGCAGCCGGCACACGGCGCCAATACTACGGGCAGGAACTCGCCGAGCGCGGCTACATCGTCATCGCGCCGGACTATTGGTATTACGGGCTCTATCGCGACAAACACAACACCACCGATCCCAACCTGAAATACGATCCGCACCAGCGCGGCTACGCCACCGCGAAGATGAAAGGGGTTTGGAACCATATCCGGGCCATCGACGTGCTGGAGACCTTGCCGGAGGTGGACACCGCGCGAATCGGTTCCATCGGGCATTCGCTCGGCGGCTACAACACGCTCTTTCTCGGCCTTTTCGACCCGCGCGTGAAGGTCATGGTCACCAGCGCCGGCTACAACGCGTTCCCCGACTACGCGGCGTCCAAATATGGCGGCGGCGATTTGAAAAATTGGGGCATCGACAAGGAATTGCGACGCATCCGCACGGTCTACGGCAACGACCCGAAGCAGGTGCCGTTCGATTTTCCGGCCTTGCTGGCGGCGCTGGCACCGCGGCCCGTGTTCACCTGCGCCCCGTTGAGCGACGATTATTTCGATCACCCCGGCGTGTTGAAATGCCAGGACGCGGCGCGGCCCGTTTACGCTTTGTTCGGTGCCGCGGGCAATCTCGAGATCCAGTCACCCGAAGGCCGGCACGACTTCCCCGACGCCCAGCGTCAGGCCGCCTACGACTTTCTCGACCGGCACCTGCGCGGCAAGTCGCGCTAATCCCGATCGGCGATGAACACAGTCCTACCTCAGTCCGTTCTATTCCTGCTGGCGGGATCCATGCTGGTTCTGGCTCGTGCGGCCGACTCCAGCACCTACCCGCCGACTACTGCGGGGGCCGGCGCCGCAGCGCCGGTGCCATCTCCGGCACCTGCAATCCCGTCTCGCCTTCCGCTCCCACCCATGAGTCCGGATCTGCGGAACCTGATCGCACCGGGAGCTGTGGTCGAAAAAGTCGCCGGCGGCTTCGCCTTCACCGAGGGTCCGGTCTGGCACCCCTCGGGCCGGCTTTACTTTAGCGACCTCAATGGAAGCAAGACTTACACGTGGAACCCAGAGGAGGGTGCGGCCCGTCATCCCGGACCCGGCAACCGAGCCAATGGCCTGGCCTTCGACCCGCAAGGCCGCCTCGTCTTTTGTGAACACGGCGGCCGCAAACTCTCACGCCTGGAGAAGGACGGGCAATTCGTCACCGTTGTCGATCGCTACCAGGGCAGGAGGCTCAACGCTCCCAACGATCTGGTCATCACGCCCGATGGCTCGATCTATTTCACCGATATCCGCCGCAATCTTCCCAAGGGCGAAGAACGGGAGATCGAATTCAGCGGGGTCTATCGACTGCGACCGAACGGGGAGTTGGAGTTGCTGGACCAGGAAATGGAGACCCCCAACGGCGTCGCTTTTTCACCGGATCGC
Source organism: Opitutia bacterium (assembly GCA_947474365.1). Classification (GTDB taxonomy): domain Bacteria; phylum Verrucomicrobiota; class Verrucomicrobiia; order Opitutales; family Opitutaceae; genus ER46. The sequence continues at coordinate 39,434 of CANJIU010000001.1, read as the reverse complement.
AAGACGCTCTACGTCGCCGATACGAACAAACAACAGGTCTGGGCGTTCGACGCGGCGGTCGATGGCAGCGTGAACCGCAAGCGACTTTTCGCCAATACGACTACCGTGTGGGCGCCCGGTCAGCGAAGCCGTCCGGATGGGCTGAAGACCGACGCCAAGGGCAACGTTTACGTTGCGGTGGTCGAAACAGGTGTGTGGGTGTTCGATAAGAACGGCCGTCACCTCGGGGTCATTCCACTGCCCGAGCCAACCACAAATGTCGCATTTGGCAACGCGGATGCCCGGACGCTCTACATCACTGCCAGCACGGGCGTATATCGCATACGCCTCGAGAACCGCGGATCGAATTTGTAGCAAGCCTTGGCGTCAATTCGCCCTCTATCGATCTCCGCACATGTCCCCGTATTCACTCCATCTCCGTTGTCCGCCGCCCGGTGTCATCCCAATCACTCCCGGTTCCCATGATAGCGTGGGAGCGTGGTTCGGCCGGCTTACGCCAAGCGCCAGGCCGCCGGCGGCTTTCTGGAACGGCACCTGCGCGGCCCGTCGGCCGCGAGTCGATTTTGATCTACCGTGATTACGATCCTCTCGCGAACCGTCCTATTGTTGCTCGCCGGGTTCACGCTGTCACCGGCGCGAGCGGCCGACCCTGCGGCTTATCCACCAACGACCACCGAAGGCGAGATTCGCACGCTGGTGCAATCGCTCCATCTCCCGCGCCCGCGCCTGCTCGTGCGGCCCGGCGAATGGGAGCGGTTGCGCAGCCGCGTGCGGCAGGAGCCGCGGTTCGCCGCCATCGCCGGGCGCGTGCGTCGCGACGCCGACGCGATGCTCGGCGTCGCCCCCATCAAGCGTGAACTCATCGGCCGCCGGCTGCTCGCCGAGTCCCGCCGCGCGCTCCGGCGGATGCTCACGCTGTCCCTCACCTTTCATCTGACGCATGAGTCGAAATACGCCGACCGCGCCACGCAGGAAATGAACGCCATTGCGGCATTCTCCGACTGGAATCCCAACCACTTTCTCGACGTGGCCGAGATGACCCTGGCGATGGCCATCGGCTTTGACTGGTTGCACGAGCAGCTCGACGAGTCGACGCGCGCAGCGGCGCGTGCGGCCATTCTCACGAAGGGCGTGCGGGTGCCCCTCGACACGCAGCACAACCGTTGGACCACCATGGCCAACAACTGGGGTCAGGTCTGTCACGCGGGCATGGTCGCGGGCGCCCTCGCCGTGCTCGAAGATGATCGCGAGGCTGCGGCGCTGACAATTCACCGGGCGCTCGCGAATGTGCCGCGCGCCATGGCGGCGTTCGCACCGCGGGGCAGTTTTCCCGAAGGCCCGGGCTATTGGTCCTACGGCACCACGTTCAACGTCATCCTCATCTCCCTGCTCGAAAACGCGCTGGGCCGAAACTTCGGCCTCGATCAGGCTCCGGGCTTCGATCAGACGGGCGCGTTTCTGGCGCTCGCGACCGGGCCGTCCGGCCTGACGTTCAACTTCGCCGACGGCAGCGCCCGCCGTTACTGCGAGCCGGCCGTGCACTGGTTCGCCGCACGCTACCTACGGCCGGAATGGCTGGCCGGCGACGGTCCCGCCCTTCGCCGAGAGCTGGACGCCCCGGGCAATGGCACGAGCGGCAATCGCTTCCTGCCACTCCTGCTGTTGTGGGCACAAGAAGACAGCGGCGCCGACTACAGTCGCCTGCCGCTGCACTGGACCGGCGATGGCGCGGCACCGATCGCGTTGCACCGCAGCTCGTGGACCGATCCCAATGGCGTTTTTGTCGGCCTCAAGGCCGGTTCGCCGACGGGGCCGCACGGCCAGATGGACATCGGCTCCTTCGTGCTCGACGCGGATGAGCAGCGCTGGGCTGTGGACCTCGGCGCCGAAGACTATCAACTCGTCGAGGATCACAAAGCGACCCGCTGGGCGGTTTTTCGGCAAAATAGTTTCGGCCACAACACGCTCGTCATCGGCGGCGCGCTCCAAGTTCCAACTGGCCGGGCGCAGATCGTCCGCTTCTCAGTCGACCCCGCGTTTCCCCATTCCGTGGTGGACCTGAGCCCGGTCTATGCCGGGCAGGCTACGACCGTCCACCGGGGCATTGCGCTGCTGCCGGACGGACGTGTGCTCATCCGCGATCACTTGACTGGCTTGAAACCCGGCGTCGCCGTGCGCTGGGGCATGGTCACGACGGCCACGCCCGGCGAAACCGGATCGGACGTTTTGGAGCTGCGCCAAGAAAACGAGAGCGCACGCCTGCGCATTCATCAACCGACCGGAGCCGTCTGGGCTCTGGTGGACACAGCCAAATCCCGCGAGAAATGGGATTCCCCCAACCCCGGCACCGTGATGGCCGCCTTTACCGTGCGAACACCCGCCTCCGGCACGCTCGACCTCTCTGTCGTCTTTTCGCCCGGCAGCCGCGAAGGCGCCCCCGCAGTCCCGCTGCCGTCCGGGCCGCCGTTCGACTGGAGTCTGCCACGGTAATCCGGATACAGCCCCATCCCCAGTCGCTGCTCCCCGTTCAAACGAAACTCTCAACTGACTTCCTCGCTGCCGTGAACATCACCCGCCGCCGCTTTCTCCAGACCACGCTCGCCGCTTCCGTCGCCGCTCGCGCCGCGACCGATCCCGGCCCCGGTCTCCGCATCGCGCCGTTCCGCTTCGATGTGACGGCCCCTCCCGGCCATCCCATGTGCGGCGGCTGGGGCAAGATGGCGGTCGATTGCGTCGATCCCCTCGAGGCGATCGGCTACGTGTTGCTCGGTGCGGGGCAGCCGATCGTGGTGTGCGCGGTGGACTGGGCCGGGATTCTCAACGAGGCGCACCTCGCCTGGCGCACCGCCTTGGCCGAGGCCGCCGGCACCGCGCCGGAACGCGTGGCCGTGCAATGTGTGCACCAGCACGACGCGCCGATGGTGTGCCTCCGCGCCCAGGAATTGTGCGACGCCCAAGGGGAGAACATCCACGTGTTCGACCGCGGGTTTTTCGACCAATGCCTCGATCGCGGTCGCGCGGCCATCAAGGCGGCGCTGCCGAAGGCGCGTCCGGTCACGCATTTGGCCCACGGCGAAGGCCAGGTCGAAAAGGTCGCCAGCAACCGTCGCGTGGAGATTGGGCCGGACGGCAAGGTCAAGCGGATGCGCGGAAGTTCGTGCACGGTGCCAGAGTTGATCGCGCTGCCCGATGGCGTGATCGACCCCATGATGAAGACGGTCGCCTTCTACAGTGGCGCCGAGAAAATCGTGTCCTGCCATTACTACGCGTCGCACCCGATGAGCCACTACGGTGCCGGGCACGTGAGCAGCGATTTCCCCGGGCTCGCGCGCAAGCGGCGGCAACAGGACGAGCCGGGCTGCGCGCACCTCTACTTCACGGGCTGCGCCGGCAACGTCGCCGCCGGGAAATACAATCCCGGTGGGCCGGAAGCGCGCGTGCAGCTCACGCAGCGCATCTACGACGGCATCGTCGCGTCGGAGAAATCTCTCGTCCGAGCCCCGGTCGGGCGCGTGGCGTGGAAGACCCACGACATCCTGCCGGAGATCAACCCGTCGCTTCCCGAGGCGCGGCAGCGCGCGATGCTCGCCAACAAGACCAATCACCTCGCGGACCGCATCCGGCCCGCAATGTGCGTCGCCCTGGCCGAGCGGCTCGCGCGGCGTGTGCCCGTCATGCTGAGCGCATTGCATCTGGGCGACGTCACGCTGCTCCACCTCCCGGCCGAGTGTTTCGTCGAGTATCAACTGCGCGCGCAGCAACTCGGCGGCGCACGGTTCGTCGCGACCGCAGCCTATGGCGACGGCGGCATGTGGTATGTGCCGGTGAGGGCGGAATACCCGAAGGGTGGCTTCGAGGTCGGCGTGGCGTTCTGCGCGCCCAGCGTGGATGACATGCTCACGCGCGGAATCCGCGAACTGCTCCGCACCTGAACCACCGTGTGCCCGATCCAACCTGACATGAATGCACTCACCCGACGCTCGTTCTTGAAAACCTCCGCGGCTGTAGCCGGCGCCTCCTTGGCGGCACCGGCATTGCCCGCCTCCACGCGCGCGGCGCCGGTCGGCGCGAATGGCGCGATTCGCATCGCGATCATCGGCCTGGGGATCATGGGCCGCGGCCATCTGAAGCGACTGTCCGCGCGAAAGGACGTCCGTGTGGTCGCGCTCTGCGACCTCGACGAGCGAGCAATCGCCGGCGCCTTGAAGGACACGGAGTCGAGTCTCACCGCGCCGTTCACGTGCACCGATGCCCGCGAAATCATGTCGCGGCCGGACGTCGATGTAATCGTCATCGCGTCAGGCAACCACTGGCATGCGTTGCACGCGGTGTGGGTCTGCCAGGCGGGCAAGGACGTGTATGTCGAGAAGCCGATGACCCACACCGTGTGGGAAGGGCGCAAGCTGATCGAGGCCGCGGAAAAATACGGCCGCATCGTGCAGGTGGGCACGCAGTATCGCTCCGAGACCGGGCTCGCCGCGGGCATCGACTACGTCCGCTCGGGCGAGCTGGGAAGACTGAAGCACGTCCATGCGATCTGTTTCAGCGGGCGCAAGCCGAGCGTGCGCCGCGCGCCGTGGTATCCCGACTTTCTCGACTACAACCTGTTTTGCGGGCCGACGCCGATGATTCCGCTCGAGCGCGAGGAACTGCATTGGGAATGGCATTTGTCGTGGGCCACCGGCAACGGCCAGCTCGGCAACAACGGAGCGCATCTGCTCGACATTGCGCGGCGCTTCATCGGGGCGGACACCCTGCCGCGCCGCGTCCTCGGGCTTGGCGGGCGATTCGGGCCCGACGATTTCGCGGACACCCCCAACACGCAGATTGCAGTCTACGACTATGCGGACGTGCCGTTGATCTACGAGGGCCGTGGGCTGCCGGCGAGGCCGGGCACGACTGTGCTCGATCAAGTGAACGGGATCCGCGTGGGCGTGGTGGCACACTGCGAAGGCGGCTACGTCTCGGGCCTCGTCGGCTGCGCGGCGTATGATCCGGCAGGCAAGATCATCAAGCAGTTCGGCGGCGACGGCGGCCGGGGGCACATGGACAATTTCCTCAACGCCGTGCGGAGCCGGCGGGCGGCGGACCTCGCGGCGCCGGCGACTGCGGGGCACGTGACGGCTGCGATGTGTCACTACGGCAACATCTCACTGCGCGTCGGCGAGGCGGCCGAACCCGCGGCGATCACGCGGGCCTTGGAGCCGATCCCCGCCGCCACGGAGATTGGCCGATCAATGCAACAACACTTGGGCATGCACGGCATCGACCTCACGAAACAGCGGCTCGCGCTCGGCCCCTGGCTCGAAATCGATCCCGCGACGGAGGGCATCACGCAGGTGAGTTCGCGCGACGAGGCGGCGCTGGCACGCGCGCGCTACCTGTTGCACGAGGTGCAACGCCCGCCGTTCGTCATTCCGGAGAAGGTATGAGGAGGATTACTCCGCACATGAAACATCACATTTCCCTTCAACTCCTCGCCCGCACCGCGATCGCCGTCGAGTCGCCAAAGCGGCGCTCGCCCCGTGGACGGTTTTCTACCCCGCACGTTTTCATCCCTAAGCCGAGAAGCCTGCTTGGAATTTGCACGCTCGTAGCTGGGTTCATCACGGCGTCGCTATCGACGCCCGGTTGCAAGCATCACGATGGGACGCACCCGACCACGGACGCAGCCGATGCCCGTTCATCCGCATCATCGCTGCGGATGCTCCCCGAGAATCCTCGCTACTTCTCGTGGCGGGGAAAGCCGGTCGCTCTCATCGGTGCGTCCGAGTCGTGTGGGGCGGTATTCAACCTCGACTTCGACCACGACCCGTATCTGGACACCATCGCCGCTGCGCGTGGGAACATCGTGATGATCATGACCGGCACGATGGTCGAGGCCGCGGCCGACCGGTCCTTGAGTCCCCGGCCTGGTCGCCTGCTGTTGCCATGGGCGCGCAGCACGCAGCCCGGCTATGCGGGCGGCGGCGAGAAATTCGATCTACAGACGTTCGACCCGAAGTTCTTCACGCGGCTGCGGAGCTTCGTGGAGAAGGCCAACCGACGCGGGATCGTCGTCAAGATCACCCTCTTCGCCCCGCCCGCGCGGGGCGAAGCGATCCAGTGGACGCTCAGCCCGTTCCATCCCGGCAACAACATTGACTGCATCGACGTGAACTCCCTCGACGTTTACACGCTGGATCGTCACGGAGGGTTGCTTGAGATTCAGGAGGCGCTGGTTCGTCGGATGGTCGAGGAGTTGCGCGGTTTCGACGGTGTGATCTACGAGATCTGCTATCGTCCCAACGGGCGGGTCGGCGCCGGGTGGGAAGAGCACATGACCACGGTGCTGACCGACGCGCAGAAGAGGACCGGTGACACGAGCCTCGTGGCTTGGGATTTGGGAAACGGGAGTTCGCGGCAGGTCGATCGGCGGGTAGCGGTGCTGAATCACACCCTGGCCGATCCGAGGGTGGTGACCCAACGGCTGGCCGAGCCCCGGCCCATCGGTAATTCCGAGATCGGAGATGAGTTCCTGACGGAGGCCATCGTGCGCATGAAGGCGTGGGATTTCGTCTTCGCGGGCGGGGGCCTCTATGTCCAGCCCGACGAGAGCATCAGGCCGTCGGATCCCCTCGGGGTGAAGCGGCCGCGCGCCAGCGTGTCGCCCGGCACGGCGGAGCGCCGCCATTTGCGGACGCTGGTCGAGTTCATGGGCGCGCTCGACCTGCGGCGTCTCGCGCCCGCGCCCGCGCTGCTGACCAGCCCGCCGATGCCGGGGCTGGTCGTAAGAACGCTGGCCCAGCGGGACGACGTTTACTTGCTCTACGCGCGGACTCCGCCTCCGCCGCGTGTCGCGACCGTGCGCTGGACCGGGCGCCTCGTGCCGCGGTTCTCTGAAGCGCACACCGTGACGCTGCAGTTCAGGAGTGGGCTGCGCCTGTGGATCGACGGTCGGCTGGCCGTGGACGCGTGGGACAACCACGGCGCCGCCGCGAAGGCTGCCACGGTTCAACTCGAAGCGGGAGTCCCCATCTCGCTGAAGATCGAGCACATCGCCGCCTCGGGCCAAGGGCAGGTGAGACTGCGCTGGCAGAGCGCCCGTCAGCCAGGTGAGGTCGTCCCGGGCGCCCAATTGCTGACGCCCGAGGGTGAGCCCGGAGGGCTGCGCGCCGAGTATTTTGCCGGCAACGATTTTCGCGATTCGCGCGGAACGGCCAAGGAGGCGGTCGACTGGCAGGTCACGAAGTCGGTGTTCTGTCCGGGTCCACCGGCCCCGAAGTTGCAAGCGACCCTCGCCCTGCCGATCGGTCGCTACCGGCTGGAATGGGTGGCTCCTGCCACCGGCGACATCGTCACTTACAGCGAGGTCTCACCCGCCGAAGGGACGCTGCAGATCGCGGCGCCCCCGTTCACCGAGGACATCGTGGCCCGCATCGTTCGCCTGCCCGAGAAGCCCGTGAGCACCGTCGCTGCGACTCCGATCGCGCCGGCGCGGGCGCTGCCTCAAATCCCCTGACTTCCTGCCTGAAACCTAAACCAACATGAATACACTCACTCGACGCTCATTCTTGAAAACTTCCGCGGCTGCAGCCGGCGCCTCCCTGGCGGCCGCGGCCTTGCCCACCTCCACGCGCGCGGCGCCCGCCGGCGCGAATGGCGCGATCCGCGTCGCGATCATCGGCTTGGGGACCAAGGGGCGCGGTCACCTCAAGCAGCTCTCCGGCCGAAAGGACGTTCGCGTGGTAGCACTCTGCGATCTCGATCAAAGCGCGATTGCCCGCGTGCTAAAGGAGGAAGATGCGAAGCTCGCCGTGCCGTTCACGTGCACCGATGCGCGCGACCTCATGTCCCGGGCGGACGTCGATGTGGTGGTCATCGCATCGGGCAATCATTGGCACGCGTTGCTCGCGGTGTGGGCCTGTCAGGCGGGCAAGGATGTCTATGTCGAGAAGCCGATGACCCACACCGTGTGGGAAGGGCGCAAGCTAATCGAGGCCGCGGCAAAATACAGCCGCATCGTGCAAGTCGGCACGCAGTATGCCTCCGAACAGGGGCTCGCGGAGGGGATTCGCTACATCCGTTCAGGCGAGCTGGGCAAACTGAAGCACGTCCATGCGGTTTACTACGGCGGTCGCGGCGCGATCGCGCGGCGCGAGCCCTGGTATCCCGATTTTCTCGATTACAATCTGTTTTGCGGGCCAACGCCGATGGCGCCGCTGGAGCGCGAAAAACTGCACTACGACTGGCACTGGTCGTGGGCCACCGGCAACGGCGAGCTCGGCAACAACGGCGTGCATCTGCTCGACGCGGCGCTGCGCTTCATCGGGGCGAAGGCGGTGCCGCGCCGCGTGCTCGGGTTCGGCGGACGCTTCGGTCGCAATGATGCGGCGGACACTCCCAACACCCAGATCGCGATCTACGACTACGAAAACGTGCCGGTGATCTACGAAGGCCGCGCGCTCCCGGCGAAGCCCGGGATGATGATGATGGATCAGGTGAACGGCATTCGCACGGGCGTGGTGGCGCACTGCGAAGGCGGCTACATCTCGGGGCTGATCGGCTGTGCGGCCTATGATCCGGCGGGCAAGCTCATCAAACAGTTCGGCGGCGACGGCGGCCGGGGGCACATGGACAATTTCCTCAACACGGTCCGTAATCGTCGCGCGGCTGAGCTGGCGGCGCCGGCGACCATCGGGCACGTGTCGGCGGCACTGTGCCACTACGGCAACATCTCGCTGCGCGTCGGCGAGGCGGCCGATCCCGCGGCGATCACGCGGGCGGTGGAGTCCGTTCCCGCCGCCGCGCAAATCTGCCGGTCGATGCAGGAACACCTGAACGTCCATGGCATCGATCTCGCGAAGCAGCGGGGCACGCTCGGCCCCTGGCTCGAACTCGATCCCGCGACGGACGACGTCGCGCAGGTGAGCTCGCGTGACGAAGCGGCGCTGAAGCGCGCGCGCTATCTGGTGCACGAGGCGCAGCGGCCGCCGTTTGTGATTCCTGAGAAGGTCTGAAGCCCATCCCACCGGAGACTTCCTGCATGAGACCACTCATTCCTTCCCTCATCATCTCGATCTTGTCCGCGACAGCGGCGTTCGGTGGCGCCCCGCCGGTCACACCTGGGTTTTGGATCATGCGCGACACCGTTCGCGTGCTGCGCGACGAGCCGGCCGGTAGCACAAAAAACGTCGCGCTCGCCGCGGCACGGAACGAATGGGAGAGCTTCCAGATCCTCGTGCGCTCGGAATCGCCGGTGAAAGGCGTGAGCGTCGAACCGGGCGACCTGCGCGGTCCGGGCGGCTCGGTTATCCGCGCCGCCGACGCGGTGCTCTATCGGCAACATCAACTCGAGTTGACGCGACCGACCAATCGCAACGCCGACTTCAAACCCGGCTGGTATCCTGATGCGCTGATCCCGTTCCGCCATCCGCTCACGAAGCAGCCGCTGGGCGACGCGCGGTTCAAGGCCGTGCCCTTCGATTTGCCCGCGAACGAGACGCACGGGTTCTGGGTTGATCTCTACGTGCCCGCCGGCGCGAAGCCGGGGAAATATGGCGGCACCTACCGCGTCACCGTCGAAGGTCACCCCACGGCGGAGATCGCGGTGGAAATCACCGTGTGGGATTTCGAACTGCCGCACGTCCCCACGCTCCAGACCGCGCTCGGTTCGCCCGCAGACCAGATGCGCGGCTATTACGCGGGCAGAGCCAAGGCCGGCCAGGGACCGGCACCCAAAGACTGGGACGGGGTCACGGCGCAGATCACCGAAGAAGTGAGCCGCCATCTCGTCAATGCGACGCCGGCCGCCAGGTTGCTGAAACCGCAGCCGGAAAGTGATGGCTCGTATCGGTTCACCGCCCAGCAGATCGACGCGCTGCGGAAGTTCGTCGACACCTACCACGTCAACGCCCTGCCAACGCCGCATCCGAGCAGCGTCATCAAAGATCCCGATACGGAGCGAGGGAGACTCCACGCTTGGTTAAAAAGTTTTGACCGGATGGCGGAGGAACTGAAACGGCCTGGCGTGACCTTTTTCACTTACCTCAAGGACGAGCCCAACACGGAAGAAGATTATCGCTACGTGCAGAAATGGGGGCGCGCCGTCCGCGAGGCCAAGTCGGTGGTGAAGGTCATGGTGGTCGAGCAGCCCTGGACGGAGCCGGGCAAGCGCGGTTCGGACCGCGCCTGGGGCGACCTCTTCGGCGCGGTGGACATCTGGTGCCCGCTGTTCTCGCTGCACCGCCAGGACGATGCGGCCAAACGCCAGGCGTTGGGCGAGACCATCTGGGCTTACACCGCACTGTGCCAAGGCCCGCCGACGCCGTGGTGGCAAATTGACTATCCGCTGCTGAACTATCGCGTGCCGGCCTGGATGGCTTGGCGTGACCAGATGAAAGGCCTGCTCTACTGGGGCGGCATGGTCTACTGGTCCAAGGTCGAAGACCCGTGGCAGCAGGCCCCCTATTTCGTCGGCAAGGGCGTCTTTCAGCAGGGTCAACCGGGCCTTGTCTTCCACGGCGAAGGCTCGCTGGTCTATCCCGCGCGCGCCGTGGGCTACGACGGCATCGTGCCGACGATCCGGTTGAAGGCGTTGCGCGACGGCATCGAGGACTACGAATACCTCGCCCTGCTCGAACGCGCCGGCCTTCGGGCCGAAGCGGAGAAAATCGTGCGGTCGCTGACGGAGTCGTGGTTCAAATGGGAGAAGGATGCCGCGGCCTACGCCGACGCACGGGCGAAACTGGCGGCGATGATCATGGAGGCGAAACGCAAATGAAACGACCGATATTCTCCCTCACCGACGTCGTGCGGCTCGGCTGGCACGCGCTGGCGTTTTTCGGTGTGAGCTGCGCCGCATTCTCGGCGACGCCGATCACACCGCGCGAACCCATCGCGCTGTTTAACGGCAAGGATCTTTCCAATTTCACGACATGGGAAACTGTGCATCGACGAGAGGATCCCGACCGGGTCTTTAGCGTCGTTGACCAAATCGATGGGGCGCCAGCGATCCGCATGAGCGGCCAGCATCACGGCGGCATCCTAACCAAGGAACGCTATACCAACTACCGCCTGATTTTGGAGTTTCGCTGGGGCAGCGTCACGTGGGGATCGCGCAAGGACGCCGCCCGCGACAGCGGCGTCCTCCTCCACTGCCAAGGCGAGGAGGGCAACATGAACGCGACGTTCACGAGCCCTTGGATGCGTTCGATCGAGGCGCAGATCATCGAGGGTGGCACGGGCGACATTCTCGTGCTCGGGGGATTTGAGCGCGGGCAGGAGCAACCGCTGCGACCAAGCCTGAAAGCCACGGTGAAAGGCAAGTCGTGGAGTCCGGGCGGTGAACTTAAGGAGTATTCGCGCGGGCGCATCGACTGGCAGCACCGCGATCCGCAATGGAAGGACGTGCTGGGTTTCCGTGGCGCGAAGGACGTCGAGAAACCGGTCGGTGCGTGGAACCGTTTCGAAATCATCGCGGACGGCGGCAATTTGGTTTATTGGCTGAACGGCGTGAAAGTGAACGAGGGCAAGGACGGCTCGCTCACCGAGGGCAAGATCCTCTTCCAGTCGGAGGGCGCCGAGATCTACTTCCGCCGAATCGAACTCCACCCGCTCACCAAATGATCCTCCCCGCCACCTTCGTTCCAGTGCCCTTCCGCCTGGATGCGCCCCAGCCCGACGTGGTCTCAAGCTTGAGACTGCTTCGCGGACGGTGGCCGAATCGCTGAATCCAACCCGACATGACTCCACACCCTATATCGTCCCCCCCGGCCGTGACGCGCCGCACCTTGTTGCAGCAGACCGGCCTCGGCGCGCTCGGCCTTGCCGTTTTCCCGCCGGCGCTGCGCGGCGCGGACGCGGCGGTGAAAACAAAATCGCCCGCGACCAAAGCCCCCGCGTCCTCCGCGCCGCCCGCGGAACTCGCACCGCTCAATCGCTTCGGCCGCATGATGCAGGAATACTACGTCGCGCGCGTGCGCGAGGTGGAGCGCGAGGCCAACGCCCGCCGTGCCGCGCTGCGCACGCGGGCCGACGCCGAGGCCTACGTGCGCGACGTGCGGCAGAAGGCGCAGCAGTGCTTCGGCCCGTGGCCGGCCAAGACGCCGCTCAACGCCCGCGTGACCGGCATCGTCGAGCGCGACACCTACCGGATTGAAAAGGTAATCTTCGAAAGTCGTCCCGGGTTTCCCGTGACGGCCAATCTCTATGTGCCCAAGGGCCGCAGCGGAAAACTCCCCGGCGTCGTCGGCACCTGCGGGCACTCGGTCAACGGCAAGGCCGAGCGGAATTACCAGTCGTTTGCCCAAGGGCTCGCGCGGCTGGGCTACGTGTGCCTCATCTACGATCCGTTTGGGCAAGGCGAGCGGCTGCAGTGCGTCGGGCCCGACCTCAAGCCGCGGCACGGCACCAGCGTCGCCGAGCACCTGCACGTGGGCAACCAGCAATATCTCGTTGGCGAATTTGTCGGTGCATGGATGGCGTGGGACGGCATCCGCGCGCTCGACTACCTGCTCTCGCGCCCCGAGGTGGACCCCGCGCACGTGGGCGTGACGGGCAACTCCGGCGGCGGCACGCAGACGACTTGGCTCTGCGCCGCCGATCCGCGTTGGACGATGGCAGCGCCGAGCTGCTTCGTGACGACGTTCCGGCGTAACCTCGAGAACGAGTTGGCCGCTGACGCCGAGCAGTGCCCGCTTTGCGCGCTCGCGCTCGGGCTCGACCACGCGGACTTCATCGCCGCGATGGCGCCGCGCCCGGTGATTTTGCTGGGCGGCGAGCGCGACTACTTCGACGCGCGCGGGCTCGAGGAGGCCTTTGGCCGGCTGAAAAATCTCTACCGACTCCTCGGTGCGGAGGAAAATATCCAGCTCTTCATCGGCCCCAACCCACACGGCTACTGGCAGTCAAACCGCGAGGCGATGTATGCGTGGTTCAACCGCCAGACGAAGATCTCCACGACCTCCGCCGAGCCCGCGCTCATGATCGAGAAGGACGAGGTATTGCAATGCACCGCGCGTGGCCAGGTCGGCGAGGCCTCGCCCGCCACGGTGTTCACCGTCACGCGCGATCTCGCGCGCTCGCTCGCGGCGAAACGCGCGCGGCCCGAGGGCGCGGCGCTCCAGCGCGCGGTGGCCGAGGCGCTGAAGCTCCCGGCCCGCGACGCGGCGACGCCGCCCGACTACCGCATCTTGCGCCCGAGCTCCGGGCGCCGCTACCCGAAGCGCTTCGCCGGCACCTACGCCGTCGAGACCGAGCCCGGCGTCCACACGATCGTCTATCGCCTGAGTGACGTAGACCTCGTGTCGCGCCCCGCGCGCGACGTGAAGCGCGCGGTCCTCTACGTCGCGCACCACTCGGCCGACGCCGAACTGCGCAGCGAGCCGCTGATCGCGGAGGTGATGGCGGCCGAGCCGGCGTCGTCGGTCTTTGCGTGCGACGTGCGCGGGATTGGCGAATCGCAGCCGACCACCACGGGCTCGGGCTTCCTCGCGCCCTACGGCAACGACTTCTTCTACGCGGCGCACGGCCTGATGCTCGGCGCGCCCTACGTCGGCCAAAAGACGCACGACGTGCTCCGCGTCGTCGACTGGCTCCGCGCCAACGGCCACGCCGAGATTCACCTCGTGGCGCGCGGCTGGGGTGCGCTGCCGGCGACCTTCGCCGCCGTGATTTCGAACGGGGTCACGCAGCTCACGTTGAAACACGCGCTCACCAGCTACGACCACATCGCGCAAAACGAAGCCTACCGCTGGCCGCTCTCTTGCCTCGTGCCCGCAGTGCTGAAGACCTTCGACCTCCCCGACTGCTACCGCGCGCTCGCCGCGAAACAACTCCGCCAAATCGCACCGTGGGGCGCGATGGCGGAATAGAATTCGGAAAGCGGGCATCGCCCCGGACACGATCACCATGCAACGCCGAAAATTCCTCGAATCCGCCGCGCTCGGCGCGACCGCGCTGCTCACCGGCCGTGCGTCGTCCGCCGATGCTCCCGCGCCATCGAAGTCGTCCGCCGGTCCGGCGCTCCGTTACGACGCGTGGCTCGGTGCGCGCCATCGACGCGTGGTGTCCGCCGCGCACATCGAGGCTTTCCTCCAACCGCCGCCCAACAACCAATGGGCGAAGTTCGATCCCGAACTGGGCTACGTGCCGAGCGACAGCGTCCAACGTGACGGCGTGGACGGCTCCCGCACCGTTTACCGCTACGGGGCGGCTGGCGAGCGCAAGGTCATCAACTACGCCGACCGCCCGTGTCGCGTGAACACCTATGGCAACAGTTTCACCCAGTGCCACCAAGTCAGCGACGGCGAGACGTGGCAGGAATACCTCGCGGCTCATCTCGGCGAGCCGATCCGGAATTTCGGCGTGGGTGGCTACGGCGTGTTCCAGGCCTTCGCCCGCTTGCGGCGGATGGAGCAGGCGGCGGTGCAGGCGCCGTATCTGATTTTCAACCTCTACGACGACGATCACCGGCGGACGTTGATGCGGTGGCGCAGCTTCATCATCAATTCCGAGCGCTCCAGCGAAATGTTTCACGGCAACCCGTGGACGCACCTGCGCCCGAACCTCGACTCCGGCCACTGGGAGGAGATTCCGAGCGCGTGTCCCACACCGGCGGCGCTGCGCGAGCTAGTGTCGCTCGAGCGCACGCGCGCGATCATGGCCGACCACGAGTTTGTCCACCTGACTGCGATGCAGGAAGGCGTGCCCGACGTGCCTCAGGATCGCGTTCGCCGGCTGGCGGAGTGGGAGGAGGTGAAATTCGACTTTACCGACGCAGCGAGCCGGCGCCAGTCCGCGGCCAAGCTCGGAGACTACGTTGCGCGCGCCAGCACCCTGCACGTGATGGAGCAGTTGCACGCGTTTGCGTCGCAGCATGGGCGCCGCGTGATGGTCGTCTTGAGCTACGGCACGCGCGCAGCGCTGCGCGCGTGCGAGGGCGCGCCGAAACTCGAGGCCAATCTCGCGCTGCTCGGGTGGTTGAAGGAGCGCGGCATTCCGACCTTCGACGCGCTGGATGCGCACGTCGCAGACTTCGCGCAGTTCCGCATCCCGGCCGCCGCCTACCTCAAGCGCCTCTACAATGGGCACTATACGCCGGCCGGCAACCAGTTCTTCGCCTTCGCGCTCAAGCGCGCGCTTGTGGACTGGCTCGACCCCAACCCGATGGCCTACCAGGCGCGCGGCACGATCATCGATTTTCAGGACGGAAAATATCTCGACCAGCCACCAGCCGACGCCCGCCCCGGGCGTTAGGCTCATCATTTCAGCTCCATGAATTCCCCTCCGTCGTTCACCATGAAAACCCCGATCTCGATTCCAGCGCAGCACGTGAAGGCCGCCTCGCGCCGGTGGGCATTTTTCGGACATGCACTTGCGCTTTCGCTCCGGCCTTCATCGCTGGCGCTTGGTGCGGCGGTTTTTTTCGCCGTGGTCGCGTCGTCGCAGGGCGCGGCGGCTCACTGGCCGCACGCGTGGGAACGCTGGGAGCAGACGCTGACGAGCACGCGCAACTACGACAATCCCTACGCCGATGTGACCCTGCGAGTCCGCTATTCCGGGCCGGAAGGCCGCGTCCTCGCCACCTACGGTTTCTGGGACGGCGGCGACGTGTTTCGCATCCGGTGCGCATTTCCGATCGCAGGCACGTGGCGATGGGAGACGGAGTGCTCCGATGCCGGCAACTCCGGCCTGCACGGCAGGCGTGGCACCGTCGAAGTGACTCCGTATCGTGGCGAAAACACGCTTTATCGCCGCGGCTTTCTGAAGGTGAGCGACGATCGCCGTTACCTAACCTTTGGTGACGGCACGCCGTTTCTCTGGATGGGTGACACGGCGTGGGCGGCGCCGATGCGGTCCAACGAGGACGAGTGGAACCGCTACCTCGCCGACCGCAGGGCGAAGCGCTTCCCCCTGATTCAGGTGGCCCCGGCGCCCAAGTGGGCCGGCGAGACCAACCGGGATGGCGTGGTGCCGTTTCACGACGAGGCGTGTTTTCAGGGCAATCCCGCTTTCTGGCAGGCGTTCGAGCGCAAGATTCAACAGGCCAACGAGGCCGGATTCGTGGTCATGCTCATCGGGCTGATGGAGCCGGTGAACAGGTATCCGGAATCCGCCGCCGCGTGCCTTTTCTCCAGGCAAATCGTGGCGCGACTCTTCGGTAACTTCGTCATCTTCTCGCCGAGCTTCGACAGCAACTTCATGCCGTTGGCCGATGAAGTGGGCCGGGCCACCCGGGACGCCACCACCGTCCACCTGATCACGCAGCATCCCGGCACGCCTTCGCGGGAGCCGATTCCCACCTACACGATGAAGTATTACGATCAGCCGTATCTCGATTTCGCAGGCGTTCAATCCGGGCACAACCAAGGCAACCGCGAACGATGCGCGCATCACGCATCCGAGTGGATGCTGCACGCCTACCGCCACGAGCCGCACAAGCCCGTGATCAACCTCGAAGCGATGTATGACGGCCAGGGCGAGAAGGCTTGGCAGGCAGTAGACGCCCGGTCGCACGCGTGGCTGAGCTGGCTGTCGGGTGCAAAAGGCTACACCTACGGTGCGGGCGACGTGTCGCCCAAAGTTACGCTCGGCAATGGCGGAATCTGGAAGTGGATCACCGACCCGGAGAAATACGATTATTGGGAGAAGGCGCTCCAATGGGAGAGCGCCTCACAGATGCAATACTTGCACGACTTTCTGGCCGCCCTCGAGTGGTGGCGATTGGAGCCGGCGCCTGAACTCATCCGCAATCAGCCCGAGGCATGGGCGCGACGCGCGGTCTTGGCAAAGATCGCGGGGCGAGACCGCGCGGTCGCCTACCTCCCGGACAACGAAGCCATCGAGGTGGATGTGTCGACGTTTTCAGTTCCACTCGCAGTTCGTTGGTTTGATCCCGTTCGTGGTCGCTACGCGCCGGCGCGTTGCAGCGTCGAGACGCCGGGCGTGCATCGTCTCGTTCCGCCATCCAAGGGCGAATGGGTCCTCACGTTGGGCGGGCCGTCCCCGTCCAGCTCGAGTCCCTGACCACCCGATTTCTCCTCCACCTCAAGCAACCAACAACCATGAAAACAATTGGGTCGAAAATCGCCGCCGCGTTGTCCGCCTGCACCTTGATTCATTGCTTGGTCGCGGCCGAGGCGGCCGGACCGCTCCGCGTGCATCCCGCCAATCCGCGTTATTTCACCGACGGTTCAGGGAAGGCCATCTACCTCACGGGGTCGCATCCCTGGAACACGATTCAGGACATAGGCGTGACGCAGCCGCCGCCGGCGTTCGACTTCGATGCCTTTCTCGATTTCCTCGCGAAGCACGGCCACAACTTCGTTCGCCTGTGGCGCTACGAGTTGAGCGAATGGACAGGCTGGAATGAAAAGCAGGCGCCCTTGCGCTTCACCGCTCAGCATCCCTGGAAACGCACCGGACCGGGCGCGGCGCTCGACGGACTGCCGAAGTTCGATTTCGCACAGTGGGACGACGTCCACTTCGAGCGGCTGAGGTCGCGCGTGCAGGCCGCGCAACGTCGCGGGATTTATGTCTCCGTAATGCTCTTCGAGGGCTGGTGCCTGCGCATCAAGCCGGACACCTGGGCCGGGCATCCGATGAACGCCGCCAACAATATCAGCGGCATCGACGGCGATCCCAACGCCGATGGCCAGGGACTCGAAGTGCAGATGCTCAAGGTCCCCGCGATTACCGAGCTGCAGCGCGCCTACATCCGCAAGGTCGTCGATGCCGTGAATGGCTTGGACAACGTGCTCTACGAAATCTCGAACGAGAGCCTTTATCATCCCGACATCCTGCACTGGCAGAGGGAAATGGTCCGCTATGTGAACGAGTATCAGGCGCGCAAACCGAAGCAGCACCCCGTGGGAATGACGACCCTCGTGGCCGGGAGCCAAAAGGACAAGATCGCCGCCAACGA
Organism: Opitutia bacterium; assembly: GCA_947474365.1. Classification (GTDB taxonomy): domain Bacteria; phylum Verrucomicrobiota; class Verrucomicrobiia; order Opitutales; family Opitutaceae; genus ER46. Next base: position 21,529 of record CANJIU010000001.1, on the reverse strand, counting down.
TGCGTTGTTCGCCAGCGCAGCCAAATGGGTCTCGCCCGGAGCGACCGCGTGGGGCCCGAGCGATCCTTATTCGGTCAGCCCACCCGCCGCGACCGGAAAGAAGGTCGAAATCCTCGACACCGATCACACCTGGAACAACGCGTGCATGACTCGGACCAGCCAGCAGCGCGCCGACCACGCATGGGTATGGAAGAGTTTTCTTCGCGGCTACAACCCCATCTACATGGACCCGCTCGACCTCTCGCAGCCGGACGGCGTGATGACGTATGCGAAAGACAACGCCTACGCCATCGTGCTGGCGCGGCCAGCGATGGGCCACACGCGCGCCTACGCGGAGCGGATGAACCTCGCGGCCATGACGCCACGCAACGAATTATCTTCGACGGAATATTGTTTGGCCAGTCCGGGGAAAGAATACCTCGTCTATCTTCCCGATGGTGGCGAAGTGACAGTGGATGTTTCCGCCGCGAAAGGCGCAATGGCCGTTGAGTGGTTCAATCCGAGAACAGCCGAGAAGCGAGCCGGTGAGAAAGTGGCCGGTGGCGCGAAGCGTCAGTTCCAAGCGCCGTTCAAGGGCGATGCCGTGCTCTATCTTCGCGCCGAGTGATTCTCTAACCTAAAGTGAAAATTCCGATGCAATCTAAACTCACGAAATCTGTCGTTGTGGTGGGGGTCGGCTTAGCGGCTTTGTCCGCTGTCACGTGGCCGGCCCGAATCGTGGCGGCCGACACGCCTACCACGCCGCGAAAAAGGCCTCCGCCCGAGAACCGCGACGAAAGCAAGGTGCCACCCTACGAGCTGCCCGATGCACTCGTGTTGAAAAACGGGCAGCGCGTGACGGATGCGGAGACCTGGACGCGGAAACGACGCGTGGAAATCCTGGAGCTGTTTCGGACCGAGATGTTCGGCCGGCGGCCACCGGCGCCGATTGATCTGAAATTCAAAGTCTTTGACGAAACTCGCGGTGCGCTCGGCGGCAAGGCGACGAGAAAGCAGGTCGCAGTCTATTTCTCGGCCGATGAGAAGGGGCCGCGCATGGATCTGCTACTGTATATCCCGGCGAGCGCTCCGGGGCCGGTTCCGACATTCCTCGGCCTGAACTTCGGCGGGAACCAGGCGATTCACGCTGACCCCGGCATCAAGGTGTCCGAAAGCTGGCAACGCGGACGCGCCGAACAAGGCTATGTCAAGAATCGCGCCACGGAGGCGACGCGCGGAACCGAAAGCAAGCGGTGGGATGTGGATGCCATTTTGGATCGCGGTTACGCTCTGGCGACCGCCTACTATGGGGACATCGATCCCGATTTTGATGACGGGTTCAAAAATGGCGTCCACCCCCTGTTTTATCGGGTCGGGCAGACAAAGCCGGCGTCAGACGAGTGGGGATCGATTGCCGCTTGGGCGTGGGGGCTCAGCCGCGCGCTCGACTATCTCGAACGCGACCCCGCCATCGACGCCAAACGCGTGGCCGTGATGGGACACTCACGGTTGGGCAAGACCGCGCTGTGGGCCGGCGCCGAGGATGAACGCTTCGCGATCGTAATCTCAAACGACTCCGGCTGCGGCGGCGCCAAGCTCAGCCGCCGCGTGTTTGGCGAATCGGTGCATCAGATCAACTACAGTTATCCACACTGGTTCTGCGACAACTTCAAGAAATACAACGAGCGCGTCAGCGATCTGCCGTTTGACCAGCACATGCTGATAGCCCTGATGGCACCACGTCCGGTCTACGTGGCCAGCGCCGAGCGAGACCAGCAGGCCGACCCGCGTGGTGAGTTTCTGTCCGCGCTGCATGCAGAGCCGGTGTATCGCCTGTTCGGCGCGGCGGGCCTGGGAGTGAAAGACCTGCCGCCCATCAATCAACCGCAGATGGGAGCGATCAGCTACCATATCCGCAGCGGCGTCCACGACGTCACGCCTTTCGATTGGAAGTGCTATCTTGATTTCGCCGACCGCCACTTCGGCCTGAAGTAACTGGCTTCCTCCAAACCCAACCTCGACCCAACCTATGAAAAAACTGCTTCTCACTCTCGCTTGCTTCGGCCTCTGCCGAATTTCCGACGCCCAAGTTCCAGCCGCCCAACCGATCCGCATCGGCATGATCGGCTTGGACACATCGCATGTGCCGGCCTTTGTCGGCATTTTCAACAGTGCCAAGGCCGCCGGCGATCTGGCCGGCTTCAAGGTCGTCGCCGGTTATCCCGGCGGCACCGACTTGCCCGCCAGCCGCGACCGCGTGGCAAAATTCACCGAGCAAATCCGGGCCAAAGGAGTCGAGATCGTGGATTCCATCCCCGCGCTGCTGGAGAAGGTGGACGTGGTGCTGCTTGAGAGCGTGGACGGCCGGATTCATTGGCAGGAAGCCATCCCGGTCATCAAGGCCGGCAAGCCGCTGTGGATTGACAAACCCATCGCCGGCTCGCTCGCGGACGCGGTCGCGATTTTCGAGCTGGCGAAGAAACACAACGTGCCCGTCTTCTCCAGTTCGACGCTCCGTTTCGCCGCGGATATCCGGGCGGCGGTGGCGAATGACACGATTGGCCCCATCCTCGGCGCCGCGACCTGGGGCCCGTGCTCGCACTCGACCGGCACGCCGGACCTGTTCTTCTACGGCATTCACGGCATCGAGCCGCTGTTTGTGTTTTTGGGCACCGGCTGCCAAACCGTCAGCCGCAGCATGACCAGGGAAACGGATTTCGTCACCGGCGTATGGAAGGACGGGCGCGTAGGCACCTATCGCGGCATTCACAAAGGCAAGGCCGGGTTCGGCGCGACGGTCTTCGGCACGAAGTCCATCGCGCAGATTGAAAAAGGCGGCGGCTACGAAGACCTCTGCCTCGAAATCGCCCGTTTTTTCAAGACCCGCAAATCCCCGGTCAATCCGGAGGAGACGATTGAGATTTTCGCGTTCATGGAAGCCGCCGATGAAAGCAAGCGCCAGGGCGGAGCACCGGTCGCGCTGGCAGAGGTGCTCGCGAAAGCGAAAACCGAAGCCGTCGCCAAGCTGAAGAACTGATTCTCCTACATGAAAAGCCCATGAGATATTCGCTCGTTCTACCGCTGGTTTGCGCCATGCGATGCGGGGCGGCCGAAACACCCCAAGCCCTTCCCGAAAAGCTCCGGCCGTTTTTCGCACCGCCAGCGAAGTTCGCCGGGCAGCTCGGAAGCTATGTGTCGCCGCTGAAGTCTTACGATGGCCGTCCGGTGGCGTCCCCGGCGGAGTGGCCGGCACGACGCGCGGAAATTCTGAAGTATTGGCACGACCGGATGGGTCCGTGGCCCGAGTTGCTCGCCCGTCCGAAGCTGGAGCTTTTGGAAACGGAACTCCGCGACGGCATCAGCCAGTATCGCGTTCGGATCGAAGTCGCACCCGGGGTGATGCAGCACGGTTTCTTGCTCGTGCCGCCGGGTAACACTCCCCGGCCGTCCGTGCTCGTGCCCTACTATGTGCCGGAAGTGAGCGTCGCCTACCAGGGCCCGCTCGAAGGACAGGCGAAGAAGATGATGACGGAGGGCAGTCGCGGCCAGGATCGCGATTTCGCGCTGCAACTCGCGCGGCGCGGCTTCGTCACGCTCGCGATCGGCTCTCCGGGCGACTCACGCCAGCCGCTCGTCAACGGGGCGCGGTGCCAGCCGTTGAGCTACCTCGCCTACATCGCGGCCAATTGTCACACGGCGCTGGCGCAGCGTCCTGAAGTCGATCCGGCGCGCATTGGCGTCATGGGGCATTCGTATGGCGGCAAGTGGGCGATGTTCGCGTCGAGCCTCTACGAGAAGTTTGCCTGCGGCGTGTGGTCGGATGGCGGCATCGTCTTCGACGAGTCCCGTGGCAACGTGAATTATTGGGAACCGTGGTATCTGGGGTTCGACCCGACGACCAAACGGAAACCCGGCCTCGTCAAGCCCGACAACCCGCGCACCGGCTCCTACAAAGCGATCTTCGAGAGCGGGCACGACTTGCCCGAGCTGCATGCGCTCATGGCACCGCGGCCGTTCCTCGTCTCCGGCGGCGCGGAGGACTTCCCGGCCCGCTGGGTCGCGCTCAACCACGCGGTCGCGGTGAATCACTTCCTCGGTTACAAGAACCGGGTGGCGATGACGAATCGTCCTGAGCATCCGCCGAATCCGGAGTCGAACGAGCAGGCGTTCCAGTTTCTCGAATTCGTTCTCGGTCCTGTCACCGCCGCAACCGCCGCCGCCAAGCTGAAAGACTGACATCCGCGCAACCTCCCGTAATCCACCTGCTCCTCCCTTATGCACCCCATTCCGCGTCTACTGATTTCGTTCGCGGGCGCGCTGTTTGCTTTTTCCGCCGTGGCCGCCGAGCCGGCCATGTCCGCGCCACGCTGGTTCAAGGGCAACCTGCACACGCAATCGCTATGGAGCGACGGCGACGACTACCCTGAGATGATCGCGGACTGGTATAAGCGCGCGGGCTATCACTGCCTTGGTTCTTGCCGTCGTTGCGGCTCGGAGCAATCCACTGGCTGAGCGGCGCAGTGCTGATGGGTCTCTCAGCGGCCAGAACTCCCCTGATGATCGCATGATTCAACCCGAGAGTGATCGTGAGGCGGGCTGGCGACTGATTGGGTGGCAGTGCGGGACGTCGGTTCCGCGCGCGGTTCAAACGAGATGCCGTGCTCGATCATCGCGAAGAGTGATCATCGCAGGTCCACCGTGCCCGCCGCAACAAGCCAGGGCGAATTTATCGACCTCCATCAGGAAAACACCGCTTTGGTTGCGATTGCGATCCACACATCGAGCAGACTCACCGAAGCCCGGCGCGCGCCATATCGTGTATCTACGGCGCGCAGGCAGCGTCACCGCAAGGCTCGACACCGGTTCGTATCGGACGCGGTGTTTCAATCTGCGCACCGGCGGCTTTGCTGCAAGGTCGGCGCGGCGGTCGCCGGAGAATGGACTGCTCGTCCTGGCGAGGACGCCCACGATCGGGTGCTGCTGAGCAAATCGGCATCAGATCGATGGGAGTGGACCGGGGCGTAATCTCGCCCACGGGCGGCTTTGGGCCAAATTGGCGACAATTTAGTGCGCCACGGCTAAAGCAGCGGGACCGAAAAACTGCCACGATCCCCTGCCCCCCAAGATGCGTCTCCATTCCTTTGCCGTGAAAAACCAGATCAGACTCGGTGCCGAACTGACCGGCCACCTGATCGACTTGAACGCGGCCCATGCAGGACGGCTCCCGACAACAACATCAACGGCATCGACGGCGGCCTGAGAACATCGAAACCACAAGAACAAGCCAACGCAGAAGTTCGACGCCCAACATGAAAAACCTGCCCTCGCTCGGTTCGCTCGCCACCTTGCTTTCAATCTCGCTCGCCATTTCCGGATTGGCCCAGGACGGTTCTGCGCCGGCCTCCGCGAAGGAGTTGCCCCAGTTTTGGAAAACCCGTCTTGAGCATGTCGACGAAGCTGTCCGCGCCCTAAAGAAAGGAACGGCCAGCGTCATCGTGGAAACTCCCGGGAGGAGAAGCGTCTTTCTTGTCAGCTACGGTGCAGCGGAAGACCGCAAAGGAACCGCGAACTACAATTCCGCCGTAGGCGGCCGCGATCCGTTCTCGTATGCCCGCAAGGACGGGACGCAAAAACCCGTCGTTTTCCTGCTCGGTCCGGTCCACGGGCATGAGGTGGAGGGGATCGCCGGCTTGCTTAATCTGATCCAGGTCGCCGAGACGGGACGCGATCTGCGAGGTCGCGAGTGGGGCGAACTGGCAGCTAATCTGGCCAAGTGTCGGGTGTTGATTATTCCCTGCGGCAGCCCGGATGCACGGGCGCGAAGCCCCTATGACTCCTGGGTGGGGATCGACTATGCGGTGAATGAACGCATCGGCATGGGCACGCGTCCCGATGGCTCGAATCAAACCTGGCCTTTCGTCAAACAGATCCATCCCATGCGAGGGCCTCAGGTCGGCACGCTGGGAGCCTATTGGAACGACCGCCAGATTAACCTGATGCACGACGAATGGTTCGACCCCATGGCACCGGAGACGCGGGCTTTCCTTCGATTGGCGCGAGACGAGGCTCCCGACTATATCGTCTCCCTTCACTCCCACGCCGCAACGCCTGAGCTCATGCAGACGAGCTACGTTCCCTGGACCGTCAAGGAAACCCTGAAAAAACTCGGGGATCGGCTGCAAAAGCGTTATGCCGCCGCCAGTCTGCCGCACCGCGCATCCGGAACGGAGCCCAAGGTGGACGGCCAGACGTTTCCGCCCCCGCATTTCAATTTGGTCAGCGCCCTGCATCACACCTGCGGAGCCGTGACGTTTGTGCACGAAACTCCCTGTGGGCTGCGCACGCCTCCCTATCCGCAGGTAAATCACGAACAACTGCTCGATCTCCAGATGCTGCTGTATGACGAGCTGCTCCGCTACGCCGTCGAGAACCCCGTCAACTGGTCGCCCGGCAAACGGGCGACAGCACCGTAGTCGAACGGTGGTGCGGAGCTTTGATATCCAGTCACCGCAAGAAATAGCCGAAATCTCATGCACCGCAAAAACTCTCCAAGATCACATCGGAACCGGCCGGCGACGGTTTGGCTACTCGTCCGCTACACCGCCTTTTCCGCGCTGCAAATTAGCCTTACGTTTGGCCACGCTTCACCGAGTGAAGCGAACCGGACTCCGACGGGTGCAACACCGTCGGTTTTCAAACGGTTGGAGAGCTACACGCTCGACTACGCTCACCCCGGCAGCCAGCTCAAGGACCACATCTACGAACGCTCGCGACGGCTCTTCGCCGCCGGCGAAGCGGCGCGCGATGCGTTGCAATCGCCTGACGCGGTTCGCCGCCGGCAGGAGGAAATCCGTCGCAACTTCGCCGCCAGTCTCGGCGGGCTCCCGTCCAGCGACACGCCATTGAACGCCCGCGCCACCGGCATTGTGCCAGGCCGCGGCTTCACGATCGAGAAAGTGATCTTCGAGTCTCGGCCGAGGCACTACGTGACGGCGAACCTCTACCTGCCGCACCAGCGCACCGGCCGCACGGCGGCCGTTTTGCTCCTGTGCGGGCACAACGAAACCGCCAAACTGTTTCATCGGACACAGAACGTGTGCCAGACCCTCGTGCAGGCGGGGTTGATCGTGTTTGCCATCGACCCGATCGGACAGGGCGAACGCCTCAGCTACTACGAAGCGGAGGCGAAGAAAGCCTCGGTTCCGGCCAGCACCAGAGATCATGACTATGCCGGTGCACAGGCACGATTCATCGGCGACAGCCTCGGCCGCTATTTTCTGCACGACGCGATGCGCGGAGTGGACTACTTGCTCACCCGTCCCGAGGTTGATCCGGCGAAGATCGGCGTCACTGGCAGCTCCGGCGGCGGCACGCAGACGAGCCTAATGATGCTCGTCGACACGCGGATTGCGGCGGCGGCGCCCGCGACGTTCATCACGAACCGCGAGTCCTACCAGCGCACGGGCCAGCCCCAGGATGCCGAACAAATCTGGCCGGGCTTCACCCGCGCAGGCTACGACCACGAGGACATCCTGCTCGCGATCGCGCCGAAACCCGTGTGCGTGCTCGCGGTCACCTCGGATTTCTTTCCGATCGAAGGCACGCGCCGCACGGTGTCGCGCTCGCGCCGGATCTGGAGCCTGTTCGACCGGGCGAATGCGCTCGAGCTGGTTGAGGACCGCTCGACGCACGCCTATACGCCGGCGTTGCAGAAGGCGGCCGCGCGATTCTTCGCGAAGCATCTGCTCGGGCGCGACGTCGACCTCGCGGGGTTCAATCCGGAGCCGTTCCCGGAGGAAAAACTGCGATGCACCGAGTCGGGACAGGTGCGCGGCGAGTTGGCCGGAGCGGAGTTCGTTTTCGAGGCGACAGCCGCACGGTTCAAGGAAGCCGAGGCCCATCGCGGACGGCTGGCAGCGGCCGACCGCAGGCCGCAGGCGTTGCAATGGCTGCGCACCCAGGTGTTCAACGACCGCGAGGCCAACGATGCGAATCCCCGCCTGATCGAGCGGGCCATCGCGGTTGATGATTTTGAAGTCGATGTCGCTTTCTGGTGGCCGCAGCGAAATCTCGCGAACCTCGGTATGTTGATCCGACCGCGCCTGCGGCCGGCAAGCCAGCCGGTCACGATCGCCATTTGGGACCACGGCACCCGGGCGCTCGCCCAGCATGCCGACTGGCTGCGCGCGGAGTGCGGCAAGGGCCGCGCGGTGTTCGTGGTGAACCTCTCGGGGGTTGGGCCCCTGGTGCCCGATCCCATCAACTCGCCCCCGCTGCATGGGCCATTCGGCACGTTCCACAAGCTGGCCGACGACCTCACCTGGATCGGTGACAGCTTGGTTGCGCTGCGCACCTACGAGACATTGCGTGCCTTCGATGTCCTGGCGGAATGGCCGGAACTCGCGACCGACGATGTGCGTTTCTACGGCCATGGCCGGATGGGCGTCCACGCCAAGCTCGCCGCCAGTCTGGATCGCCGGGTCGCCGGATGCGAGTGGGCTCACGGGTTCAAATTCGCGGACTTCGTGCGGCCGCGAATCTACGACTCGCTCGACGTGCAGTCGGTCATCCTGCCGGGTGTGCTGCGCTATTTCGACGTCGAGGAACTTTGAACCGCGTTAGGCAACCTGTGATGATAAAAACCGAGCACACCAGCAACCTGCCCTTTGATCAGCACATGTCGATTGCCCTGATGGCCCCGCGTCCGGTCTACGTGGCCAGCGCCGAGCGAGACCTGCAGGCCGATCCGCGCGGTGAGTTTCTGTCCGAACTGCATGCCGAGCCGGTGTATCGCCTGTTCGGCGCGGAAGGTCTGGGCGTGGAAGTTATGCCTCCCGTCAATCAACCCCAGATGGGAGCAATCGGCTACCACATCCGCAGCGGCGTCCACGACGTCACACCCTTCGACTGGAAATGCTATCTCGATTTCGCCGACCGCCACTTCGGCCGCAAGTAAGTGCCTTCGCCCAAACCCAACCTCAACCCAACCCATGAAAAAACTGCTTCTCGCTCTTACCTGTTTCGGCCTCTGCTCGTTTTCCGAAGCCCAGGACTTCGCCCAAAAGAAAGTGGATTCTCACACGGGGGCGCACGCGAGCAAAGTCCCGGTGACGACGGCCGGGTTAGAGACCATTCATGGCGTCGAGAAACAGCCGCTGGTGGCGGCGACGAAACGACTGATCGAGGCGCTGCAATACGTGGGCGCTCCGTTGGCGGAGACTGACGTCGCCAAACTCAAGGCGGCGATGGAGCTGAAGGAAGATCGCGAATCGGTGGAGGCCATTCAGGGCGTGCTTGATCCGCTCTGCCTCGCGCAGGTCACCATCAACGCGGAGAGCCGCGTGTCCGTAATCGAAGGGCGCGCGCCCAAAAAATTGATCCAGCAGGGTTGGACGACGGTCCTGCTGAAAGTGAACAATGCCGCCCGCATCACGCCTCCACTCGTGGTCGACAGTCCCCAAGCTGGTCGAACCTATAAGAAAGGCACGGCAGCTCCTAGGCCACAGTTGCTCGGAAATCTCGTCACTCCGGACGAATCCGCGCAGAGCTTTCTGAGCATCGAGGTTTATGGCCGGCAGCCGTTGAATCAGAATCTGTCCGGCCTGGAAGTGGAGTATCGCATCGTGCAACTCTTCAGCCGCGACAAGGGCCGGCGCGAGGCGACACTTGAGTTCCATGTCGGGCAGGGGACGCAGGATTTGGGGTTCCGCAGCGAGCTGCCGATACTCTTTGAATCGGCGCCGGCGGTGGACGTCATGCTTGGCATTCGCGATCACGACGGGAAGCCCACCACGGCTGCGCTCGTGGTGCGCGATCGCTGGGGGCGCGTGTATCCCAATCCGGCGCGCCGTCTGGCGCCCGACTTCTTTTTCCACAACCAGGTTTACCGTGCCGACGGCGAATCCCTTCAGCTCCCGCCCGGCGATTTTACCGCGGTTGTTTCGCGCGGCCCGGAATACGTTGTCGAGACGCATCGCTTCAGCGTCCCCGACAACCAGGCCCGCCATCAGCAGACGTTTCAATTGACCCGCTGGATCGAGCCGAAGACGCGCGGATGGTTTTCGGGCGATCATCATGTTCACGCCGCCGGCTGCGCGCACTACGACAGCCCGACGGAAGGAGTCAGCCCCGCCGACATGCTGCGTCATTTTATCGGCGAGGATTTGAACGTCGGCTGTGTGCTGAGTTGGGGGCCTTCTTGGTATTTTCAAAAGCAGAATTTTGAAGGCAAGACCTCGGCCTTGTCGAAAAAGGACTACCTGATGCGGTATGATGTCGAGGTCAGCGGATTCCCGTCCTCGCATGGTGGGCATCTGTGCCTGCTGCGGCTCAAGGAGGATGATTACCCCGGCACGACGCGGATCGAGGAATGGCCGAGCTGGACGCTGCCGGTGCTCAAGTGGGGGCAGGAGCAAGGCGGCGTCGTGGGATACAGTCACTCCGGCTGGGGTTTGAGACTTCCCGACTATGGACCTCGCGGCGAACGGCTGGCGCCTGTCGGCAACGCCGATCGTGGCACCGGCCCCGGCAAAGCGGCCGACAAACTCCCCGACTACGAGATGCCCCCGTTCGATGGCATCGGGGCCAACGAATACATCGTCGCCGCGGCGCATGGCGTGTGCGACTTCATATCCGCCGTCGATACGCCTGCGATCTGGGAGCTGAACATCTGGTATCACACGCTCAACTGCGGGATGACGTCCCGCATCTCCGGCGAAACGGATTTCCCCTGCATCTACGGCGACAAAGTCGGTCTGGGGCGCATCTACGTCAAGATGCCGACCGACAAGCCGCTGGACTTCGACGGCTGGGCCGAGGGCCTCAAGCTCGGCCGCAGCTACTGCGGCGATGGATTGAGCCATGTCTTGGACTTCAAGGTGAACGAGGTGGCCGTGGGCGAACCGGGGAGCGAGAGCAAGATCAGCACGCTGGCGCTGAAGCAACCCGGCAAGGTCAACGCCACGTTCGATGTCGCTGCGAGGCTCCAAAAGGAACAGACCGATGAAACTCGGCGCATCCGCAATTCGCGGCTGGATCAGAAGCCCTATTGGCACATCGAGCGCTGCCGCATCGGCGAGACCCGCCGGGTGCCAGTGGAAGTGATCGTCAATGGCGAAGTCGCTTGGCGGAAGGAAATCGAAGCCGACGGTTCATTCAGCACGCTCAACGTCCCGCTGGAAACCAAGGAGTCCTCCTGGGTCGCGGTGCGCATCCTGCCGAGCGTCCACACCAATCCCGTGTGGGTGACCGTGGGCGACAAGCCGGTGCGCGCCAGCAAGCGGAGCGCCGAATGGTGCATCAAGGCGGTCGACCAATGCTGGAGCCAGAAGGGCAGGGGCATTCGCAGTGCCGAACGTGCCACCGCGAAACAGGCGTATGATGAAGCCAAATCGATTTACGAACGCATCCTGTCCGAAACGACCAGGAACTAACTCACCCAACGCATCCCGCACCCCATCACATCACAACTAACCATCGGAGCCACACACCCATGAAAAACCCGAAGAACGATTCACACTGTAAACCTGCCGGCCGGGCCCGCGCCGCCATTCAACTCTCGTGCGCCCTGCTGCTCGGCATCGGCCTCAACCTCCCGGCCTTCGCCCAAGCGCAGGAAAAGATTTTTCGGCTTGGCATAATCGGCTTGGACACGACTCACGTCATCGCCTTCACCAGCCATATCAACAACCTCAAGAACAACACTGGCTGCAAGGTGGTGGCCGCATTCCCCGGCGGTTCACCGGACTTCAAGGCGTCAGCCGACCGCATAGGCAAGTTCACCGCCGATCTGCGCGACAAGCACGGGGTCGAGATGGTCGCGAGCATCGAGGAGCTGTGCCAGAAGGTGGACGGAGTGCTGCTCGAGAGCGTGGACGGGCGGCCGCATCTCGCGCAGGCGAGGCCGGTGATCGCCGCCGGCAAGCCCCTCTTTGTGGACAAGCCGGTGGCGGCCAGCTTGGAGGACGTCGTCGAGATTTTCCGGCTGGCGAAGGAAAAGAACGTCCCCATCTGGTCCAGCTCGGCGTTGCGTTACGGCAAAGGGGTCGCCGGGGCGCAGACTGACGAGGCCCTCGGCAAAGTCGTCGGTTGTGACGTGTTCGGGTCCAGCTCGTGGGCCGAGCACCACCCCGACCTCTACCTCTACGGCATCCATCCGGTCGAAGGTCTGTTCACCGTCATGGGGCCGGGCTGCGAGCAAGTCCGACGGATCAAGGCGGGCGGCACGGACCTCGTTATCGGGGTGTGGAAGGACGGACGGATCGGCACCTTTCGCGATCTTCGCACCGGCAAGCCCGCAGCGCCCGTGGTCATCTTCGGCACCAAAGGATCGTCGACCGGCCAGTCGTCCGGCTCCACCGGGCTGATTGAGGGAGTCGTAAGATTCTTCAAGACCGGCACGCCGCCAGTTTCGGCCGAGGAGACGATCGAAATTTACGCCTTCATGAGTGCGGCCGACGCGTCCAAAGCCAAGGACGGAGCGGCCGTCTCCATCTCCGACCTGATCGCGCAGGCGAAACGCAAACGCTGATCTCTGCAACCCGAACGCAACCACAAACGAAAGACCTCCCATGAATCAAATCACACGCCGCAGCTTTCTCAAAACCTCCGCCGCTGCCGGAGCGACGCTCGCCTTCGCCCCCCACGCCCGTCCGCAAGGGGCGAACGGCGATCTGCGAGTGGCCGTCGTCGGCTTCCACGCCCAGGGCAACGTGCATCTCCGCAGTTTGCGCGAACTGTCCGGTGTGCGCGTCGTGGCCCTGTGCGACGCCGATCAGAACGTGCTCGACCGCGGGGTGAAGACATTCACCGACCGCAATCAGCCCGTGGCCGCATACACCGACATCCGCCGGCTGCTGGAAAACAAGGACGTTGACGCCATCGTCACGGCCACCCCCGACCACTGGCACGCACTGGTCACCGTGTGGGCGTGTCAGGCCGGCAAGGACGTGTATGTCGAAAAGCCGATCTCGCACAACTTGTGGGAAGGGCGGAAGATGGTCGAGGCCGCCCGCAAATACGACCGGATCGTGCAATACGGCAACCACAACCACGGCACCAAGACCGGCGCGATGCGGCTCGAGATGGAAGGCTTGGGGAAAATCCGAGCCGCCCTCACCCACCTGAGCCGGGGCCGCAAGAGCATCGGCAAGACCGCCGGCCCGCAGCCAATCCCGGCATCGGTTGACTACGACCTGTGGTGCGGCCCCGCCCCAAAGGATCCTCTCCGCCGCAAGGATCTGCACTACGAGTGGCACTGGGCCTGGGCCACCGGGACCGGGGAGTTGGGGAATAACGGCATCTACCAGCTCGACGAACTCCGGGTTGCCCTCGGCCAGAATACACTTCCGAAGCGCGTGATGAGCTTCGGCGGACGCTACCTGTTTGACGACGATGGAGAAACCCCGAACACCCAAGTCTGCCTCTTCCAATATGAGCCCGGCCCGTTGGTCGTGCTCGAGGTGTGGAACCTGCCATCCGCCCAAGGGCCCAAGCCGATCAAGTCAAAACTCCTGTGCGAGCAAGGTGAAACCAAGCCGCCGACCCCGCCCGGCAAGCCCGGCGACACCGGCGGATTCCCGGCCCACAAGGGGCACATGTTCAATTTCCTCTCCGCCGTCCGCAGCCGCAAGGTCGCGGATTTGCGGGCGGATGTGCTGGAGGGACACCTGTCCACAGCCCTCGTTCACCTGGCGAACGCCTCCTACCGAGTCGGCACCGGGCACCCCATCGCGGCGGCGCGCGACGCCGTCAAAGACCGCGGCCCGGACGCAATGGAGGCGTTCGACCGGTTCCGCAGCCACTTGGAGGCAAATAGCGTGGACTTCGCCAAGGCCGAGGTCGTCGTCGGGCCGTGGCTGGAGGTGGACACCGGGCGGGAGCAGTTCATCGGCCGCGGCGACACCGTGGCGAAAGCCAACCTCATCCTCCGGGGGCGGCAGCGTGCGCCATTCGTTATCCCGGATCGGGTGTAAAACTGCTCCGTGAATTTCGTCATGTGCATGTCCCGAAAATCGAAAAAATATTTCGCCGTGGTCGCGCTCGTGCTTGGCCTCGTCGCAATTCGCGATGTCAGCGCCGCTGCCCCGTCTGCCGACCGCAAAACCTACACCTACAAAACCGTCGGCGACTTGGCCATCAAGGCGGACGTGTATCGCATGCCCGGTGACGACGTGAGGCCCGTCATCGTGTGGCTTCATGGCGGCGGCTTGATCACGGGTGGGCGCGGCGGCCCGGATGTCGAGCAACGTCAGCGCTTCCTCAACGCTGGCCATGTGATTGTCTCGATCGACTACCGACTCGCGCCGGAGACGAAGCTCGCGGCCATCATCGAGGACGTTCGAGACGCCATCGCGTGGGTTCGCAGCAAGGGGCCGGAACTTTACCAAATTGACCCGAAGCGGGTTGCCGTTGTCGGCGTCTCCGCCGGTGGCTATCTCTCGCTCATTGCCGGGTTCACCGTCGAGCCCCGGCCACAAGCACTCGTCGCAATCAGCGGCTACGGCGATGTGGATGGGGAATGGTATGCGAAGCCGCATGAGATTTACCGCAAGACGCGGACCTTGTTCACCAAGGAGGAAGCGCATCAGGCCATCGGCACGAAGGAGACCACCAATGGCGGCGCCAAGGGCCGGAGCAACTTCTACACTTGGTGCCGGCAGAACGGCTTGTGGCCACAGGAAGTGGTCGGTTTCGACCCAGTGACGCAGCCGCGAAGGTTCGACCGCTTTTGCCCGGTTCGAAACGTGAGCAAGGACTATCCTCCGACACTGCTCGTGCATGGCGACAACGACATCGACGTGCCGTATGAGCAATCAGTCGCCATGTCGGCCGAATTGCGGCGGGTCGGCGTCGCTCATGAGTTCATCACGCTCAAAGGCGGCGGGCACGGTTTCGGCGGCAAAGGTCTGGACGATCCCGGCGTGTCAGCGGCATTCGAAAAAATCGAGCGGTTCCTCAGGGAAAACCTGCTCACCTCTCCAACCCAATGAACCACCCTGCGCTCGATAGGGAGATTTGAACTCGAAGACGACGCCAGCCCATGAAACCCATCCTCACCTTCCTCATCATCCTCTGCGTGCACCGTGCCTCGGTGGTCCAGTCCCACGCCACCGAGCCGCCCGCCGATCTTGTCGTGCTCAACGGCCGCGTGCTCACCCTCGATGCCGCGTCCGGCACCGCGTCCGCCGTGGCGATCAAGGACGGCGTGTTTGTCGCCGTCGGCTCCGACGCCGAGATCCAATCTCGCGTCGGCCCGCAGACGCGCACCCTCGACGCCCGCGGCCGCTCCGTGATCCCCGGCCTGATCGAGTCGCACGTCCACGCGACCGGCGCAGCCCGCGGCGAGGCGAGCCAGCCCTTCCGCCAACTCCACTCCATCGTCGAGATTCAAGACTGGGTCCGCGAGCAGGCGAAGGCCCTGCCGGCCGGAAACTGGATTCAGCTCCCGCGCGTCGATGTCACACGCATCCGCGAGCGGCGGATTCCGAATCGCGCCGATCTCGACGCCGCCGCGCCGGATCATCCGGCCGTGTTCACGTGGCAATACGCCAACAAGACCGTGCAGGCCCTCAACTCGCGCGCCATCGCCGCGGCCGGCATCACGGCGGCCACCGTCGCGCCCCCCGGCGGCGCGGTTCGCCTCGGCCCCAACGGCGCGCCCACCGGCGTGATCGAAAACGCCGGCGCGCTCCTCGTGAAATTCCTCCCCGCGCGCAACGTGTCCGAGGAAAAATACCACGACTCCCTCGTCACGCTCCTGCGCCGTTACAACGAAATCGGCATCACGAGTATCACGGAGCGCAACGCCAACGTCGGCGCCTACCGCACCTACGAAAAACTCCGGGCCGCCGGCCGCCTGCCCGTGCGCGTGACCGTCACCATCGGCCTCACGACCGACGGCACCGTCGAGGCCACCGAGAAGGCGATTCGCGCGATTCCGTTCAAGACCGGCGACGGCGACGACTGGGTGAAAGTCGGCCCGCTCAAGGTCGGTGTCGATGGCGGCGCGCTCTACGGCACCGCCTACATGCGCGAGCCCTACGGCCCCGCGGCGTTCTCGCTCTACGGTTTCAAAGATCCCGCCTACCGCGGTGATCTGCGGATCGCGCCGGAAAACATGAAGAATATCGTCCGCACCGCACACCGCCTCGGCTGGCAGATGTCGTCGCACGTCACGGGCGACGCGGGCGTCGATGTCGTGCTGGATGCGATTGAGGCCTCCAACGCCGACAGCCCCGTTGCGCCGCGGCGCTACAATCTCATCCACGCCTATTTTCCAGATTCCGCGACCGCCGCACGGGTGGCGCGCCTCGGCGTCGTCGTGGACACGCAGCCCGCATGGTTTTTCAAGGACGGCGACGCGTTGCTCGACGCGCTCGGACAGAAGCGCATGGAGAGTTTCATCGGCCTCCAGACTTGGCGGAAAGCCGGCGCCAAAGTCGCGCTCAACGCCGACCACATGATGGGCTTCGACCCCGACACGTCGCTGAACCCCTACAACCCGTTCCTCGCGATGCAGGCCGCGATCACGCGCCGCACCGAGGGCGGAAAAGTCATCGGCGCGCACCAGCGCATCTCACGCGAGGAGGCGCTGCGCATGTTCACGATCGACGCCGCGTGGATGAGCTTCGACGAGAAGCGCCGCGGCTCCATCGAAGTCGGCAAACTCGCCGACCTCGCGATCCTCACGGGCGACTTTCTGCGGCAGCCGGAGGACAAATTGCGCGAGCTGCGCGCCGCCGTGACCATCGTGGGAGGCGAGATCGTTCATGAAGCCGGCACGTTTCGCTGACGCTGCTCCCCCATGATGTGCTAATAGCAGCAGACGGCAGCCGACTTCCCTGTGGTGTCCCGAGCCGAAACAATCGCACTGCTCGCCGAGACAGGCCGGCAGGGATTCTTTAGAGTGTTAAGATGGCTGCGTGACCGCTGCGCAGCCATTTTTGGCATGCCAGCTCAACCCCCGATTCACTACCCTCAGTCCGGCACGGCAGATCAGCCCAAAGCAGAAGGGCTAGTCGGCCTAGAAAGACCGGCCACTCGATATTATCCCGGTCGGAATGTGAGCGTGCGATTCGGGCAGTCTCAGCCAGCCAGACACACAATTTCGGAAACGCGTGCGCGCATTGTTCTGCTCCTCGAAATCGCTGGGGTTTGCGGAGCAATTGCCCCGCTCCCTTTGCGCTACGTAGGCACGGTGCGGGTTCAACCTCCCGTAGTAATTGTCCTCGCGGCCGGGGAGCCCGAAATGACTGCCGCATCAACCAACGAACAGACCGTCACGCTGATCATCGAACAACGGTTTCTTCGTGAAACTGGCTCATCGAGTTTTAAGGGCGTAACTGTGGCCGACCTTGCGGAACTGACTCGCGAGGACGAGTTGGTAGCTCCAGTCTCCAATGTTTTCCGTCAGCTTTCCCGCGGCGAGCAACGGCAAAACTCTCAGTATGTTGAGGCGCTCGGGGTCGTGATGGCTGCACACGTGCTTAACTATTGTTTCGGTTCTCAGGTATCTACAGAACGAAGAGGTTGCCTCCCGATCGACGCCGAGAAACGCGTCGTGGCGTATGTTGACGTTCACTACGCCGAAGAATTCGACGTGGATGCGCTTGCGCGAGCCTCAGGTTACAGCCGAAATCACTTCCAACGCCTGTTCAAAAACTCTTTCAACCAGACACCCCGGGAATACCTTCGCGGCCGCCAGGTGGAAAACGCGATCACCCTGTTGCAGACCACCAACCTGAAGGGGCTGGATGTGGCCTTGGCCTGCGGGTTTTGCGACGAGACCCAAATGGCGCGCTGGTTCGGAAAACTGCGCGGGTGCCCGCCCAGCCGGGTCCGTGAGGCGTCGCGATGGTAGGCGTCGCCGATTTTTTCGCACCGGTTGCCGAGACAAGAGCCCGCGCGGTGTGCTACTATCACGCGTTCCTTTCAAATCCGACCCAACGCATGTTTCCTCTGCGATTGGTCGCTTACCTATAAATCATATACCGGTCGCAGCTCTCGGCTACGACAAGGAGTTATCCTTCACGATACCATGAAAACCGTCTCCTCCAGCCAACATGAAATCATCTACGATCTCTGTCCGGGTGAGTCGCGAGCATTATCGCGTTTTCGCCGCCGCCGTTCGCCTGATCAGTAAAGAACGAGGTGCGGAGGCCCCGACCGCCGCTGCCTTGATTGAATATCAATTGGCCAACCGCACAGCCGTCGGTGTCGCCAAAGATTACTTGGATTGCATTGGTGATTTCGCAGGCCGGCGCCGAATTCGACCTAAGGCAATTCACCGGCCCGCGCGCGTGACGAAAGCCGATGGCAGGCCGAACATACTAAGTGCGATTTCTACTCCAGGTCGAAATTGACGTGCACTTCGTGTGCGACCGTTGCTGCATCAAATCGAATGATCCATGCCGACACGCAAAGAAATTAGCGGCAAGATACGCCGGGACATCGCAGAACACGGGGTCCCGCCTGCCGATCCCATGTATGAATTCGCCCTACTCGCCACGGAAGACATGAACGGTGTCGCCGACTTGGACGACGAACTCGCCTGCATTGCGGATCGAATAACGTGTCTTGAGCAGACGCCTACTTGGGTCAAACGACGCATGCCAGACGAATTCGACGTCTTTTTGGATTCTCAGCTCGCCGAATGCGAAACGGCCCTGACATTGATCCGCCACCGATGGAAACAGCATCGGGGTGCTGACCGGATCGCCCCGACCATCCCGCGATGAATCGGATTGCCTGTGATCGGTTGAATCCTGTCGGAATTTCGCGAACTGCTATGCGCCCGAGTGTGGAAGACCTCCTCAAAGACTGCGACGAGTTGGGACTCGTGGATGAGCTGCGCACTGCGCTTGCTCTCCCCCCAGAGAGCGAAGCTGCTACGACTCTACGGGCTGTCCGCGATTTGATCTATGAATTGGCCTGCACCCGGAACCGCGATCTCGCGGTAGACGCCCTGATCCATGCAACGGGTATTGCCGAGTTTGGCCGCACCAGCCTGCGCAGTTACGCGAAGAAACACGGGATCACGGCCGAGGGCTTTCGCCTTCAGGTGAACGCTATGCAAAGCCGGCTTCACCTGCCACCACGGCCGGCCCAAAAATCCGATGCCAACTGAGTTGCTGCATCTCATCTCAGCGCTGCCAGCGAAAGCATTCACCGGAGCGAGCCACCTGGGACTAGCCGTGGCATCTGATCTCGACGAACCCGGCTGGCATGAACTTATCGGGCGTCTCGCTCAACTTGCGCAAACCACCCAGGGATCGCGCCAGACTCTCACCGCCTGGCTCGGCGACGTTCTCGCGCATGAGCGCGCCCCCCGCCGCGGGCAGATCGCGCAGTGCGCCTCGGTCGCCGGACTCGATCCCGGCACGCTGCGGAATGCCAAACTGGTTTGCCGGCGAATTCCAATGTCTCGACGCCATGACGCGCTTACTTGGAGTCACCACTGCGAAATTGCCCTGGCTTTTTCCGTTCCCGAGGAAATCGAAAAATGGCTCGGCCTCGCGGAGAAGGAAGGTCTCCCCACTGCCGAACTCCGGCAGCGCATTCGCCATCACTTGGCTGAGTCGCGTTCAGACGCACACAGCGGTGTCAGCACCGTTCCTTTTCGGTTGATGCGGGATCTGCGCACCGCCGCGCGGACGGCCGAACAGCTCCGTGGAGTGTGGCGACGGTGGCCGGCGTCGACGGCGGAACTGGCTTTGACCGAAATTCAAGGTCTTACAGGATTCATCGATGCCATTCGAAAACGGAGCGCCGATTATCACGCCCCAACCGGCAACCGATCATTTGGGCCATGCGACCCCAGCGTGAATTGAGTTCGTGGTATCACCCCCGAGCTGGAACCTTCAGCTTTGTGCGGATGTGCAGCGCCACTTCGGACGGATCGTAGTAGACGAAATGTCCCACCTTGTGAGATGGTATCCGTCGGAGTTTCGTCCACTGCCGAAGGGTCCGAATAGACGGTTCGTTTCCAGACGGAAAGACGCCGCTCTCGCGCAAACCCACGATGTCGGTCAGGTGGCCGGGCAATTTTGAAGCCGTATCTGTTTCGTTCATTCACTTAGGGAATGCACGTCAAGCCGCCCTCGCCACGATTACACCGCCACCCTAATTTCGACATCGCGCGGCAGCTCGACGATGTCGCCTTTCGCAACAGCGAAGTGTTCCCGCTGCGGCATAATGCCAAAGAATTCATCAGCGTCAGCAATCGACTTCAAATCGAGATAGTGCCTCCGGATGATCGACTCGGAATTGCCCGCCTGGATAGCTGCTTCACCGATCGAGCGAAATTTTGCCACGAACATCGAAATGAACGTGTGGCGCAGCACATCGTGTGTGAGATGGAACTGGTCACGAAACTTCTCGCGACGCTTTTTGAAATCGCGGACTACGATGGGGAATTTTGTGAGCGGATAGGCCCGTAGCCACGCGGCAAGGTTTGGTTGGATCGTCACTTTGCGTGGCTCCCTGACTTTCGACACCTCCGCCGAAATGTGAATGATGCCGGTTTCGAGATTCACCGCATCGGGTTTGAGCTTTGAAATCTCGCCGTAGGGCACGCAGGGACGAATTCCGGCAAAGAGGCAGAGAGCGAAATATGGCACCCAACGACCTTCTTCGAATTTCTCGAAATGTTCCATGAGTGCGCGGGCCTGCGCGACTGAGAGCGTCTGCGCCACACCCCTCCGGCGGCGAATGCGGAAATGCGGCACCTTCGGAATCGGATTCTCGGCGATCCAGCCCCGCTGAAACGAGAATTTGAAAAAGGTGGAGAGAATGCCGCGCCGGTTGTTGTAGGTTTTCATGCCGGGCTGGCCGACCTCCAGGAACGTGACCAACGCCGATGCGGTGATTTCGGCCACCGTCTTACGCTTGAAGTAAACCGCCAGCCGTTTCAGTTCCCACCCGATGCGGTCGAATTGCGGTTCAGAAATCTGGTCCTGCTCAAACTCCCGCTCTTTCGCCGCAACATAGTCGGCGATGGCGTCGCCAAGCGGCTTTTGTTTTTCTGGCTCGCGGTAATTAGCCAGCGCAAAATCGAGGTAAAACGAGAGCGGACGGGAATTCTCTGCGAGCCGACGGTAGGCCACTTCGGCATCACGCACCTGCTCAATCGACAGCGTGGTCGGGACTGACCGCATCCCATGTGTCGCCTGGAGCGACTGAATTTCCAATGCGGCCTTCTCCGCCGACGCTTCCTCACGGGTCTTGAAATTCATTCGCACCCGCTCGCCGTGCAGCCATCCGATGACGCGAAATGAAGTGGAGCCGTTGCGATTTTCGAACGGAGCGACGGCGAGTTTCGTTGCCTGTTTCATGCTTAGGTTGCCACGACAACTGGCAACCTAGCAGCCCAAAAAATTAAAGCCTTTGCTATCAGGCGTTTAATTGGCGTCCCCACGGGGATTCGAACCCCGGTTCTCACCGTGAAAGGGTGGCGTCCTAACCAGGCTAGACGATGGGGACTCACCGCAGAATTCGGGAAGGTAGGCCGCAAGGAGTCTTGCGCAAGGTCAAATTTCGCCGCGCCCGCAAC